>NZ_JAFLCJ010000016.1:0-165466 GCF_017302695.1 Leptolyngbya sp. UWPOB_LEPTO1 | reverse complement strand
GCGAGGGTCTGCCAAATCAGCAAAGTGCGTGAGAATCCGCGCATCCGTAGGTTGAGTCATGAGCAGTGTCTCTCAAGCGGTTTACACTGCTTTTAGCCTACGTCACTTTTTTCTTGCGTTTGCCCTTTCTCCCGAATCAGTCCGCTTGACTTGATTCGGGATCAAATTTGATCGGCATCAAAAGTTGACTGCAAGCACGTTAGAAATCCGAAAGGCTGAGCTTTTCACAAACATTACTGACAATAATTATTAATACACTTGATTCTAGATCCAGAATAATTGATAATTTTGAGCGACGAAGTTTGAGCGATCGACTTCTCGTTTATTCTCAAAATCTGCGATGCCAGCTTCTAATCTTTTTCAACATTTAAGCCGACGACAATTGATCCAATTAGGGCTGTTATCCGGTGTAGGACTCGCTGGCTCAGCTTTTGGAATCAACCTGCTCGCTCAGTCAAAAAACCGTCAAAACGTGATTGTTCCACCGTTTGACATTCCTCAAACCAAAGATGCAGCGAATCCGGCGGCTGTTTTGCGCGATTTTGATTACGGCACAGTCACTCAGGAAAATGGGCGAACGGTTAGAGAATTTCGAGTCGAAGCCCGCACCTCGGCGCTGCAACTCAATCAATCCACGTCTTTTGTCACTTGGAATCTGAATGGACGAGTTCCAGGCCCAACCTTTCGGGCAACCCAAGGCGATCGCATTCGCGTGATTTTCTACAACAAAGCCGGGCACTCGCATTCACTTCACTTTCACGGAGTCCACTCGGCTGAAATGGATGGTGTAAAACCTGTCAAACACAATGCTGTTCAGATCTACGAATTTGACGCAGAGCCATTTGGAGTCCATCTTTATCACTGTCATATCGAGCCAATCTCGCGACATGTAGGCAAAGGTCTATACGGCATGTTCATTGTTGATCCTCCGACTCCGCGACCGCCTGCCGATGAAATCGTGTTGATTATGGCAGGCTATGACGTCAATGACGATCGTAAAAACGAGCTTTTTGCTTTCAATGGCTTGCCGGATTACTACATGAAGCATCCAATTCCTATCCAGCAAGATCAACTGATTCGGCTCTATGTCTTGAATCTCATCGAATTCGATCCAGTTGCAACGTTTCATCTCCATGCCAATATGTTCCGGGTCTATCGCACAGGACGCACCTTAGAACCGAGTGAAGAAACCGATGTGATTACGATGGGAACCGCAGAACGGCACATTTTAGAGTTTAGTTTTCATCACACGGGCAAATTTATGTTCCATCCGCATCAAGACTACATCGCGGAATCTGGCTGCATGGGAGCGTTTGAGGTGATTGCGAATTCAAAAGCTTAGCTGAACTTAATAATCACATTATTGACAAAGATTCTACTTAAGCTACACAATGACTAAATTCAATCCCTGAGATAGGTTTTTTCCTATAAAACGATCTCTTTCTGTCTTCATCAACACCATCATGCTGAAACAACTTAAATTCCTTGCTTATTTCCTATGCGCTCTAGGATTGAGTGTGCTCATCGCCTGTAGTTCTCAGACTGCGAACAATACAAGCTCTGCTCCTACAACAACGACAACCGCGAGCCAGCCTGCACATGGCGGTAGAAAGATTAACATTAACAGTGCGATCTTATCCGAGCTAGATAAGCTAGAAGCAAAGCTCGGTGTTCCTGCGCTTTCTAATAAAATCCAAGCAAGTCGTCCCTATGGAAAAACGGAAGAGTTAGTTGCTAAAAATGTGATCAATCAAGCTCAGTTTGATCAAATCAAAGACATGGTGACGATCGAGGATATTAAACTCGAAGGTGAAGCCAGAGATGTTGATTACATGACGAAGCTCGGTTTGATGAAAGGGCATCTCTATGTTGCAAAAGAGCTACTTGACCTGCAAAAGCCGGATCAAGCAGAACCTCATATTGGGCATCCTGTCGAAGAGATTTATGCCGATGTGGAAGAGCAATTGAACGATCGCAAAGTTCCAGAATTCAAAGATCCGCTGATTGCACTGCAAGATGAAGTCAAGGCAGGTGCAAAAAATGCGAGTAAAGTTGCTTCTGGCTATGATACTTCGATCAAGGCAATTGATACCGCCATCAATGCGTTACCCGAATCGCAACGTCAAAATCCTGCCTTTGTCTTGCAAGTGATCAATGGATTACTAGATACTGCAAACTCAGAGTATGGAGCCGCGATCGCAAACAATAAAATTACTCAAGTGATTGAATACCAGGATTCGCGCGGCTTTGTGCTTTATGCAAATGAACTCTATAAGGGCATTTCTGATGCAATGCTGAAGACGCAGCCGGACGCTCATCAAGTCATTTCAACGAAAATGGCTGAACTGACCACAACCTGGGCAGGAGTTACACCTCCTGCAACTCCTGCTAAAACCAGTGATCAGGTTTCAGCGCTCGTCAAAGAGATTGAGGGCAACACTCAAAAGGTAGCCAAGGCTTCTTAAAAGCTAAATTCTATATGTGGCAAGGAGTCAGAGTTCTTGTAAAACTCTGACTCCTAAGGATTGAATGTTATTTGGAGTGATTATGGATCTGAGTTCTGCAATCCCTACCTTTGTGATTACCCTACGTGAAGGTGTTGAAGCTGCTTTAATTGTTGGCATTGTTTTGGCATACCTGAATAAAGCGAATCGACGGAATTTGAAAGGTTGGGTTTGGGCTGGCGTTGGTGTTGGGCTAGCTGCAAGTGGAATGATTGGAGTGTTATTTGGATGGATTGTAGAACAGGCAGGCACAGCAGGAGTTTCGATCGAGCAATTTTTAGAAGCCAGTTTTAGTGTGCTTGCGATCGCTTGTTTGAGTTGGATGCTGATTTGGATGACTCGGAATGCCCGATCGCTGAAGCAGGATGTGGAAGGTGCGATCGCATCAACCATCAAACAAGATGCTCAAGCAGGTTGGGGGATCTTTGGACTGATCTTTTTTGCCGTTGTGCGAGAAGGATTTGAAACCGTTTTATTTATTGCAGGGAAGTTTCAGCAGGGAGTCGTTCCGACTCTAGGAGCATTGGCTGGTATTGGGTTTGCAACTGGTATTGGAGCACTGCTGTTTCGATATGGAGTTCGGTTAGATGTCCGGAAGTTCTTTATGATTATGGGCATCTTACTGTTGATGATTGTCTCTGGCTTGGTTGTTACAGCACTGGGACATTTTGATGCTGGCATGAATGCATTAGCTCAAGTCGATCGCAAATCGGATTCGCTTTGTTTTTACTATGAACGATTTGCGAAACCTCAAGATCGAGATTGTGTTTTAGGTCCAATGGTGTGGAATTTCAGCAAGATCATGCCTGCTGAACAGTTTCCAGGCTCAATTTTGAGCGCATTGTTGGGGTATACCGATCGCTTGTATTTGGTTCAAGCGATCGCATATTTCGTCTTTTTAATTACAGTTGGTGGAGCCTATTTTCAATCGTTGTTAGGACGATCGCTGTTTCCTCTACGCCGTAAACCTACTAATTCATCCCAATAAATCTGATAGAGAGAACCCACCTCCAACTTGCTCTCCACTCCCCACACTCAATACACGTAACGACTAGACCCCGAAAATTGCGATGCCTACAGAATGCTACACAGTCTCTGAATATCATCTTGATGCTCTTTGAGCAAAGTAGCAGCTTCAGCTTTCAGGGCTGCCATGTTTTCATCGCTCACATTATCCATCTCATCTACTGCCTTATCCAGCCAGGTTTGCAGGCGGTAATAATTTCCTTCTAGTAGTAGGCTCATTTGATAGTTGGCTGCATCGCAGACTCCATCAAACACACAACTCAGCAAGGGGTTGAGCCACTCGACGATTCCCCAATCTTTTGCTTGACGGTACGGAATCGGTCGGTTTAGCTCACCTGTTCCCAAAGAAACGACCAGAAAATCTTTCTCATCTGGGAAAATCCTTAAAGCTTCAACATATGCAGACACCGACGGCGTATTGATGAAAATGCCGCCATCAATCAGCACTCTATCTTTGTTTTCGATAGACATGTTCACAGGCGCAAAATAAGTCGGAGCCGCCGAAGTTGCACGTGCAGCATCAACCGATTTAATGGATTGATGTCCGGGTCGCCAGCTTTTTAGAAAGAGGGGTTCACGATTTTGAATATCATATGCAGTGACTACCGTTTTGGTCAGACATGAGCCGAGCCGAGCCGAGCCAAAGTAGTTTGCCAGGACTGTATCAATGCCTTCTCTGGGATATTTTTCGTCTGCTAGACCACACAGGGTAGAAACATCTTGCCACACTGATTTAGGGAAAATGTTTTTTCCTTCTTGCTCGTAGAGCTGGATCAGATCTTTGGCGGAATACTGAGGATTTCCCTGTCCGTCGTCTTGGCTCAATGCTAGAGCTAAAATCCCCCCAGTTGAAGTGCCAGCAATTAAGTCAAAAATTTCTGAAGTCGGCTTGCCAATTTTTTGCTCTAATTCTGCGAGAACCAGCGCAGGAATAATTCCCCGGATTCCACCACCATCAATGCTCAGAATTTTTTTCATCTGTCCCCTGAAATCGCTGAGTTCGATTATCTAAACAATTAAGTTCAGCGTTCCCCGGTTGTACGGTTCGATCGTCAGCAGATTTTTGATTTTGAGCAGAAATGGATTTGTGTCGATTACATAGTGACTTAAAGTAATGGTTTTGGCTTGAGTAACGATAACTCATTGCAACGCATTGCAATGAGTTTTAAGTGAGACATTGCTACTGAGTAAAAGAATTACAATTCAGCTTGTTGTTAGGTATGGGAATGAAAATTCAATTGTTTCGCACTGCCATCTTCTGAAACTGATTGTTCGCCCACTCCGACCATTTCGACCAGCATTGTGCGATCGCGAACGGCGTGACTCGGCTGAATTTTGACGATCGTATCGTTCACCTGGAAAGTAGTCGTTCGATAGTCTGGATTCAGCGATCGACCATCATCTTCGTACAGCGTAAACTCTCCTACACCTGGATAAATCCGGACTTTCAGTTGAGCGATCGGATGCTCATCCACATACTGCATGACTGGTTGCATGGGAATAATTGCTCCTGCTTTGACATACATCGGCATCCTTTCTAGTGGAGCATGAGCCAAGATATGTTGGTTGCCCTCATACTTTTCACCTGTCCACCAATCAAACCAAGTTCCTTCGGGTAAGTAAACTGCTCGACACTCTACGCCAGGACGATACACAGGAGCCGCCATGAGATACGAACCGAGGAGTAATTGATCATGCAGATGGTAGGTTTTTGGATCAGTCGGATATTCATAAAGCAGAGGTCGAAGGATCGGTGCGCCCGTCTGAGAAGACTGCCAAAACAAGGTATAGAGGTAAGGTAGCAATTGATAACGGAGTTCGATATATTCGCGGCAAATGGCTTCAACTCGTTCTCCAAATACCCACGGTTCGTGTTGTGCAGTTGTGAGCGAAGAATGCCCGCGCATCAATGGATAAAACATTCCGATTTGCATCCACCGGGCAAAAAGTTCTCCGGTTGCATTGCCAGCAAATCCCCCAATATCCGAACCCACAAAGCTCACGCCAGAGAGTCCCAAATTCATCAGCATCGGCAATGACATTTCGAGGTGTTCCCACAGCGATTGATTGTCTCCTGTCCATACAGCCGACCAGCGCTGAATTCCAGCAAAACCAGAGCGAGTTAGCACAAACGATCGCTGATCTCGAAGCTGTTTCAATCCTTCTGCTGAAGCTCTTGCCATGTTGTAGCCATACAGATTATGCGTTTCTGCATGAGTTCCCCCTTCTCCAGGATTGCCTTGAGGTGCATCCATAGGAAAAGGAATATGGACTCCTTCATCACCGAATGGTCGATCGGTGAGAGCAGGTTCATTCATATCATTCCAAATGCCTTCGACTCCGACCTCTGTGAGCGTACGCTGCCATTCTCCCCACCATTGCCTAACTTCAGCCCGTAGGAAATCCGGAAAGACAGCTTTATCAGGCCATACGTACCCATAAACTAAGCTGCCATCTGCATTTCTAACAAAGCAATCTTTTGCTAAGCCTTCGTGATAGGGAAGATAGTCTCCATCTGGTTCATACTTCACGCCTGGATCAACGATCGTGACGGTTTTAAAGCCTTCTTGTTTAAGCTGTTGGATCAACTTGGCTGGATCAGGAAACCGCTTTGGACTCCAAGTAAACACTCGATATCCATTCATATAGTCGATATCGAAGTGAATTACATCACAGGGGATTTTGCGCGATCGAAATTCATGTGCGATTTGCTGCACAACTTCAGCAGTCTCATAGCTCCATCGACATTGATGATAGCCAAGTGCCCATTTTGGCGGCAACGGCATCCGTCCGGTTAAAGTCGTATACGTTTCTAAAATTTGAGCGGGACTATCCCCGTGAATAACGTAGTAGTCTAATTCTTGGCTCTGAGCTTGCATCCGCCATATGCCTGGCTCAGACGCACCTAAATCAAATTGGCTCAGATGTGTAATGTTCAAATAAATGCCATAGGTAAGCTGCGGACGGAGTGCGATAAAGAATGGAATGGCTTGGTACATTTCATCGTCGATCGCGTCGTAATCTAGCGCATCTTTTGTCCAATTGGTCTTGACTTCAGATCGCTTATCTAACAGTCCCGCTCTCTCTCCGAATCCATAGAAATGCTCTTCTGTTTCAATCCGCTTCCAGCAGGCAATTTGACCCATTCGCCAGCCCATGTCTGTATCATGCGCGAAGGGTTGCCCAGATTGATCAAACCATTGAATCCGACAGGGCGATCGCTGAAGCACGACTCGAATTTGAGAGGTTCTAATCTCGTTTTCTTCTAGCTCAAATGGTACTTGCTCCCATTCTTCATCGGGTCGATTGACTGCCCACGATCGCCTTGGAAGAAATTCACCTTGGGGTGCAAGTTGAACTCGAACGAGGTTAGCAGCTAGAATCGTGAGCCTTAGCTTTGCTGTGCCACAAGTGAGAATCACTCCGCGATCGTGCTTTTCAATGTGATCGACATTTCCTAGAGAAATCCAAGGCTGTCGGGTGGTCGGGAGCTTTCCAAAAACTTGAGGCATAAGTCGAAAGGCTGAAACATCGCTTTCTACAGTGCTGAGGATTCCGGGATCATGCCTCTGTCTCCAGTTAGGTTAAAACGTCTGTCTCGCGCAAGTCGAGCGAGTTTGTTCGCTTTGTTACGGTTTTGAGGTCGAATGAGAATTATTTTATGTCTTACGTGACTTCAAACACTGCTAGCGATTTGGTCGAAGCATTTCAGGGCTTAGATGCGGATACACAGCTTGCATTGTTCTATTTTATCTACAAGGAAATGGGCGGAGCGGTTACGCCTGCTGCTCCTGGAGCAAGTACTGTTTCTCCCGCGATCGCAGAAGGATTGTTTAATCAAGTCAAAGACCTGCCTCGTGAAGAACAATTAAACGTCCAGCGTGATCTGATCGCTCGTCGAAATACTCAACTGACTCGGGAATACGGTGCAGTGGGAGATACAACAAAATTGCTGTTCTGGTATCTCTTAGCGCAGGGAATGGACAATGGAACAATCATTTCGATGCCAGCAGATTATCAGCTTGCTCAAGAAGCACAGCAATTGCTCGATCGTGTAAAAGCAATGGAATTTGAGCAACAAATTACTTTCTTCCGGAACTATGTTGCACCGATGGGCGTTGACCCGAACGCTGTCGAACACGATTCTGAAACCGGATTGTAACTAGCTGCATTTCGGCTTCGCTTCGCCCTTCGCATGGGGTGAGCGGAGTCGAAATGCAAATCCTACAAGAGATTGAGATTAATCAATTTCTATCGGCAAAATCACCGTAAATGTTGAGCCTTCGTCGAGTTGCGATGAAAGATAAATCTGACCCTGCAACAGTTCTACTAGCCGAGCCACGATCGCTAATCCTAACCCCGTACTATCCGGC
This sequence comes from Leptolyngbya sp. UWPOB_LEPTO1, assembly GCF_017302695.1. NCBI lineage: Bacteria > Bacillati > Cyanobacteriota > Cyanophyceae > Leptolyngbyales > Leptolyngbyaceae > Leptolyngbya > Leptolyngbya sp. UWPOB_LEPTO1. The sequence continues at coordinate 157,563 of NZ_JAFLCJ010000016.1, read as the reverse complement.
GACTTGAATGACCCAACCTGTTCAAATGGGACAAACAGACGTAACTGATCTTCTGGTGCAATGCCAATTCCAGTATCAGCAATAGAAATCGACCATCGATTATGACTGAGTTCTTGGCAGGTTAGCGTGATCGTCCCTGTCTCTGTATAGCGGACTGCATTACTCAACAGATTGGTCAGAACTTGCTGCAATCGTAGCGGATCGCTAATGACTTGTTTCGGTGCAAACTCAAGGTTGACCTTTAGCTGCAACTTGCGATTATCAACTAAGGGCTGAATCACTTTCACCACTGCTTGCATCAACTCTGATACTTCGATCGCTTCTGGAATCACCTGCTTTTTCCCTGCTTCGTATCGTGATAGCTCTAGTGCATCATTGATTAATCGTAGTAGTCTTCGCCCACCTTGCAAGACTTGCTCAATGTGATCGAGGCTGGAGAGCGAATCACGGTCACGTTTGCGGATGCCAGAGGTATCGTGCTCCTGTTTCGATTGTCTTAAAAACAGGTCAGCATATCCAATAATCGAGGTCAGCGGCGTTTTCAGTTCATGTGCCAAAGTCGCGAGGCTATTTTCATTCGATCGAGCTAATCGCTTCAATTCTGAAACCGTCAACGAAAGCTGACTTTGAACTTGCTCAAGTTCCTGTAATCGCTCATTCACATAGCTTTTAAAACACTGTGAGATCGCAGAATCAATGACAGAATCAATCACATTGACCGCTCGAAATAATTCTTCAGCCGTTCCTTTGAGCAATTCAGATCGGATACTCTCAAAAATGACTTTTCGCAGCAAATGATATTCTTGGGCGATTTCTGTCGGATCAAATCCCTGATTCGCCCGCAGCACCCCATGAGAAATACTAGCTGCCTCAACTGCTGCGGTATCATCTTCTTCAATCTGGGACAATGCTTGTGACATTGCGACTAAGACTAAATCAATGTGATCTTCGATCGCAGTTTGACTCAGACTTTCTGCGCTGGGAATTTGGCGATCGTGAGCGACAGCATCTGCCCAGTCATGCCGAATTGAATCCACTTTGTCTTTGAGTAACTGACTAAAATCCTGCATGCGAAGATTGTAGGTGAGTCGAAAAAATCCAGAGCCTATCTAGCGAAAGATTAATCTTCGGGAGGCATTTCTAATGCGATCGCGCCTAAATTGCCTTTGCGAAAATCCGTCAAAATCTGCCGCGCTGTCCGCTCTGCATCATTTTTATAGTTCGCCTCTGCCAAAGCTTTGAGATAACTTTCTCCGGTTAAATCTCCAAGTTCCAATCCATATCGGGTCTCCAATGCCGAAGACGATCTGATCAGTTCAATCAACTCTGAAGCAACTCGCTGATTGTCATACGCTGCCTCTCCAATATCATCACAGATGGCTAACTTAATTGCTGCCTCCTGATTCGTCAATTTATTCGGCAAAACTCCCGGTGCATCCAGTAGCTCAATCTGATCGGAAATTCTCACCCATCGCAATTGCCGAGTCACGCCAGCGCGCCGAGCACTTTCGACCACTCGCTTTTTCAGCAACCGATTAATCAAAGCCGACTTACCGACATTCGGGAATCCAATCACCACTGCACGAACCGGACGTGTCAACATTCCTCGATCGAGCCGTCTTTGATTCATTTTCACTCCGGCTGCCTGAGCCGCTTTGGAGATCGCTTCAATTCCTTTGCCATGCTGAGCATCTGTGAATAAAGGCTCCTCTCCGCGATCGCGAAACCACTCTGTCCACTGCTCTTTAGCTTTCGGCGGGATCATATCCATCCGATTCATCACCAAAATCCGCCCTTTCTCTCCAATCCACTGATCGACCTGCGGATGATGCGTCGAAAGCGGAATCCGCGCGTCTCGAACTTCTAGCACGACATCCACGCGCTTCAACTGTTCGAGCAGCGCTTTTTCAGCTTTGGCAATATGACCGGGATACCATTGAATCGGCGGGGAAGACATAGCAAAGATCTAGAGTGACAATCCATGCTAGTACGATCGCGCTCTTATCGGTTAAACAAATGCTTCGACCTCAGCACGGATTGCGGAAATTGAGAGTGAAAATTGAGCGGAGACGATTGCCCGCTTTCTCTGCAATTGCTCGACTTTTTTATCCGATTTAAGGAACGACTAAAACAGGACAAGGAGAAAGACTGATCACCCGATTCGTAACGCTATCCGATGCGCCTTCGGTCGTCAGTCCCAATCCTCGACAGCCCATGATAATGAGATCCGCCCCTATCTCATCTGCAACATCGCAAATCGTAAAGGCAGGCTTGCCCTCACGCTCGATCGCTTCTGCTTCAATTCCACTCTGAGAAAATACCGATTTTGCATTTTGCAGCAAATTCGCTACCGCTTCTGCCGAAGCCATTGCATCGGGGTGATCAGAATTTGCTTCCACCACAGATAATAAAATCAGGCGACTCTGGTGAAATTTGACAAGCTCTACAACAGTCTCGACGGCTTGACGAGAATCGCGGCTTTCATCGATTGGAAACAACACAGTTTTAAACATAATGTCCAGAATTTCTCAACTTACTTATCAGCATCGCAGAATCTTCGATCGTAGGTGACGCGATTAATGGAAAAATAAGAAATAGGTAGAAAGACTCACTTAGGAGCCAGCACTGTGCCGAAGAAAACTATTAATGATTTATCGTCCGCCGATTTACAAGGCAAGCGTGTTTTGGTTCGCGCAGATTTTAACGTACCGTTAGATGAACAAGGCAATATCACTGACGATACGAGAATTCGTGCCGCGCTGCCAACAATCAACGCTTTAACTTCCAAAGGCGCAAAAGTGATTTTGTGCAGCCATTTTGGTCGTCCGAAAAACGGTCCCGAAGATAAATATCGTCTCACCCCCGTCGGCACTCGCCTGTCAGAACTTCTGGGTAAACCCGTCGTCAAAACCAATGATTGTATTGGCGACGAAGCAACGGCAGCCGTGAATGCAATGCAGCCCGGTGATGTCGTTCTGCTCGAAAACGTTCGGTTCTACAAAGAAGAAGAAAAGAACGATCCTGCATTTGCTGAGAAATTGGCATCTGTTGCTGATCTCTATGTTAACGATGCATTCGGAACTGCGCATCGGGCGCATGCTTCGACTGAAGGGGTCACGAAGTATCTGAAGCCTTCGGTTGCAGGTTTGTTGATCGAGAAAGAGCTAGAGTATTTGCAAAGCGCGATCGAGAACCCCAAACGCCCATTAGCTGCGATCGTCGGTGGCTCGAAAGTTTCGAGCAAAATCGGTGTCATCGAAACCCTACTCGACAAAGTAGACAAACTGCTGATCGGTGGCGGTATGGTCTTCACCTTCTACAAAGCGCGCGGCTTGGCAGTCGGTAAGTCTTTGGTTGAAGAAGACAAATTGGAATTGGCAAAAGCCTTAGAAGCGAAAGCCAAAGAAAAAGGAGTAGATTTACTCCTCCCAACCGATGTTGTGGTTGCAGACAATTTCGCGCCTGATGCGAATACCCAAACCGTCAGCGTTGACAACATTCCCGACGGCTGGATGGGCTTAGACATTGGTCCCGATTCTGTGAAAACCTTCCAAGCCGCTTTGGAACAGTGCAAGAGCGTGATCTGGAACGGGCCGATGGGCGTATTTGAAATGGACAAATTCGCGAAAGGAACCGAAGCGATCGCACATACCCTAGCAGAATTAACTCCCAAAGGAACCTCCACGATCATCGGTGGTGGCGACTCTGTTGCAGCCGTTGAGAAAGTTGGCTTAGCGGATCAAATGAGCCACATTTCTACAGGTGGTGGTGCAAGTTTGGAACTGCTCGAAGGTAAAGAGCTTCCAGGAATTGCAGCGCTAGACGAAGCGTAAGTTTGTTGGGGAGTAGGGAGTGGGGAGATAGTATTCTAGATTCTTGCCCCCCACTCCCTACTTTCTGTCATGCTCACCAGTCTCCAAAATCCATTAGTTAAGCAACTCCGAAAGCTGCATCGCGCCAAAGAACGGCGAGAACAGCAGCTTTTTTTATTGGAAGGAACGCATTTAATTGAAGAAGCCTGTGCAGTTGGGGTTGAGCTGAATACGGTTTGCTATACCGAGCATTGGCAGCAAAATCATGAATCACTGTGGCAAAAGATTCAAGCTCGATCGAGCCGCATCGAACTGGTTTCACCGGAAGTTTTAAAAGCGATCGCAACCACCGTTGAACCCGATGGAATTGTCGCAACTGTCGATCGCTTTCATACTCAGCCCGTTCAGTTTACAAAACTCGGTCTAGCGCTCGAAACGATTCAAGACCCTGGCAATCTCGGCACAATCATTCGCACCGCAGCCGCAGCAGGAGTCGAAGGGCTTTGGCTGAGTGCCGATTGTGTGGATTTAGAAAGTCCGAAAGTTTTAAGATCGTCTTCCGGGCAGTGGTTTCGCCTACCGATGTCTACTTCAGATCTTAGAACCGACATTCTGAAAGCAAAACAACAGGGAATGCAAGTCATTGCAACTGTTCCAAGTGCAACTCAAACGTACTGGGAAATTGATTTTACTCAGCCGAGTTTGGTCTTGATGGGGAATGAGGGAGCCGGATTGTCTGACGAATTGATTGAACTCGCAGATATTCAAGTCACTATTCCATTAGCTCCAGGAGTAGAGTCTTTGAATGTTGCGATCGCGACTGCTTTGATCCTGTACGAAGCCCGAAGACAGCAAGAAAAGATATGATATCGATCGGGAATAGAGGCAGCTTTCTATGGCATATACACCGCTCAGACTGCTCAGTTTCGAGGAATTCATTCAACAGTACGGCGATCAGTCTCGCTACGAACTGGTGAACGGAGAAATCATTGATATGGAACCAACCGGGCCTCACGAAGCTGTTGCGGGAAAAGTTGCCAGCAAAGTGAGCTTAGAAATCGATCGACAAAACTTACCGTTCTTGATCCCCAAAAGCTGTATCTTGCGTCCTTCAGGAGACGAGGCAACTGCCCGCCGTCCAGATGTGATTGTGCTAGATGAAGCTGCATTAATGAATGAACCCTACTGGCAACAAGAACCCGTGATTGTGCGAGGTGAATCGGTCAAATTGGTTGTTGAAGTTGTCAGTACCAATTGGGAAAATGACTACGCGCGAAAAGTTGAAGAATACGCGCTGATGGGCATTGCTGAATACTGGATTATCGACTTTCGTGGGCTTGGAGGCATCCGATTCATCGGTGATCCAAAACAACCTACTTTTACGGTCAATCAGCGAGTTGGGAAGCTCTACGAACCGCAGCAATTTCGCTTAGGTGAAAATATTATCTCTCCTTTGTTTCCTCATATCAATTTAAGACTGGACGATGTGTTACCTCGCTAATCAAGATCACAAAAAAGGAGGTCAATCGACCTCCTCATTCCCTTAGTTCATCCTAGGTTTCTGAACGTTTCGATTAGCGTTGCGGTGTGTACCATTGAATCAAATTGTTGACTTGACCAGAGCGACGTTGAGCATTAAACAAATCAACTGCCGTCTTGTTGTTATCAGAGTTGATTTTCACTTGAGCATCAATTCCATACTTGTTCACGTCAGCATTGATGTTTGCGATATCTTTTGCAGTCCGGTTTGTATCAACTGTCGTAATAATTGCAGCAGCAGCAGCGTTGTTAGAATCGCAATCTTTCACTTGCCCAACTGCTACGGTAGAAGTACTACGATCGCTGTAAGAAGAGTTGCTAGAGCGGCTGGAGTTTTGAGCAGCATTGTTCCGACCGTAAGCGCTAGAACTGCTCGACTTGCTCTCTTGGCTGCCTTGTGAACCACCTGATCCACCCACGCTGAACAATCCAAGCACACTCACCGATCCGCCACCGCCATCGTTATGCGTTTTCTTGCCCGATTGGCTGTTCGAGGCATTGCCCCAAGCCGAATTGCTGTTAGAAGCCGCAGATTGACGAGAAGAACTGTTGCGTTGAATGTTATTGCGAGTATTGTTACCGAGCGCAACATCCGCTGTACTGCACTGAATCTTGTCTGCCAATTTCCCGAACAAATCATCATTTGCACGAGCCTGCATGGGAAGTAAACCAGTAAAGAGAGTCGAAGCAAGAACCAAAGCGCTGGAGAATTGAATGAGTTTCATGATTGTTTCCTCTGATTGAGTGTGTGTTTAAGGTGTTTCATCCTCTACACTCACTCAGTAGGGACAGCGATCGAGCCTTATGCAGATTTGGCAAAAAATTATTTCCAATCGTCGGTCTTTTTTGCTCAATCGAGCCTGACTTCCTCTAAACAAGCTGCTACGATCGCTCTGTGCTGCACTGGTAAACTCCAATCATGACAACCTTGCCTAAGCCCTCTACCTTGCTTCCAAAAGGATTACAGATTCAGCAGATCAATCACCTCACTTTGTTTAAATTTACGGATGAGTTGAGCGATCGCCTACAAACTCTTCTGGATAAGAAAAAAGCCGACACCCTGAGTTCAGAAGAAATATTAGAACTAGAGGCGATCTCAGAACTCGACGAAATTTTTAGCTACATCAACGCCGTAATTGCTGCTAGGGTAAGCGAGCGTTTCTGAATCTACTTATCTATTTCCAATCGTCGATCGTGTCTTCTCGATCGAGCAAAACTTCCTCATACTCTGGCATTCTCAACTCTTCGAGCGGTTCTTCTCTTATCTCAAGCTGTAAAGGTCGAACCACTCGCATCACCGCTTCTTGCATAAAGGCTTTGATAAATTCATCGCGCCGATTTAACTGAAACTGTCGCTGCACCACTTCTGTTACACCGCCATCTCCCCAATCTTGATCATTGCGGAAGTACTCAATAAAAGCTCTGCCTGCAATTCGCGTCAAGTAAGCCGCACTCACCCCTTGAATCGCTCGACCGAGTAAAAATCCGCCGACGCTTACTTGCAATGCTGTACTCACAAGCTCGATCGCACCTTTTACAATCCCCAATCCGACCATCGTTTTTGCTAACGACAACGCCATCTCTTTCGCCTGCTCTGTCGAGATCTCACAGCCATAAATCCGACCAATCTCAACAATCATTTGAGCATTGACTGCGGCGGTTGCCAGTAAGTCAACACCGGGAATCGCAGTGACAGCAATCACCCCTGCTCCAATCCATTGATATCGATCGACAAGTTTTTCTGCCTGCCTGCGACGCTGCTGATCAATGAGTCGCCGCGCTTCTTCTCCCAAGCGCTGAGATTGAATCAAGATATTTTCGGCAAGTAAATCCTCACCTTCGGTTCGTAAAATCTCCGCGACTCGCTCAATTAAGATCATGACTTCTGGATCAGGCTGCAACCATTCGCCCTCTTCGGTTTGCATCATCGGTGGATTCGCCGCGATCGCCACAACATCTTCAACCCTTACAACGCCCCGAACCCGCTCTCTTAACCGAGCTAAAATCGCGTCTAAATCCTCTTGCGTATAGAGATCAGCTTTGTTGAGAACCACAATCGATCGCTTGCCAATTTCTGCTAAGCCTTTCAATGGGTCATACTCCGACTGGCGCAAATCATTATCCAGCACAAATAGTAAAAGATCCGCCTCAGTTGCATAACGCCGCGCCAAAGTTTCGCGATCAGTTCCCGCAACTCCAGCTTCGAGAATTCCAGGAGTGTCAATGAGAATCACTTCTCGATCGACTCCCTTTACCTTTAATCGATACGTTGCACTCACATCAGTTGTCCCCATCGGTGCGCCGACTTCACCCACAATTTGCCCCATCAATGCATTGACGAGTGAAGTTTTACCCGACGAACCTGTGCCAAACACAACCACCTTTAATTCGCCTCGCGCTAAATTCTGCTCGATCTCTTTCGATCTCAGAATCAATTCACGCCGTGCCACTTCATCTTGAATCTGCGCCATCTGCTGCCGTACAGCCTGTAGATTCTCCTGCGCCGCCTCGGATTTGACCGCTGAAACTTTCGGCAGCGATCGCCGTTGTTTTTTCCGCTTCGCCTGCTTTGGCAACCAGAAAAAATAATACGCAAACGCTGCAATCAGCCCAACCAGCAAAATCATCACCAACCCGATCAGCGCATTTGCCAGCAACGGATTCCCGATCGCCCAAGTTAACTGAGTCAGCGAACTGACAAGCCAAATGATCAATCCCAAAATGACAGAAACGCCGACAATCAGTGTTACCAGTCGAGATAAAGGCATAGCGTTGGTCAAAACGTGAGGGGCAACCTTTATTCTGACGAATATTCTGATGAATTTTGCCAATTCAATGATTCTGAAGCAATCCTAACGATACAGAACCACCTCTTGATTTCCTCAGACAAATTTTTTATCGTCAAAAAGTTCGTGCGCTTTCAAAATAGAAACGCTTCAAGGAAAAACCTTATGAGTCTATTTGATCAAATCATCAGTGCGGTTGCGAATCCGCAACAACAAGGTTCAACCGACCAGCTTGGCAATATTCTAGGCATTGCTCAGCAAGTAGCTGGCAATCAGGGTATCGATTCTGGCGCAACTCAAGCGGTCATGTCGCTCCTCGGCGGACATGTTCGTTCCTCGCTACAAAACCAAGGAAACGACCAAGCTTACTCGCTGGTCAACCAATTTGCTGGACTCGGCAACAATCCCCAAGCTGTGAACGCGCTCTTTCCTGGCTCTATGCAGCAGCAAGTCGCCGAAAGCATCTCACAACATACAGGCATCGACTCCAACTTGATAATGTCGATGCTGCCCGTACTGGTGCCGCTCGTTCTCAATATGCTAAAAAGCGGAGCGCCCGCGCAACAGCAAGACGGTCAAACGGGCAATCCCGTCCTGAATGCTTTTCTAGATGCCGATCGCGATGGCGATGTTGATATTGGCGACATGATGGGGATGGCTGGTCAATTTCTCAGCCAACGCGGGTAGAAACGCGAAAGCGGACTGCATCACGTGAATTCAGTCCGCTTTGGGTCTCAAGATTAATAATTATTTCTAGCGCCGCGTGGACCGCCTCCAGCCGCACCTGCACGAGGCTCACGCGGTTTCGCTTTATTGACTTTTAGCTCGCGACCTAACCACTCTGCACCGTCTAGTTCAGCGATCGCGGCATCTTCTTGAGCATCATCTGCCATCTCGACAAAGGCAAATCCACGTTTTCTACCTGTCTCGCGGTCTGTCGGAAGGCTAACTCGGCTGACTTCGCCGTATTCTGCAAACACTTCCTTCAGATCTTCTTCAGTTGCCTGAAAAGACAAGTTTCCAATGTAAATAGTCACGTTACTCTCCAAACCATTCGTGTGAGGGGCAAAGTCGGTGATTGTCAATTCAGCAGGAATCGATATCCTCTCCCCCAAATCGCGATCGCCAAACTTTCGTTGTTAGAGTATTATACCTGACCCTCTCTAGAATGAGAAGCACAAGAACTGCCATTCGTCTACCTGTAAAAATAGGAATTTTTATCAAGTCGATAAACAGAGTCGTTAATTCTTATGCTAGAGAAGGCAACGAACTATTTCTAGATGTAATTTGCTCTGAGAAACTTGTCTCAGAAAGTTGACAAAACGTTACAATATTAGAGAACCTTGAAAAAGAGTCAGTGCTAGTTCGCTGAATCTAGAGTGATCGAGTTTATATGTTGTGGTGAATCTTAGCGATCCTTTGCAAGAAGAGCCACTTCTGTCTGTAACGCAGGCAACATAAGATTGGTTTAAGAGTAGAAAATTTCTGCCCTTAATCTTGTCTTAAATCTATAGGTGTACTCTGTGGGAGATACCTATAAATCATGTTGCCCTGCGTTTTATTTATGGCATTTTCTCACCGAAAACTTCATTTGGGAGTGTCGATGACCTCCCTCGCTGCTCTGATCATGGGACTCGCGGCATGTGCGCCTCAGACAGCGAATACTCCTCCTCAAGGTGCAACAGGCAATGCTCCGGCTGCACCCGCCGCTGCTCCGGGAGGTGCAACTTCAATTAATGGTGCTGGCGCGAGTGCGCCCAGCTTGCTCTACCAGCGTTGGTTCCAAGAGTACAACAAGAAAAATCCAGGCGTTCAGATTAGCTACGATTCGGTCGGAAGTGGTGCAGGGGTGAAACGCTTCATTGATCAAACGGTCGATTTTGGCGCTTCGGATGATCCACTCAAAGACGAAGATCGCTCGAAAGTTCCTAGCGATCGGGGTAAAGCGGTACAAGTTCCATCGACGGGTCTGTTTATTGTGATGGGCTACAATGCACCGGGTTTGACCGATCTAAAACTGACTCGTGAAGCTCTGTGTGGCATTGTCGATGGTTCGATCAAATCCTGGGATGACCCCAAGATCAAGGCAAACAATCCATCCGCACCAAGCCAGCCTTTGACCTTTGTTCACCGTTCTGATGGCAGTGGAACGACCGCAATTTTTACCAATCACATTAAAGCAGCTTGCCCTAACTGGAAAGCAGGAGCAGGCAAATCTGTAGAGTGGCCGACTGGAACGGGCGGGAAAGGAAACGAGGGAGTCACGGCTCAAATTCAGCAAACCGCAGGAGCGATCGGCTATATCGAGTATTCCTTTGCTAAGGAAAATAACATTGCGACTGCAAGCTTACAGAATAAAGCAGGTGAATTTATTGCTCCAACCCCTGAATCGGCAGCGAAAGCATTCGTTGGGGCTACAGTTCCCGCTGATTTTGCGATGAAGGTTCCTGATCCAGAGGGCAAAGAGGCTTACCCGATCGCAGGCTTGACTTACTTGCTGTTGTACGAAAATCCCAAGGATCCAGCGAAAGCGAAAGCATTCAATGAATTCGTTAAATGGGCGTACAGCGATGGCAAAGCATTTGCAACAGAGCTAGGATTCATTCCTCTGCCAGAGGATTTATCGACAAAAGCTGCGGCTGCATTAGAGACAGTGAAGGTCGCAGGGAAATAAGATGAAGTTAGGGGAGCATATAGAAAAATTGCTCCCCGGCTGATTCCCGTCCCAATCCCGTGATATTGTTGCATCACTTTTTGTTGTATTACTTTCTCTGAATAGGTTTTTTATGGCTTCGCCTGCTGATCGATCTTCGCGCATGTCTTGGAAACGCTCAGATGCGTCCCGATGGATTGACGATGGCTTTGTTTGGTTGACGGCTGCTTTTGCGCTCGGGATTGGCATCCTGCTGTTGACGATCGCAGGTCGAGTCGGAACGGATGCATTTCCAGCCATTCAGAAATTTGGATTCGGGTTTCTCACGACCAGTCGTTGGAGCGTGAATGATGAAGTGTTTGGAGCGCTAACTCAAATTTATGGAACGCTGATCACCTCGTTTCTAGCGCTGCTCCTAGCGGTTCCGGTGGGAATTGGAGTCGCGTTATTTCTGAGTGAAGACTTTTTGCCGCCGCGGGTCAAACAACCGATCGTGTTTATGGTGGAATTACTGGCGGCGATTCCCAGTGTGGTGTATGGATTGTGGGGTATCTTCGTGTTGATCCCCGTTCTGCGCCCGTTCGGAATTTGGTTAAATGCAGCTTTTGGTTGGATTCCCATTTTTAGTACAGCTCCTGCGGGACCTGGAATTTATGCAGCAGGCATTATTTTGGCAATTATGATTTTGCCGATTATTGCTGCGATTTCCCGAGATGCCTTGGTCGCCGTTCCGTCTGAATTACGCCAAGCTGCGTATGGATTAGGAGCAACTCGATGGGAGACAATATTCAGGGTTTTACTGCCAGCTGCTTTTTCGGGCATTGTGGGTGGAATTATGCTGGCGCTGGGTCGTGCCATGGGCGAGACAATGGCAGTCACCATGGTGATCGGAAACGTCGATTCGATCCGAACTTTCTCGATTTTGTCGCAAGGCTCAACGGTTGCTTCTTTGCTCGCGAACCAGTTTGCTGAGGCAAGTGGACTGCAGGTTGCCTCGCTGATGTATGCGGCACTGATTCTCTTTATCTTGACGCTGATTGTGAACGTGCTAGCCGAGTGGATTGTTCGCCGCTTTAGCATGAAGCTCTAGGCAGATTTAGGACTCTCACTATATGACTTCTCCAGAATTTTCAACTTCATCTGCCGCAAGAAGCTTAAAGCGATCGCCAACTTCCCCGCGAACGCTATTTTCTTCAGGAATGACCGTTCTCGCCTTTGCGTGTGCCGGACTTGCCTTGATTCCGCTAGCAGCGGTCATGATTTATGTCTTGGCAAATGGTTTGTCGCGACTCACGCCGTCTGTCTTTCTGGAGCTTCCCCCTGCACCAGGGCTAGCTGGCGGTGGGTTTGGGAATGCGTTTGTCGGAACGTTGTTGACGGTCGGCATTGCCTCATTGATGGCAATTCCTTTCGGGATTGTTGGTGCAATTTATCTTTCGGAATTTGGGCGCGATACGAAGTTTGCAGAAACGGTCAACTTCTTGACCAACGTTTTGAGTGGAGTGCCCTCGATCGTGATTGGGGCATTTGCTTATGCGCTTGTGGTGCTGCGAACTGGAACCTTTTCTGCTGTAGCTGGCGGCTTTGCTTTAGCAGTATTGATGCTGCCAACCATTGTTAGAACCTCTGCTGAAGCCTTAGAGTCGGTTCCAAATGAATACCGTCAGGCTGCAATTGGGTTAGGATCGACAAAGATGCAGACAACGCTCAAAATTGTTTTACCTGCTGCAATTCCAGCGATCGTGACTGGGATTATGCTTGCGGTAGCACGTGCCGCAGGAGAAACGGCTCCAGTGCTGTTTACGGCTTCCTTTAATCGATTTTGGAATACAACCTTGTGGCAGCCGACAGCAACGATGTCGCGTTTGGTGTTTGACTTTGCCACATCGCCTTTCAAGGCTCAACAAGAGCTAGCTTGGGCAGGTTCTCTCGTCTTGGTGGCACTCGTGTTAATCACGAGTATCCTGTCTCGGATGGTAATCAAACGTCGCTAAGTGCCGATTTGCAACGCATTCAACTTTACTTCCTTACATAAACGGTATGACTTCCAGAACTCAAGACGCTCGCACAACCGAATCAGTCTTTCGCACGCAAGATGTGAACATCTATTATGGGAATTTCTTGGCGGTGCGCGATGTGTCGATCGAGATTGCCAAAAACGCAGTCACTGCGTTTATCGGTCCTTCGGGATGCGGTAAAAGTACGGTACTGCGTTGCTTCAATCGCCTGAACGATTTGATCAAGTCATTCCATCTGGATGGCAAGATGTACTACCACGACCAAGATCTGTATGCGAAGGATATTGATCCGGTCGAGGTGCGCCGACGGATTGGGATGGTGTTCCAGAAGCCGAATCCATTTCCGAAGTCGATTTATGACAACGTTGCGTTTGGACCTCGCTTGTTAGGCTTCAAAGGCGATATGGATGAGTTGGTCGAGCGATCGCTCAAGCAGGCTGCACTCTGGGACGATGTGAAAGATAAGCTGAAAGCATACGGAACCGATCTGTCTGGTGGTCAACAACAGCGGCTTTGTATCGCGCGTGCGGTTGCGGTGCAGCCGGATGTCATTCTGATGGATGAACCCTGTTCGGCACTTGACCCAATTTCGACGCTGAAGGTTGAGGATCTGCTGCAAGAGTTGAAAGAGAAATATACGATCGTGATCGTGACTCATAACATGCAGCAGGCTTCTCGTGCGTCAGACTACACGGCATTTTTCAATGTGGAAGCAAATGCGAAGGGGCATAGAACAGGCTACATTGTGGAATACGATCGCACAGAAAGAATCTTCCAAAACCCCCAAGAACAAGCAACTCAAGCTTATGTGAGCGGTCGTTTCGGTTAATCCTTCGTCTAGCCGTCAAACTCAAAAAGAACTCCAAGTTGTTAGAAAACCTGGAGTTCTTTTTGATTTAGAGTTCAACTGCGGAGTGGTTAGAAGATGAAAGCAGTATGTCTCAAGCTCTTGCGGGATCGCTAAATCGAATTTTGAGATAGTCCTCTTCCATTTTTGCTCCAGACGGCTGCAGGGCTGCTAACGCTTGCGGCAACACCAAATTGCGCCGATGATTCCCGATGCGTACATTCAGTTCATCGCCTGTTTTGCTCAGTTCAATCTGAGATTTCTCGATCCCTGGCAAATAAAGCTCCAAGCTGTACTGGTTCTGCTCTTGAACAACTCGCAAGGTCGTTTCTTTGTAGTAAACCTGTGACGGATCTTCGTTGTTGGGATACAGCGTTTCTTTTAAGCGATCGAGCGCCTCTAATCCACACATTTCTTGCGAATATAACGGGACTTCCTTAATCGGCAAGGGCGTAAAATTCGAGTGAATCTCTTCGCGATATTGTTTTTGGTTCTCTTTCCACTGTTGGAAAAAGGGATCAGTCACTGATTCAGGAATAATCCGGTTTGCCACGACTAAATCTGTCGCAACGTTATACAAACTCAAATACGCATGAGCGCGCAGTGATTCTTTAATCACCATTTTTTCGGGATTCATCACTAATCGCACGGTGGTCTGCGTGGGATCAGTGAGCACTTTTTCTAACGCTTCAATCTGCTCGTAAAACTCGTAAGGTGCATCCATCACCTCTTTGTCCGGCAAGGAAAAGCCAGCGATCGGGCGAAAAATCGGCTCAACCAGAGGACGTAACGCGACCGAAATGCCCTGAAACGGTTTGTAAAACTTCCGCATATACCAACCGCCAACTTCCGGCAAACTCAGCAATCGCAATGCTGTTCCCGTCGGAGCCGAGTCAATAATCAGCACATCAAATTCGCCTTCGTCATAGTGCCGCTTCATCCGCACTAATCCAAAGATCTCATCCATTCCCGGCAAAATCGCCAACTCTTCTGCCTGAACGCCTTCTAAACCGCGCGCCTGCAAGACTTGGGTGATATAGCGTTTGACCGCTCCCCAATTGCCCTCTAATTCCATCAGCGCGTCGAGTTCTGCTCCCCAGAGATTTGGGCGAACTTGTTTTGGCTCATGTCCCAACTCCAGATCAAAGCTATCGGCGAGAGAGTGTGCTGGATCAGTACTCAATACTAAAGTTCGGTATCCCAATTCGGCACAGCGAAGTCCTGTTGCTGCTGCGACCGAAGTTTTACCGACTCCGCCCTTCCCTGTCATCAGAATTACGCGCATTTAATCGAGTCCTGTCTGAGAATTTCTTTACATTCTTTTACTTAATTCTAGCGTCGATCGACAGTTTCTCCGAACTAAAAGCCCCCGATCAAATAATTGATCGAGGGCAAATTCAAGGCAGTTCTTTGAGGGGTGGCGTAGAAGTTCCCGCAAAAACCTTATGTACGTGATTATACAGTGGCATTAGCGCAAATACGTAACCGTATTTACAGAAACTACACATTAAATCGGAATAGCATCACATCGCCTTCTTGGACGGTGTATTCCTTGCCCTCGCTACGAACTAGCCCTTTCTCTTTAGCAGCATTCATCGAACCGAGTTCGACTAAATCTTTATATGCCACTGTTTCTGCTCGAATAAATCCCCGTTCAAAGTCAGTATGAATTACACCTGCGGCTTGGGGAGCGAGCATACCAGCACGAATTGTCCAAGCGCGGGTCTCTTTAGGGCCTGTTGTAAAGTAAGTCTGTAGTCCAAGCAATGCATAAGTTGCGCGGATTAACGATTTCAATCCGCCTTCTTCAACGCCTAACGAGGCAAGAAAGTCAGCGCGATCTTCTTCAGGCAGTTCGATGAGTTCAGATTCGACTTGTGCCGAAATGACAACGACTTGAGCATTCTCTTGGGCTGCAAGTTTCCGCACTTGTTCAACCCATTCATTTCCGGTGGCTAAATCATCTTCCGAAACGTTACAGGCATAGATGACAGGCTTACGCGAGAGCAATCCTAGCGGTTTGATAATTAGTTCTTCTTCCTCATTCAGAACCACTTGACGAGCCGATTTTCCCTCGTTCAAGGCAGCACTTAGCCGTTCTAGAATTTCGACTTCTTGTTGGGCTTCTTTACTGGTACGAGCTTGTTTGCGACTGCGCTCGATTCTACGATCGATTTGATCTAAATCCGCTAGTCCCAATTCTAAGTTGATCACTTCGACATCTCGGGCTGGATCAACTGAGCCAGAGACGTGAATAATGTCATCGTCATCGAAACAGCGGACGACATGCACGATCGCATCGACTTCACGGATATTTGCCAAAAACTTATTTCCCAAGCCTTCACCCTGAGATGCACCTTTGACGAGTCCCGCAATGTCTACAAACTCAACGCGGGCTGGAATAATTTCTTCTGATTTTGAGATGTCAGAGAGAACTTTCAAGCGATCGTCTGGCACAGCGACCGTCCCGACATTGGGTTCGATCGTACAAAAGGGATAGTTGGCGGCTTGGGCTTTTGCATTGGCAACGACCGCATTAAATAAGGTTGATTTTCCAACGTTGGGCAATCCAACAATCCCGGCTCTTAACATGTTTGTGTGTGAAATAAAAGGATAAATCGGTTACGACGGAGTCGGAACAGGGTCAGGCATCGGCTCCGGTTCAGTTCCAGGAACAGGTTCCGGAGTCGGATCAGGTATCGGTGCGGGGATCGGACTCGGTTCTGGAGTCGGATTTGGCAACGGCGATGGAACCGGATTCGGTGGCGAATAAACCATAAGATATCCTAACGATAATTTGGCTTCTCTAACCTAGAAAGTCAGAAATCAAGATTCATCTGTCATTCGGTCAGCGTTTGAGGGTGGAGTCAGATTACGATCGATTCGTGAACAGATTTATAATGTCCAGTGTCCTTCTTCATGAAGCGCAGTGCAGCAGTCTCAAACCGAAACGCAGCTAAACATTCAGGTTCCTGAGAAAATTCGGCAGGCGCTAGAAGCCTATGCGACTGCAAATCAATTTCCGATCGAACTCGTGATTGAGATGGCGTTAGCTCAATTCCTGGATATTGATGCGGTGACGTTTGACGATTGCAATCCCGTCATGAGTCCTGGACAACTGCGCGAAGAACTTGAAATGCTCAAGCGTCACAAGAATGCAGTTTGATCGACTCCCATTACTCAAAATCTTGGCAGAGTGTGCTGAAAGCCAAAATGCTGCGTTTCATACACCGGGGCATAAGCGTGGTCAGGGGAGTTTCAAGGCATTTCAGCAACTCGTTGGCGATCGCACATTACAAGCCGATTTGCCCGAATTGCCGGAACTCGATAATTTATTTGCGCCTCAAGGTGCGATCGCGCAAGCTCAAACTTTAGCTGCCCAAACTTTTGGGGCTGAGCAAACCTGGTTTCTTGCCAATGGCTCAACTGCGGGCATCATTGCGGCGATTCTGGCAACCTGCAATCCAGGCGATAAAATTCTTCTGCCTCGAAATGTGCATCAGTCGGCAATTTCTGGCTTGATCTTGTCGGGTGCGATGCCGATTTTTTTACAGCCTGAATATGATGCAAATCTAGACATCGCGCACAGTGTTACACCTGAAACAGTTGCGATCGCACTTCAAACTCATCCTGATGCCAAAGCAATTCTTATCGTTTATCCGACCTATTACGGGGTCTGTGCGGAGATTCAAGCGATCGCAGATCTTGCCTATGCTGCGGGAATTCCGCTTTTAGTCGATGAAGCGCATGGCGCACATTTCGCCTTTCATCCTGATTTACCAATTTCAGCTTTATCCGCAGGTGCAGACCTGAGTGTGCAATCGACGCATAAAACGCTCTCGGCTCTCACTCAGGCCTCAATGCTACATGTTCAGGGAGAGCGAATCGATCGAGATCGGATTGCTCGATCTCTGCAACTGGTTCAATCCACCAGTCCAAATTATTTGCTCTTAGCTTCTCTAGATGCAGCACGGGCACAAATGGCAATTGAAGGAAAAGAGTTGATGGCAAGAACTTTAGAACTTGCCGATAAAGCTCGATCGAGAATCGCAGAACTTCCGAATCTCAAGGTGTTTCAGCCCAAAGACTGGGTATTGGATAAAACTCGTTTGACGGTGACAGTGACAAAGTTTGGAATCGATGGATTCACCGCAGACGAAATCCTTCACCAAAATCTGGGTGTAACAGCTGAACTTCCCTCGCTGCAACATTTGACTTTTATCATCAGCTTAGGCAATACAGAAACAGATATCGATCGATTAGTGCAAGCCTTGAAACAGCTTCCTTCTGGGTCATTTTCGCCTACACAAATTTCTGAGTTTGATTTGCCTGAAACGGTCATGTCTCCGCGAGAAGCGTTCTTTGCAGGATCAGAAACAGTTGAAACTCATCTGGCAATCGATCGCGTGAGTGCCGAATTGATTTGTCCTTACCCACCTGGCATTCCAGTCTTGCTACCAGGAGAGCGAATTACAAAAGGCGCGATCGCGGCTCTCAAAACTGTCCTTGCCGCAGGCGGATTTATTAGCGGCTGTAGCGATTCCTCTCTCAACACCTTAAAAGTCTTACGCTAGATTTCGATTCCTGAATCACAAATCCTGAATCACAATAGGGTTAAGCCTATTGCCTCGCGTTTATTATGTCTTCTCCTCTCTGGTCTTATGTGACTCCCGGTATTCCTGATGAGTTATTTGAAAACCTACCTGGAATTCCCATGAGCCAGCGTGAAATTCGGCTGCTCATGCTGTGTCAGCTTCGACTCAAATCAAATTCAGTCTTGTGGGACATTGGAGCCGGAACCGGAACCATCCCTGTCGAAGCGGGATTACTTTGTCCTCAAGGGCAAATTATCGCGATCGAGCGCGATGAAGATGTTGCTAATCTCATCCAGCGCAACTGCGATCGCTTCGGAGTGAAAAACGTCAAAGTCGTTGAAGGCAGTGCGCCTGACTGTTTGAAAACGCTGAAGCAAATGCCCGATCGAGTCTGTATTGAAGGCACAAAATCCATCAAAGAAACCCTTAGCGAAGTCTGGCAACACCTCAAACCTCAAGGTCGAATCGTCGCTACTGCTGCAAATTTAGAAAACCTCTATAAAATTTCAGAAAGTTTCGCTGAACTTCACGCCCGCAATATTGAAGTTGTCCAATCCGCAATCAATCGCTTGGAAACCCGTGGTACAAGCCAATCTTTCGTCGCAGTTGATCCAATTTTTGTATTGAGCGGCGAAAAACTTGAATAAAAAATTCCACATCCTGGACACGTCACTCTGATAAAGTGATCCAAATGACTCTTAACCTTCTTAACCAAAATCTTATCCAGTCCCAGATTCAGGAGTGTGCCAGATCAGTTGACTTAAGAAGGGACAGTTAGACCAAGTTCTTGTCGTGAACGCTAAACAGTCTTATGCCTTGGTCTCGCATCTTTAGTGGAATTGTAGCGATCGTGATCGCGTTGGTGATGTTTCTGCTGGGCGGCTGGTATTTCACCGCTTTTTTTGGCGTAATCATTTATCTGGGGCAGCTAGAATACTTCGAGCTTGTCCGCGCCAAAGGCATCGCTCCTGCTGGAAAAACAACACTCGTTGTCACTCAGATCCTATTGTTCATCTCAAATCTCAATCCTTCGCTTGCCGATGCCATTTTTCCGGTAGCCGGAACGTTGATTTGCTTCTACCTACTATTTCAGCCAAAATTCGCCACGATCGCGGATATCTCCGCTTCGATCATGGGACTCTTCTACGTAGGATATCTGCCCAGTTTTTGGATTCGACTGCGATCACTTGGACAAGCCGATCTCAGCAATCTTCCACTGGACGGGTTCTGGATTTTGTCCTGGCAGGGGTTTGAGAACTTACCTCAAGGCTTAACCCACACCCTACTCGCTTTCGTTTGTATGTGGGCAGCAGATATCGGAGCCTACACCGTGGGTCGTTGGATTGGTAGAACTCGCTTATCGGATATCAGCCCGAAGAAAACGGTTGAAGGCGCAGTGTTTGGAGTTTCTGCCAGTGTTGCTGTAGCAGTTATTGGCTCTTGGTATCTGGATTGGTCAGGATGGCCAATTACCGGAGTTATTTTCGGCTTGTTGATTGGAATTGCCAGTCTACTCGGAGATTTAACCGAGTCGATGATGAAACGCGATGCAGGCGTAAAAGACTCAGGGCAACTGATTCCAGGACATGGTGGAATTCTCGATCGCGCAGATAGCTACGTCTTTACAGCACCGCTCGTCTATTATTTCGTCACTTTAGTTTTGCCGCTGCTTCCTAAGACTTGATGCTCAATCGTCCTCAGCCCTGTCGTTCATCACAATCAGTCTGATAGGGGGATAGGGAGAAATTCAAGGTTCCCTACTCCCCAAATGGCTAGGGAAGCACCATTAATTTACCAATACAAGTCACCTTGTCAGGTTCGATCGTCAATTCGTGAATCTCCGTCTCGCTGCCTAAATTAAAGGTATACCCGTCCAGATCTGAAAGCGGTAAGCCTCGTTTGGCAGTGGCATGAGGTAGCCATTGCGGATTGACCAATTTCAATAAATTGGGTGCAGCTAAATCAAAACCTGTCCGAATTGCGATCGGCGTTGCATTTCCACTATCTGAGATCAAATCTGCCCCTAACACCACGAGATTGGAGCGCAGTTGAATCGAGAGATTCTGCAAATTCAATTCGCGATTGCTACTGACTCCTGCGGCACCTGATCTCAGAAGAGTCTGTAAAAATTCAATCACGCCAGTTCTCAGTAAAGGCGCATTCAGAGACGAACTTAGATCCGTCGCTTCTAATAAAACTGATCCCTGAACAGAGATCGGCTCAAGCAGTCGTAACGGCTTGCCTCGGACAATTTGACCAGCGTTGACGCGAATATTTTGCCCTGTCAGTTGAATCTGGCTGAATGCAAGACCTTGATAAATCGCATTTCTCGCGGTCAGCGCAAGTTGAGGAATACAGCCTGAGAGAATTTGCCGATCTCCTGATTCAATCTGAACTTGTAACTCCTCAACTTGCTCGACTTGAGATCTTAACCAGAGTCGAACAGCCGGAGCCAAAACTTTACTGATTAATCGAGTTCCTGTTGCAGCAGTCTCAATTTCATTCGTATCGCGATCGCTCAAAGTCATATGTCATTCAGTAAAGAGGCTTTAGAGCAGTGTACAGGAAAGCCCCTGCGAACTGCATTTGTCATCAAATTTTGACATTCTGCGATCCCAGAACGCTAAAGTGATCCCAAATTGTTATGATTTGATGACATTACGATCCCTGAATTGCCTGAAAAATCGTAAAAGCCTGATCAATCAAGCGCTTTCACCCCTTGATCCTGGGAGAAGATTCCGGCACTATGTAAGGCATCTTGCGATCCCCAAAGATTAAGAGAAGTTAAGTTGGGTGATCCCCCCGACCGCTTGAGATAAGGACAATCAACACAATCACGGAGAAGTGATATGGCTACAGAACGTCCCCCTCTCACTGAAATGACCTTGCGGCAATTGCGTCGAGTTGCTAGCGAATATGGCGTATCTCGCTATAGCCGAATGCGAAAAGACCAGCTTCTCGCATCGATTCAGGAGATTGAACGGACACGATTTTCGACCCCTACCCCGTCCCCCCGTACCATAGAGGCACAAGAAGCTGTGGAAGCAACTAAATTCGATGTTGGACAAGACGACGCTCAATCCTTCACGGCAATGACTTTAGCAACGGTTGATGCCGATTTAATGGATCTTCCAGAAGGATATGGAGAAAGCCGCATTGTATTGATGCCCCGCGATCCTCAATGGGCATATACATACTGGGATATCCCCAATGAGCACAAGCAAGACCTACGTCGCCAAGGTGGACAGCAATTAGCACTGCGTGTGTACGATGTCACTGACGTGAATTTGGATTACCAAAGCCCGCACAGCGTTCAAGAATATCCCTGTGATGAGATGGCGCGGGAATGGTATTTGCCTGTTCCGGTCAGCGATCGCGATTATGCGATTGAAATTGGCTACCGGGCGGGAGATGGTCGCTGGTTAGTTCTGGCACGCTCCGCATCGGTGCGCGTTCCTCCGGTTTACCCATCTGACTGGATCGAAGATCATTTCATCACCTTGGCTTGGGATGAAGATCTGCGCGGCAAGACGCTTCTGGAATTGGTTCCGCCGACTAAGAAGCAAGCAATGGGCACAGGCGTTGGCGGTGCTCAAAGCAATCCGATTTACGACGAAATCTTTGGCATGGCGCAAACGACCGAAGCAATGCGAATTGCGGGATCGCTCTACGGTTCGATGCAGCACTCTGCTTCTGTCTCGCATCTAGACACGATCAGTTCTTACGTCTTCCCATCGGGTGTAGGCATGTGGGCATTGCCGACTGCTTCGGGAGTCAATATGTCGGGTGTTGGGTTCTCAGCGTCTGCTCCGCCAATTCGTCCCCGGAAATTCTGGTTGATTGCGGATGCGGAATTGATTGTGTACGGTGCAACTGAGCCAGATGCAACTGTGACGATCGGCGGTCGCCCCATCACGCTGAATCCCGATGGTACGTTCCGATTCCAAATGTCCTTCCAGGACGGTTTGATCGACTTCCCGATCATGGCGGTTGCCGCAGATGGCGAACAAAATCGCGAGATTCATATGAAGTTCGAGCGTGAAACGCCTGCGCGTCGTACGAATACGAAAGAAGAAGCGATCGAAGAATGGCTCGTCTAATGTAATGCCAAGAGGTGAGCAGCGCTTCGGCTCACCTCGTTCTCAGTTCTCCCTTCCAATCGATCGAGTACTCGATCGATTTTTTTTATGGGCAGAATCCTGATTACATTAGAGGGATGAGACACGACGCTAAGTGGTTAGTGTTCTGCATTCTCTAGTTATCTGTGCTCTATTGATGAATTTGATGAATTATGACGTTAGATGAATTGTCTTCGACGTTGACTGTTCTGTTTGGGGATCAAGTCCAGGCGTTGGCTCCAGGTTCATTTCAAGTTGAAACTCCCCAGTTTCGATTATTGATATTACTTTCAGAAGATGAGTCTTGGGTCAGGGCATTGCTCCCGATCGCACCTGCTCAAGATGCGGAACCTTATTTAGAACAGCTACTCGAATCGAATTTTGATGTCACGCAAGAGGTGCGCTATGGGTTGCATCAAGGCGTACTTTGGGCAGTGTTTCAACATGCGATCGCGGGATTGACGACCAGAGATTTCCAAGCTGCACTTGAACGAATGATCGCGTTACAGCAGGCAGGATTAACAGATCTGTTCAATGCCTTTGTGGAGAAGCAAATCCGACAAATTGTGCAGGCAGCGAAGCTCCAGGGGCAATCCTTGGAGGCAACGATTCAGATGCTCGATCGCTTTTATCAAGAAGGAATGATGGGTGATTTGGCGATGGGAGCGCAGTCGAGAGAACAAACCATGGACGCTTGGCAGCGTCAACTGCGACGACTCTGGGACGAGGGAGAGGACGTATGAATTTAGTGGAAGTGTTGCGCGAAGATTATACGAGATTTCCAGCTAACCAAACGTACAGCATTTATGCACCGGATGTTTGGTTCAAAGATCCGATGAATGAGTTTCGTGGCATTGATCGCTATCAAAAAATGATCCGGTTTATCGAGACTTGGTTTGTGGATGTCCAGATGGATTTGATCTCGATCGTACAAACCGAGAATGAAATCAAGACGCGATGGATTTTGAGTTGGAATGCGCCTCTACCCTGGAAGCCCCGGATGAGGATTCCAGGATGGAGTAAGTTGCACGTGAACTCAGATGGTCTGATTTCAGAACATGTGGATTATTGGGAGTGTTCTCGCCTAGAGGTGCTGAAACAGGTGTTCCGCAGTTAATCTTCTAGTTAATCCTCTGGGGGCGGTTGCGTATTCAGCGCTTCTTCTGCGGTTTGTGCAGGCAGCCCAGAGGATTGACCAGAAGCATCTGTGGAGGTTTCTGATTGCTTGGATTCGGGTGGCATTTTTGTCGCCGAGACTGGGGATGGTATTTCTGTATTCGTCGCGATCGCGGCTGGTTTGGGATCGCTGACCTTGATGATGCGCTGCCAGTTAATCGCACCAGAAGGTTGAACCGTGACTTGAATTGTTTCCTTGGGTTGATCGGGTTGCTTTGCCGGTTTGTCTTCTGGTTGATTGGAACGAACAGTTTTTTCAGATTTCTCTTCATGCTTGAGGAGCTGACATTCAAAAGTTTCGCCAGGTTTGACGGGTCGATAAAGATTTGTTCCCCCACAATCGATCGCAGCTCGACCCATTTCTTTTTGCAGCCCTTGCTCAAATTCGGTTTTCAGTTGTGCCATATTGAGCAAGCCTTTGACGCTGGTTGCGTCCCAAGTGATACTGCCCTGGTCATCTCGCTGTTGAACAGAAATCGCAAATCCAACCTTTTCGTCGAGGACACCGACACATTCAAAGGTGCTCGCTGCTTTTGGTTTGATATTGGCAGGACAAATGACGGATTTTACAGCGCTTCCACCTTGTTTTGTGATGCCAGATTTGATGATTTCTTCGATTTTTGCAGTATCTAAGGTTTTTTCACAACCTGCCAGAGTCACAAAGAGAGCTACAAAAGGAATGAGTTTGAGAACGCGAAAGTGATTCATAGTCTAACGTTTGGGTAAACCGATACGGGAATCTAAATTGAGCGATCGAGCTAGTCTGAGTAAGATAATTTCCGTATTGTCGATATAGGGAGGACGAGCCATTGTGAATGGGTAATTATTGTCATTTGCAACCAGAATGGTGTTGGCATCAAGCACAAGCAGATTTTCGATCGTGACGAATGGAAACTGAAACTGTTTGTTCTTATCTCGATTCAGATCATTTGGATCTTCAATATTTAATAAGTCAGCAATCTCTTGTTTTTCAACCCATTGATTTTTGTCTTTTTTGGTTAAATCAATTTTGTATATTTTTTTGAATTTCGCTTCTTTTCCTTGTTTTGCGTCTCGTTCGATGACTAAATATTCATTTTCATTGATGACAGTCATATCACCCGGTGCATGTTCTGAATTTTCGAGCTTGTAATAACCAGCTAATCCGTTAAATTTCCCCGTTTGTGCATCCACTTGATAAATTCTCAACACGCCTTCAGGATCACCTTTCACAGTTCCTTCAAGCATTGGATAAATTTTGGTGCGATCGGGATTGATCGCCATCGCTTCAAATCCCTTTGATGCAGCGAGGTTGGGCTTGTCTGAACTTTGAGGCGATCGTACCCATCCTCCTTTGAGATCGGGAGTCGAAATCGGTGGAGCTAGAAGCTTGCCGTATTGATCAAAATGCAATAAATAAGGACCGAATTCATCCCCGATCCAAACTGAGCGATCGCTGGCAATTACCAAGGATTCAGGATCGAAATCTGCACCCGTGAGCATACGGCTCTCTTCGTTGACCAACTTAAAGGGCACTTTGCGATCGTGATCGATCAGTTGAAAAAATTTGAGTGGTTTCACTTCTCCGTTTCCGCCTCTGCCTCGGAAATTCGGTGTGACTTGATAAAGTCTGAGTAAGAAGTCTGAGCTGTTCTCTTTTGATCCAAATCCGTTGTCTGTCAAGAACCAGAAAGAATCGCGATCGGCAAATTGCACCGCGCTCAATCCTTGAATCGGTTGTCCATTAAAACTGCCCGTCCGCCCGTTTGCTGAGATTTTTGCACCTGAATTTGCACCCGGAACAAATACATCCGCAGGCAAAGCAGCAAATCCAACTAAGGTCGTCAGATTTTGAGCGGTTACAGCAGATCTGAGAAAAAGAATGAGCAATACGATTGCTAAGAACGGTGCAATCCAGCTTTTGTGAAACAGTTTTCTCATAAGCAGTAGCATTTCATAGCAACATTAAGAAGTGAGTATGAAAAGAACAACGATCGGTTAAATCGATCGCTGTTTTCAAAGGAGGCTTTAGAAGTATAAAAAGTCTCTTTGCTCACCTTGCCATCTCACCCTGGAATGAAATTCGGGGCTAGTGAAGTGAAGTCTGTGCAACTTTCTAATACAAAGGTTTGAGCAATCCAGTTCTCGTCAAAGGACTTCGCACTGCTAACCTGGAATGGAATTTCAGGGCAGGTGAATGCGTCTCAATGATTACTTTCAAAACATTCTCACACCCCCCCTGATTAGGTTTGATTCGTCAGAAATTGATTCAACGCTTCCAGCATTTCCACGAGTTGCATGATGAGCAGGGGGGCTTGTGTTAAATCATTTTGCAATGCCTGAACTTCTAGCATTGATGCAACTGATTGCATTTCATATAAACCCACATTTGCACTTGCCCCTTTAATGTGATGCGCTGCACGAGAAAGGTCGATCGCGTTTTCGCTGGCCAATGCAGTTTTTGCAGCATTGAGATGCTGATGCGAATCTTCTGCAAAAATTTGCAATAATTCTCTCTCAAACGCTTCATTCTCGTCTGAGATTTGATGGAGATGCTCCCAATCGATCGCTAAAGTCATAGTCTGTTTTACTACTTGTTGTTCTAAAAACTCACCCCAGTAGGTCAGCTTTTCGCTTAGCTTCTCTTTGGAAATTGGCTTACTCAAATAGTCATCCATTCCTGATGCTAAGCAGCGGTCTCGATCTTCAAGCATGGCATTTGCCGTGAGCGCAATAATCACAATGCGACGCGAGGATTGCTGAGATCGGATCAAGCGGGTCGCTTCGTAGCCATCGACAATTGGCATCTGACAATCCATCAATACAAGGTTGTATGGAATTTGATGCAGGATGTCGATCGCTTCTTTTCCGTTTGCCGCAACGTCAGCAGTGTAGCCTAAATGTTTCAATTGATTCAAAGTCACTTTCTGATTGACAATATTGTCTTCAACCAAGAGAATTTTGAGCTTTGAGTTTGTTTTTTCAGACAACACCGGAATTGCTGTGTTTTTCTCGATCGCGTCCACGTTCTGCATCGTATTCATCATGCAATCAAGCAACCGGGATTGTTTGACTGGCTTGATCAGATATGCGGAAAACCCAAGCTCTTTCATACGTTTCGCACCGCCCCATCGATGGGCAGAGGTGAGCATAATTAATCGGGTATGCGCGAGTGTTGGATCGGCTTTAATCTGTGCGCCTAACATTTCGCCATCAATCTCAGGCATTTGCATATCAAGAATCGCAAGATCGTAAGGTATTCCAGCATGAGCGCGATCGCGTAATTTTTGCAGAGCGATCGTTGCATTCTCCGCCTCTTCGACCTCAAGCCCCCACGCCGAAACTTGAGAGCGAACAATCGTTCGATTCGTTTCGTGATCATCGACAACCAGCAATCGCAAATTGGCTAAATCTGGAATTTGGGTCAGAGCATTGTCATCACTATCTTGCGCAACAAGCGGTTGAGATTGCTTTGCAAACGTCAAGGAAAACCAGAATTTGGAGCCAGCTTTTGGCGCGCTTTCAACCGAGATCGAGCCACCCATCAATTCGACGAGTTGCCGCGAAATCGCTAATCCTAGCCCAGTTCCCCCGTATTGCCGAGTCATCGATGCATCGACTTGAGCAAAGGGTTGAAAAAGCCGTGCTTGAGCCTCTTGAGGAATTCCAATTCCCGTATCGCTGACACAAAAGAGAATCGTTGCTTCGCGAGCAGTTTGAGAGTCTAAAATCGCTTCGATCAGGACTTCA
Organism: Leptolyngbya sp. UWPOB_LEPTO1; assembly: GCF_017302695.1. Taxonomy (NCBI): domain Bacteria; kingdom Bacillati; phylum Cyanobacteriota; class Cyanophyceae; order Leptolyngbyales; family Leptolyngbyaceae; genus Leptolyngbya; species Leptolyngbya sp. UWPOB_LEPTO1. The sequence continues at coordinate 130,290 of NZ_JAFLCJ010000016.1, read as the reverse complement.
CCCCGTTTGGTGAATTTAATCGCGTTCCCAACGAGATTCGTGAGAATTTGGCGTAATCGGCTAACATCGCCGCGCAGCGCGATCGGTAAATCATGATGAATCAACGTTGCAATCTCTAATTCCTTCGCAAAAGCAGCAGGTGCAAACAGATCAGCGACTTCTTCAATACAAGTCGTGAGATTAAAATCGAGCGTTTCTAGCTCCATTTCTCCCGCTTCTAGCTTCGAGAAATCGAGAATCTGATTCATCAGGGTCAGTAAGTTATCGCCGCTCGCCCGAATGGTTCCGACAAAATCTCGCTGAGTCGGATTCAGGTCTGTATCTAAGAGCAATCCGGTCATCCCAAGGACAGCATTCATCGGTGTCCGAATCTCATGACTGATGGTGGCAAGGAACGTACTTTTCATCTGGGAAACTCGTTCTGCTGCGGCTCTTGCTTGCTCTAAAGCTAAATTCTGCTCGGTTAAACGCGATCGCTGCTGTTGCTCTTGATCGAGCAGTCTTGCCTGCGTTAAAGCGATCGCCACTTGATTCGCGAGCTGAACTAAAAACTCGACTTCAAACGCTTGCCATTGACGCGTGCTTTCGCACTGATGCGCAATTAACAACCCCCATAATTGCGGTTCTACTGCATCGTCTTGATGCTGCAAAATTGGAACGACTAAGGTCGCCTTGACTTCAAGCTGTTGGAGTAATCGCAGCTGATACGGCATCAGGTCAGCAAGTTCAGTATCATCGACCACGATCGTTCCGCCCTGCTGATACCATTTCCACGGTCCCTCTCTGAAGCAGGCTTCCTCAAAGTGTGCACCCAGTGCCGAACTCCAGCCCGCACGAACAGATTCAACGACCACTGTTCCTGATAGCTCTCGCTCAAATCGATAAATGATCACTCGATCAGTTTGCAAAAACTGCCGCACTTCTGCCACAGTCGTTTCTAGAATTTCATTCAGATGCAACGATTGCCGAATCTTCAACGTAATGGCTGCGAGTAATTGCGATCGCGCATTTTGCCGTTGCGCTTCTTCTTCGGCTTGTTTGCGCTCAATAAATTGTCCAACTTGTGCCGCGATTGCCACCATCATCGCGGTCATCATTTCCGCATCCGGCGGGCGTACCCGATGACTAAACAGTGCAATGACACCAACCGTCTGCTCTCGGCTCAGAATCGGACAGCCCATTGCCGCATGCAGTCCGACTCGAGCCGCAATATGCGATCGTAAAAACATTTTGTCGTAGACCACATCGCTCATCCAAAGCGGTTGCCCACTGCTCCAAACTCGTCCGGGCAACCCATAACCCGGTGCAAATACCCACGATTCCGAGGAATTTGAAAACTCATGAAACTGCGCGGCTAATCGACTCCAATGTGCCTGACAGCGAATCACGTTGGCAGTACGATCGGCAATCCACAACTCCCCAAAATCCCAATTGGTATGTTCACAGATTGTCTGCAGCAATCGTGGTGTTGCTTCATTTAACGATGGCGCTTCCGCGAGAACGCGTGTCACAAGATGCTGAAGCTGGAGCTGAAGCTGCATTCCTGTGGATCGCCCTTGTGCAGCCCTTTGCTCTAGTTCAAAGATTTTTCGTTGCTGCTCTAGTAATGTCACAGCTTGTTGAGCCAGCGATCGCAACGCCGTTTTCTGCTGCGCATCTAAACTCTGGGGCACATAATCCATCACGCAAAGCGTCCCCAACGCGTACCCCTCTGCATCAATTAATGGCATTCCTGCATAAAATCGAATGGGGGGAGTAGCCGACGATCCTAAAGGATGACAAATAAACCGTTCATCTCCAGACGCATCCACGACGACGACGACATCCGATTTCGTCAATGTATGGTTACACATGGATTTACGGCGGGGCATTTCAGTCGCATCGATTCCGACACTGGACTTAAAGACTAAGCGATCGGTATCCATCAACCCTAACAGTGCGATCGGAACGTCACAAATCTGTGCTGCCAAGTGAGTTAGGCTATCAAACAGTTCCCGACAGGACTGGTCTAGAATGCCGTACCCGTAGAGGGTGATGAGTCTCGCCGCTTCTTGTTCCGGGGATGCGATCATAATTTTCTTCGCGGACAACTGGCGGTTTTTTTATACCAGGTCAAACAGTGCGCAACTGTATTAATCGCTATTAATCGCTGCGATACGGATATGAGAGCCGCACTAAAAAATGGTCAATCTTTCAGGAGCCAAGTCAATCCACTGAGTATGGTAAACCAGAAGACCCAAACGGGAACCTGGAAATATGTGAGGACTTCTGAAGGAAATAAGATTACTTTAACCACGCTAAGCCCTAGAAATGGTAGCACAGCCAAAATGAAAAATGGCATGACTCTCCTGACTCTGAATGTATCAATAAATGCTGATTTATATGGCGCTACAGGACGCTTGCCACCGGCAGTCTGAAAAGCGAACACTCACTGACGATCGCCCCTCTCTTCGGTTCTAGAATACAAATTAGATGCGGTTAAGAAACGATTATTCACACTTCACGCAGGGAATTTTACAATGATCAGGCGACTTTTGAGCGGAGTGCTAGTGAGTGCGATCACTCTTACTCTGCCTGCACTGGCACAACCCAATAACTTTAAAACTTTGACCATCGACGATCAAACTTCATCGGGAATGATGATGGGATCGACTGGAGGAACAACTTCCCTACCTGCCGTTGTCAGCAACAGCGATCGATCCGAACGCAAATGTCTTGGCTTTGGCGATCCGAATCCCGATCATACGATCGTGCTGAAAAAACCAGTCTCTACTCTGACGCTTCAGGTCGATAGCGGCGGCAGCGACACCACTTTACTGATGTCAGGACCGGGCGGAGTGCGCTGTGCCGATGCTGGCTCTAAAAAAGATGCTCGCTTACGAGAGAAAGACTTGCAACCCGGCACTTACCAAGTTTGGGTGGGGACCGTAACTCCAAACACCAATCGAGAGTATCGTTTAATCGTACGGACGGGCAATTAAGATTTATCGGGCGTTTGTTACAAAACTTATACCGTCTCTCATCAGCGCACCCGCTATCTTTTATGATGAGAAGTCGATTCAGCAGCGATCGAGTTCTACACACTTTTTAATAATTCAAGTGTAGGAACCCGAATCGTTTTAATCTTAAAAATGAACTGGTTGACCCTGGGCGGTGTTTGACTTCTGATTTTGGATTTTAGATCTTGGATTTTGAATTTTTGTTCAGAACCCGATCCCTAAATTCCATCAGCCTCAGCATGTGGATGAAATCATATATAGTCAATCCAAAATCGCCAATCCAAAATCTAAATTGGCTGTTCCAGGTGAAGCTCTGGTCAGATTTAACACAGTAACGATCCGTAAATGGGAGCTTTAGAAATCCAATGAGTGTTAAGGCAAGTGGTGGAAGCTCGGTTGCGCGCCCGCAACTATACCAAACAGTACCAGTTGCAACGATTTCACAGGCAGAGCAACAAGACCGCTTTTTAGGGCGGGGCGAACTCGATGAACTCGTGCAGTATTTCAAATCTGGGCAAAAACGTCTAGAAATCGCTGAAATTCTGACACGGAACTCTGAACTGATCGTCTCGCGATCGGCAAACCGCATTTTTACAGGCGGCTCTCCGATGGCATTCCTTGAAAAGCCCAATGTTGACGCAGAACCTGTGAAAACGGTGGCAGGCACAACCCTGAATACCGAAGAAGGGATGAAACTGGGAACTGTCACTTATGCGGAAGGCTCCGGCGGCGGATTATTTGGCGGCATTCGGAACTTCTTCCTAACGCCGAGCGCAGGTGCAATCCCTCCAGGGTTCCGTCCAATTAACGTGGCACGCTATGGCCCGAGCAATATGGCGAAGTCGCTCCGCGACTTAAGCTGGTTCTTACGCTATACGACCTATGCGATCGTGGCAGGCGATCCGAGCATCATCTCAGTCAATACTCGCGGGTTGCGCGAAATTATTGAACGAGCATGTTCCGGTGAAGCAACCATCGTGGCACTGCAAGAAATGAAAGTCGCAGCCGGAATTTATTTCCGGGGGGATGCAGATGCAAAAGCGATCGTCGATCAGTACTTCGATGTTCTGATCACTGAATTTAAAGCGCCCACACCTTCAACCAAACTGCGTCAACGTCCTTCTCCCGACCAACAGGGCTTACAACTGCCGCAAATCTACTTCAATGCAGCAGAACGCCGTCCGAAGTTTGTGATGAAACCAGGACTGTCGGCAAGCGAGAAAAACGAAGCAGTCAAGGCAGCTTACCGCCAGGTATTTGAGCGGGACATCACTCGCGCTTACTCATTGAGCATCTCTGACCTCGAATCGAAGGTGAAAAACAGCGAAATCTCGATGAAGGAATTCATCCGTCGCTTGGCAAAATCACCCTTGTACCGCAAGAACTTCTTCGAGCCGTACATCAATAGCCGCGCTCTTGAATTGGCATTCCGTCACATTCTCGGTCGGGGTCCTTCTTCGCGTGAAGAGGTGCAGAAATATTTCTCGATCGTATCGAGCGGTGGGTTGAATGCCCTCGTCGATGCTTTGGTCGATTCGCAAGAGTACAGCGACTACTTCGGAGAAGAAACTGTTCCGTACCTGCGTGGCTTAGGTCAAGAAGCTCAAGAATGTCGCAACTGGGGTCCGCAACAAAACCTGTTTAACTACAGTGCACCCTTCCGCAAGATTCCGCAGTTTCTCACCACGTTTGCCTCTTACGATCAGCCGTTGCCGGATCAGCACGTTTACGGTTCTGGAAACGATCCACTAGAAATCCAGTTTGGTGCGATCTTCCCGAAAGAAACTCGTACTCCTAGCGCAAGCCCTGCTCCATTCGGCAAAGATACACGTCGAATCTTGATCAATCGCGGACCTGGCATCAACAACCAGCTCAGCAATCCAAGCGCGCGCGGTGTTGCTCCTGGCACGCTTGGTCCAAAAGTCTTCAAATACGACCAAAGTCCTAGCTTTACCAAGTCATTTGGAAAGCGGTCTACTGGCACAAAAGGCATTAGTACCAAATTCTCAGAAAGTTCCACCCAAGCGGTGATCAAAGCGGCTTATCTGCAAGTTTTCGGGCGCGATGTCTATGAAGGACAACGCCTCAAAGTCGATGAAATCAAGCTGGAAAACGGCGAAATCACCATTAAAGAATTCGTCCGTCGCTTGGCGAAGTCACCGCTATTCCGCAGTCTGTACTGGGAAAAACTGTATGTGATGAAAGCGGTGGAATACATTCACCGTCGCCTGTTGGGTCGTCCAACCTACGGTCGCCAAGAAACCAATAAGTACTTTGATATCAGTGCGAAGAAAGGCGTTTACGCATTAGTCGATGCGATTCTTGACACGGAAGAGTACAACGTAACCTTTGGCGAAGATACCGTTCCTTATGAGCGCTATCTCACCCCCGCAGGTGTTTCTCTGAGAATGAACCGCGTCGGTTCGATTCAAGACAAAGGCACCAAGATTACGAAAGAGGAAACGCCTCTGTTCGTTCAATTGGGAACTTCGACTGGTCTACGGACTCAACCCGATGTAGACTTCCGGATCAACCAAGGGGTCAGCAAGAAGCGCGAACAAACGAAAGTCTTCAAGCTTACCCAACTCAACGACAAGGCGAACCTCAAGACTGTAATCGGTGCGGCTTATCGTCAAGTCTTCGAGCGCGACATTGCTCCGTATGTGATCCAAAACGAATTCTCGGTCTTGGAAACTCAACTCAGCAATGGCGATATCACCTTGAAAGAGTTTATTGCAGGGCTTGGTTCTTCCAGTCTGTATGTCAAGGAGTTCTACACGCCTTACCCGAACACGAAAGTGATCGAGCTAGGAACGAAGCATTTCTTAGGACGTGCTCCTCTGGATCAAGCTGAAATCCGCAAGTACAACAAGATCTTGGCGACTCAAGGCTTGAAGGCGTTTATCACCGAGATGGTCAACACCGTCGAGTACAACGAAGCGTTTGGTGAAGATGTGGTTCCATACAACCGTTTCTTAACCTTGCCGGCTGCGAACTTCCCGAACTCTCAAACCTTGTACAACAAGCTGACGAAGCAAAACGATAAGGTTGAAGTTCCGAGCTTTTCGCCCACGAATTCGCGCCTAGATATTTCCACGATGCCGTTGACTTCTAGCGCGATCGCGGCAAATGGCAAAGATGTAGCTCAAGTGGGTCGTTCTTCGACTCCCTTTGTCCCGGCAGAGTTGGACATGCGCCGTAAGCCTGCTCGCATCTACCGGATGAATCCTGGCATGATGCAGCACGAGAGTGAGATGGTGATCAATGCCATTTATGCTCAAGTGATGAATGTACCAGCGGATCAAGTTCCGGTTGAGTTTAAGCGATCGGATCTCGAAGCTCAGTTGCAGCAGGGCGAAATTTCAGTGCGGGAGTTTGTTCGCGCATTGGCAAGTTCACCGAGCTATAGCCAGCGCTTCTATACTCCCTATCCGAATGCAAAAGCGATCGAGCTATTGTTCCGTCATTTGCTAGGTCGGGCGCCGATCAGTCAGGAAGAGCTGCACGAATACAATCAGATCTTATCGGGTCAAGGGTTGAGTGCTGTTGTACATGCGATCGTCGATGGAACTGAGTATGCTCGCTTCTTTGGCGAAGATGTCGTTCCCTACAAGCGCAATCTAGACGCAACTTCGATCTAATTTGCTCTAACTAAAGTCGGTTGAATGATAAAGCCCTCGATTGTTCTGCAATCGAGGGCTTCCTTTTGTGGGCAGCTTGTTTATCTACGATCGCGCTTCTACATCAAACTTTTCTTGACTGAAACGATCGCGACACATCCTGCATTTCTGCGCTCAGACTGGTACGATAGACAATCAAGCTAGGGGTGCCCGACTGGGCTGAGAACAAACCCTTAGAACCTGAGACTGGGTAATGCCAGCGAAGGGAAGCTCATTAATCAGAGGAAAAACTAATGCGGACAGAATGGATCGCAAAACGCCGAGGACAGAAGAATGTTTCTCAAATGCACTACGCTCGCAACGGAGTCATTACCGAAGAAATGCACTATGTCGCTCAGCGGGAAAATCTTCCTGTTGAATTGATTCGCGATGAAGTCGCACGCGGTCGGATGATCATTCCGGCGAATATCAATCACCCCAATTTGGAGCCGATGGCGATCGGGATTGCTTCAAAATGTAAGGTGAACGCGAACATTGGGGCATCGCCCAATTCCTCGAACATTGATGAAGAAGTAGACAAACTCAAACTCGCGGTCAAGTACGGTGCTGATACCGTGATGGATTTGTCAACCGGGGGCGGAAACTTAGATGAGATTCGGACTGCGATCATCAATGCTTCTCCTGTGCCGATCGGAACTGTGCCGATTTATCAGGTTCTCGAAAGTGTGCATGGAGATCTCGATCGCTTAACCCCAGATGATTTTCTACATGTGATTGAAAAGCACGCTCAACAAGGCGTGGATTACATGACCATTCATGCGGGATTGTTGATCGAATACTTGCCGCTCGTCAAATCCCGAATTACTGGGATTGTTTCTCGCGGTGGTGGAATTATTGCGCGCTGGATGTTGCAGCATCACAAGCAGAATCCGCTCTACACCCACTTTGATGACATTATCGAAATTTTCAAGAAGTACGATGTGTCGTTTAGTTTAGGAGATTCACTGCGTCCGGGTTGTACTCACGACGCGTCGGATGAAGCTCAGCTTTCGGAATTAAAAACACTCGGACAGCTGACTCGCAAAGCTTGGGAACATGATATTCAAGTCATGGTTGAAGGACCAGGACATGTGCCGATGGATCAGATCGAGTTCAATGTTCGCAAGCAAATGGAAGAGTGTTCAGAAGCACCTTTCTATGTTTTGGGTCCATTAGTCACCGATATTGCTCCAGGCTATGACCATATTACTTCCGCGATCGGGGCTGCGATGGCAGGTTGGTATGGGACTGCGATGCTTTGCTATGTGACTCCGAAAGAGCATTTAGGCTTGCCGAATGCGGAAGATGTTCGTAATGGGTTGATTGCTTATAAGATTGCGGCACATGCGGCAGATATTGCACGGCATCGACCGGGAGCGCGCGATCGCGATGATGAGCTTTCGGCTGCACGGTATAACTTTGACTGGAATCGGCAATTTGAACTTTCGCTGGATCCAGAGCGAGCCAAGGAATACCACGATGAAACATTACCAGCAGACATTTATAAGACTGCTGAGTTCTGCTCGATGTGTGGACCGAAGTTCTGCCCCATGCAAACGAAAGTAGACGCTGATGCGCTAACTGAACTTGAAAAGTTCTTGGCACGGGAAAAACAGCCCGTTCGCTAATTGCTTGTTGCTCAGTCTTGCTCTCTAACCTCACAAATCTTAGGAATTTAGAGGGCAAGCTTGCTTTTTAAGCGATCGCGGCAGGTTGTAGTAGCCGATGCGAAGGTTGGCGAGTTCGAGTCAGACTTTCATTTCTAATCGTATTCATTGCATGTATCCGTTGGTGAAATGAAGCCGGAAAGTATTCACGACAGTGGCTACAATACCAATTCTTCTCTCCATGCAGTACATGGGAGAGTAAAGTATGAGAGCAAATAAAACATTGATTTGAAGCGTTCATGCTAAGCCAAACCCAACTCGTTGCTAATGCTATGGGTAGCTTACTAGGTCAAGAGTTCATCACAAATCTTCCACGCGATAGAACAGGCTTTTAAGAAAAGCTTAAATTTACTATGGCAGTCCTGTCTGCTGCGCGGAAGTGGAATTGAGCGTCGCCGTACCAGTCTTATAGGTGTGACCTGGTAGTTACCATGCCAAAATTTCTGCAATTTGTTCTGCTAAATTTAACGGCTCAAATGGTTTTGCAATCATGCCGGAAATCGGTAGGGGATTGTTTGGATCAGCCGCGATCGCAGGTAGCTTGGCAGTCAAAAGAATAACTGGAATGGCTGCGGTGACTGGATGTTTCTTCAAGTGTCGTAAGAGCATGATTCCATCCATGTCCGGCATCATGATATCTAGTAAGATTGCATCTGGCTGTTCTGTTTCAGCCTTCGTCAATCCGTCTGCCCCTGATGTTGCAACGATCACTGTCCAACCTCCAAGTTTGCTCAGACAGGCTTGAATGACCCGAGCCAGTCTTCTTTCATCATCAATCAGCAGAATCCGCTTGGCTAACATAAACTCTAAGCCAGATTGAAGTGGATATTTCTCTCTTTGCGAAGTATCTTCTCCATTATCTTTTACATCTTCCCTGTATCGGATATTTAGCTTCTTAAGTATGGAGCAATACAAAGCTGTCGAGAACATAGAACCGTTGCTATCGAAAGTCTTGCTGTCACTAAGACTTCTTATAGATAATTTACCCCTAATGGGACTGTACGATTGCATCGTTTCATGCCGATCCTAAATTCATCTTCAAAATTCACCCTCATGTTCTGAACGTTGTGCGGCATCGTGTTCTTTTACCCTCGTTCACTCACATCTTCAGTTTGGGACAACCTTGTAATGAAGCAACTTGTCATCTGTGTTGAAATATCTTGGCTAGAAAGATTGGCAAGAGCCTTAACAGAATAATTCGCGTTCATGATCAATTCTAAAAAGCCTTTTATTGTACTTTTTAAATTTGAAGAAATTTTGGAGAAATCCTGAGTTTATTTGTAGACGCAATTCGTCTGGAAAATGATAATCTTATTCCTATTTAGAAAAACGATTTAGAGCCAGCAGAATTACTTTAGGAAATCGATCATCCGCCTAGAATTATCAATTCAATTACTCACCAGCCTAAATCGTCTGAGTTTGCTCTCATCCAAGGATTTCTTCTTTCCAAATCGCAGCAGAAAAACCGGGCGTTTTGTTCCCCTCTTCGAGGCTGAGAGGGAATCTAGAGACAGCAACGCATTCGGGAAATTCTCGGTGAATCAACGCTCATTCCTTCTTGAAATTGATACTCTTATCACTTCACAGATTAACTTAAACCCCTCTGTAGATAGATATGATTTTTGCTTAATCACGAGAGATTTTGATATGCATTCTTACGTTGCTGTTAATTGTATGACTGAGATCAAGCTCAGATCGAACGCATCTTAGAGGAAAGAGAGTGCTGAATCAATTTATCTTTGCTGAACTGGCATTCAAACTTTGATATAAGCCTAGAAAGTATGTCCTGTTTTCATTCGTTTCCTTGTTGATGAGCACAATGACGCAAAGCCAACAGACGGTTCTAATTGTTGATGACTTTTTTCAAGATCGGCAAATGTATCGCCGTTACTTAACGAATGATCCAGGAATAACCTACACAATTTTAGAAGCAGAATCAGCTTTCGATGGGTTGAAGGTATGCGAGTTGCAGCAAATCGATGGAATTTTGCTTGACTTTCGGCTGCCAGATTTAGATGGGCTTCAGTTTTTGGCAAAGCTGAAAGCTCAAGGGGGCAAAACTTTTCCGCCGATCGTGATGATCATCGGGCAAGAAGATGAATCTATCGCAGATCAGGCGATGAAAAGCGGTGCAGAAGATTATTTAGTCAAAAGTCAGATTACGCCAAACCGCTTGAGATTGACCCTTCAAACTGCGATCGAGCATGCTGAACTGAGACGAGCACTCCAGCAAACACAACAGGCTTTGCGAGACAGCGAGGAACGCTATCAGGCGATCGTGCAAGATCAAGCCGTTTTGATTTGCCACTTTCTTCCCGATGGAACACTGACCTTTGTCAATCCTGCTTACTGTCGCTACTTTGGGACGACTGCCGAAACCTTGCTCGGGCAGAATTTTTTGCACCTGATCCCCGAAGGTGCTCGTGAGCAGATTCAGCAACAGATTGATGTACTCAATACATTAACTCCAGATCGTCCGACTCTGATTCAAGAACATTTAGTTTGCAGATCGAACGGGGAGATAGGCTGGCAGCAGTGGACAAATCGCGCCATTTTCAATTCAGCAGATCAAATCATCGAATTTCAAGCCGCAGGACGAGACATCAGCGAGCAAAAAGCGACTGAATTGTCCTTGCAGCAAGCAACCGAACGCTTTGAGCTTGCCGTCATGGCGACCAATGGTTTGATTTACGATTGGAATTTCAAAAATAATACCGTTTACCGTTCACGAGGCTTGATGGATCTGTGTGGCTATTGTCCTGAAGAAGTCGATCCTTCGCTGCAATGGTGGTGGCAACAAATCCATCCTGAAGACCTGGCTCGATTTGATTTCAGTAACTTAAATGAGCACTTAGCAAGCCTCGATCGCTATTGTGCAGAATATCGAGTGCGCCATCGCAACGGGCATTATCTGTGGGTTGAAGATCGGGGTTTAGTCGTCAAAGACATCACAGGTCAACCGATCCGCATTGTAGGAAGTACGATTGATATTAGTAATCGTAAGCAAACCGAAGCAGACTTGCGAGAGAGCGAAGCTCGACTCAAACGATTGGTTGATTTGAATCTAATCGGCATTGAATTCTGGGATGCAGATGGAACAGTTTTAGATGCGAATGATGCTTTTCTCAATTTAGTTGGCTACACGCGTGAAGACTTACATGCTGGGAAAGTAAACTGGAGAGCTTTGACCCCGCCAGAACAGATCCAGCTTAGCGATGCGTCGATCGAGAAAATGCGCCAGCAAACCTCGGACACCTTAGAGAAAGAATACATTCGCAAAGATGGTAGCCGCATTAGTGTGCTTTTGGGGGGGGTGATGTTTGAAGGATCACACCATCGCGGCATTAGTTTTGTGGTCGATTTAACCGAACAAAAACAGCTCCAGCGCGAGCGAGAAATGTTACTTGCCGAAGCTCAGAACGCTCGTGCTGCGGCTGAACTGGCAAATCGAACCAAAGATGAGTTTCTCGCGATCGTCTCTCACGAACTGCGATCGCCCCTGAATGCGATTCTGGGCTGGACAAAACTGCTGCGTTCTCGTCAGTTTGATTCTGCGAGAGTTGAACAAGCGTTAGAAACGATCGAGCGCAATACGCAAGCTCAAGTCAAGTTAATCGAAGATTTGCTCGATGTGTCTCGCATTCTGCGCGGTCAACTCCGCTTAGATTGTGTGCCCATACATTTAGCCCCAATTATCACAGTTGTCGTTGCAAACGGACAGCTTGCAGCAACCACAAAGCAAATTCGACTCTGTTCGACCATTGAGCCAGAAGTCGGACGGATTTTAGGAGATGCCAATCGGCTGCAGCAAATCCTGACAAATATCGTGACGAATGCGATTAAATTTACCCCCAACGGCGGACATGTTACCGTCTCGTTAGAGCAGGTCGGCAATGATGCTGCTATCAGTGTAACCGACACAGGACAAGGCATCAGTGCTGATTTTTTGCCGTATATCTTTGAGCGATTTCGACAAGTGGAAAATAGCACCACCCGATCGAAAGATGGATTAGGGCTAGGACTTGCAATTGTGCGGCATTTAGTTGAATTGCATGGCGGAACCGTTCAGGTTGAGAGTCCGGGGCTAAATCAAGGTGCAACGTTTACAGTCAGGTTTCCACTGATTGATCAGGTTGCTCAACCGACCTCGATTGAGCCGAATCCTACGATCGCAGACTTGAGCAAGGTCAAGATCCTCATTGTCGATGATGTCCTTGATACTTGTGACTATCTTCAGTTTGTCCTGAGCGATTTTGGAGCAACCGTTGCCATCGCTCATTCTGCGGCACAAGCGTATGGGATATTTCAACAGTTTGTGCCAGATGTACTGCTGAGTGATATTGGTATGCCAGAAGAAGATGGGTATTCGTTGTTGCAACGAATTCGACAATTACCACAAGGTCAATCTGTCAAGGCGATCGCGCTCACTGCTTTTGCTAAACCCGAAGACTGCGATCGCGCCTTGGGGGCTGGATTCCAAGCCCATTTAGCGAAGCCTGTAGAACCCGATGACTTGATTAATGCGATCGTGAAGGTATTCAATCATGCCTGAGTCGTTGCAAGTTGGTTGACGGTTTGAATCAGTTCGTCAGGATTCAGAGGCTTGACTAAATGCCGTTGAAATCCAGCCAGAATCGCTTGTTGCTGAGTCGCTTCAGAGGCATAAGCCGTCAGTGCGATCGCGGGAATCAATCGCGCGGCATCCGAGCGCGCTCGTACCGATTCAATCAATTCAAATCCATCCGCACTCGGCATACTGAGATCCGTCACAATCAAGTCGAATCGAGCACGATTCAGTGCAGTCATTGCCTCTGACACAGAATCGACAGCCGTGACGGTCGCACCACAACTTTCCAATAGAAACTTTAGGAAATCCAGCCCATCCTGCTCATCATCCACAGCTAAAATATGCAGTCCAGCCAAGCTAGGTAACTCATCACCTTTGAAGTCGGTTGGGTGTAAATGAGCCTGAAATCGAGGCTCAGCGATCGGCAGCTTGATAATAAACACTGAGCCTTGCCCCGCCCCGCCACTGTGCACTTCAATCGTTCCGCCATGCAGTTCAACTAAATGCCGAGTAATTGCTAATCCGAGTCCTAGCCCGCCAATTTTGCGCGTACTAGAAGCATCTTCTTGCCGAAACGACTCGAACACATAAGGCAGAAAATCTGAGGTGATGCCTCTGCCCGTATCTTGAACAGATAAAACTGCAAAATTTTCTGCATCGCTTAAGGAAATCTCAATCTGTCCTGCTTCAGGTGTAAATTTAATCGCGTTCGTGAGCAAATTCCACACGACTTGCTGCAAGCGAGTCGCATCACCCCGAATCATCATCGAAGCCTCAGCCTCAAACTGCAGTTTAATTCTTTTGTTATCTGCCATCAAACGAACCGTATCGAGCGCAGAATGCACCACAGCGATGAGATCAATGATCCCCCACTTGAGGCTTAATTTGCCGCGCAGAATGCGAGACACATCGAGCAAATCATCGATCAATTGCACTTGCAACGCTGCATTTCTAAAGATCGTATTGAGCGCGCGTTGAGCGACCTCGCCTGAAAGCTTGCCTTCACAGAGCAGTTTCGACCAGCCTAAAATCGGGTTAAGCGGGGTACGGAGTTCATGAGAGACGATCGCCAGAAACTCGTCTTTAACGCGATTAGCAACTTCAGCGCTTTCTTGAGCGAGTTTGCGGTTCTCAGCTTCAGCTAAAGCGCGATCGCGCATTTGACGATACTCTTGCACCTGAAAGGTCAAATCGGTGACATCTTGAATCGACAGCATTGCATAAAATCCGTCTCCTTGAGTCGCGGGAATCGAAGTCACGGTGGTATGTTGAATCCGCTGTCTGCCATCCGAGAACGCAGTTGGAATGATGTATTTGTGAAGCTGTGAGGAGAAAATTGTCGGTGGTCCTCCCTCAAAAATCGGAGCGAGGCGATTGGTATAAAGCGATTGACGAAAGTGAGGAAAAAAGTCACAAATCGCTTGCCCCTCAATCCGCTTGCGCCCAATCTGCGTCCATTCTTCTAGCGCACTGTTCCAAAATACGACTTGATAGTCCGATCGGAGCACACAAATCCCGAGTGGCATTTGATCGAGCAGACTAAAGCGATCGTCGAGGTAGGACATGAGATCAAACGGCTCCTTTTTCTGAAGATTGCGAGATTAGCGCAAGTTCTCGATCGATACACGCTAGTAGCTCACTAAAAGAAGTCATCTCAAAAATTAAAATAATCTCACCCACAATTTCAAGCTGTTTAATCTCAAATCGAGCCTGTGCAAGCAAAAAAATGGTATCAACTTTGAAGAGATGGTTCGACAGTAACAAGCGCTCCATCGTGTCTTCATGGTAAGACGGGAGAGCATAGCTCATATGCTCACTGAGTAAGTTACTAATCGATCCGAGAATGCCATTGATGACGATATTGCCTACTTCGGTCAGAGTGCCAATCTTGACACCATCGAGGTCTGGAGAATCTCGGTCTTCGCCAGTCAGGAGTGCGACCAGTGCTGAAGCACTTTCGGTCGGAAAGAGCAGTTCGGCACTCCCACTAAAGCTACCACTAAAGCCTAATCTCACTGCAGAAAAGTGATGCGGATCGAGTCGTTGGGCGAGCTTTTGCTTAAGAGCTGCACCCTCAAACATCTGGAGCATCGGAACACAGAGCTGAATCGGAGTATCCAGCATTTCATTGAGCATTCCAGCCGCCCGCCCGATGCCAATATTAATGAATTCTTGCAAAGCATCTAACTGCTTCTCAGTGATTAAAGTCATTCATTGCTCCTCAGCACTGCAAAAGTTGTTGAACCGTCTGGCGAACTTCAGCTTCTTTTGCGGGTTTATTCAGAAATGCTGCGGCTCCAAGTTCGAGTCCACGCTGCCGAGAAGAATCTTGAATGTCTGCACTGACGATCGCGACCGGAATCGCACAGCCCTCTTCCCGAAGCTTCTGTAAAAATTGAAACCCATCAATGTTGGGCATCAGTAAATCGACGAAAATACAGTCCGGTTGATGCTGACTCACCATCTCTAGTGCTTCTTGTCCATTGGTTGCTTCTAGAACCGTGCAACCTTCTGCCTCGACGTATTTCCGCAGCATTCGGCGCGAAAAGGCTGCATCATCCACAATTAACACTGATACCAAATTCGATGTATCCACAGTCTACTTATGCCTCTTGAAAGGAGATAATTCAGCGAATATTTACAATTCTAATTTTTCTATAGAATGCTGCTCTGCACAGAGCAGCTCTAAGACGTCAACATCTGTTTCACGCAGCCATGACAAAATCGTTGTGTGGTGAATGTTCGTAACTTGTTCAATGCTACGAGCACTCATGCCCTGAAAATACATCCGAATGCAAAAGTGCTTCACCTCCTCTGAGTATCGCATCTGCTTGTAAGTCTCAAGAAATTGCCGTCCACAGTCCTTGCATTTGTAGCACTGGATCTGACTGCGGTATCCATTGCGCTGTAACTGATGCGAACCACAGTTTGGGCATTCCATGGCGATGCTTTCAAATGAAAATATCATTAGTGTTCAGCGTTGTCTACTGCTTAAACATCTATCTTAAGATAGATCCTGACAGATAAGGATGCTGCTTAGGATGTTGAAGGATAAAGCTGGAGTACGCTTGAAAATATGGAGTCTCTACATGAAATCGATGCAGAGGATTTAGCAGCTTTTCTGGTTGAGAGTTACGAGATTTTGAACCAGTTTGAGCAAGATGTTTTGGACTTAGAACGGCATGCGCTTGATCCGGATCGCCTCAATCGGCTCTATCGTGCCCTCCATACAATTAAAGGCAATTGTGGTTTTTTGCCTTTACCGACGCTTGCCGCGATCGCTCATGCTGGAGAAACGCTTTTAGAAGGAATTCGCACCGCCGAGTTTAAAATGACACCTGGTGTAGCAACCGTTTTACTTGACTTAACCGATACCATTCGGCAACTGCTTAAAACGATTGAAACGACTAAAACCGAAGGAACCGCAGACTATTCGCGTTTCATCACCAAGCTGACAGTACTCTATAGCTCAGAGCACCAGGCTGCAACTCGTTCAGGAGTGCTAGAAGATTCGGACTCAACAAGCTTAACTACGCTTGATTCAACGATTCGCGTGCAGGTTGACTTGCTGGATCAGGTCATGAATCTCGTTGGGGAACTCGTTATTGCCCGGAATCGAGTGCTACAGCTGACTACGGATAGCAGTGATGTAGCCTTGATGGCTACGTGCCGACAGATTGATTTGATTACCAATGAACTGCAAGATAGTATCATGCGGGCGCGAATGCAGCCAATTAATACGCTTTGGCGCAATTTACCTCGATTAGTGCGAGAGCTAGAGATCGCCTGTGGTAAAGAAATTGTGCTCGAACTCGAAGGCAGTGAAACGGAACTCGATCGCAATATCATTGCCGCGATTAAAGATCCACTGATGCATCTCGTTCGCAATTGTATTGATCATGGGATTGAGCCACCGGAGGTGAGAGTTGCAGCCGGGAAATCGGCTCAAGGATCGTTAAAGCTGAGAGCTTCGCAAGAAAATGGGAAAGTGATCCTAGAAATTCGAGAGGATGGGGCTGGAATTGATCCGGCTCAACTGAAAGCGCGATCGCAGCAGCTTGGACTGATTAGTGCAGCGCAAGCCGAATCGATGCGCGATCGCGAAGCGCTCGATCTGATTTTTATTCCTGGATTCTCGACCCTCAATGAAGCGACTCATCTTTCAGGTCGTGGCGTTGGTATGGATGTTGTGCGGCGGAACATTGAATCCGTCAATGGTTCGATTGAAGTTGAAAGCCAGGTCGGGCAAGGAACTACCTTTCGCCTGAACATTCCGCTTACTCTAGCCATCATTCCGACCTTGCTTGTGAAAAGTGGCGGGGAACGATTTGCAATTCCTCAGTCGAGTGTCCAAGAACTGATTCGGATCGAAGGACGCGATCGCATCGATCAGCAGATTGAAACCTTATTCGATGCGCCCGTTTATCGACTACGAGGACACATTCTTCCTTTGGTCAATCTGGCTACTGTGCTCCAGCTTCCGATGTCTTCGAGTGATCTGCTTTACTTTGTTGTCATTGACGCAGAGAGCTATCGATTTGGGCTGATTGTCGATCAAATCGAAGATACCCAAGAGATTGTCGTAAAGCCACTGAGCAAACAGATAAAGTCGCTAGAAGTATTTGCAGGTGCGACAGTGTTAGGAGATGGCAGTGCAGCATTGATTCTGGATGCAGTCGGAGTGGCACGATATGCAGGAATTCAGCCCTCATTCAACCAGATCATTGCTGCTGAACCAACCCCGGAAAATCGGCAATTGATCTTGATTGTTCTAGGGCATCACAATACTCGGATGGGCATTGTTCTCACTCAGTCAACTCGGCTTGAAATGATTGCTAGCCAAAAGATCGAAAAAGTCGGAGAACAATATTTGATGCAGTATCGAGATCGCGTTGTAGCGCTCATTGATCTGCAAGCTGTGTTGAGCCGAATTCCTCGATCGAGCCATGAATTCGAGGAATCTATTGCGGTCGTTGTCATCGAGCGTGAACACAATCAGGTGATTGGATTGATTGTGGATCAGATTCTCGACATTGTAGAAGAATCGCTCACGGTGACTGGAGCAGCGATTCGTCCGGGTTCGTCCTGCTATGCCAGTGTGCAAGGTCAAATTACTGAGATGTTAGATTTAGATGCGATCGTCAAGCTAGCAAATCCCTACCTCGTCTCTGACGAGAGCTGGAGGTAAACTGTAGTGACTCAACAGATCTGCACCTTCTATCTCAATGGTTCTTACTTTGGCATTGAAATTGAGGATGTTCAAGAAATTATTTGTCAACCCTCACTCACCCGAATTCCCCTCGCACCGCCGGAGATTTGCGGATTGATGAATCTCCGTGGGCAAATCATTCCAGTCGTTGATTTAGCTTGTCGTTTAGCCCTGAGATCGACACCCTGCGTCAGAAGCGATGAAACCATCTACAACATCATTGTTCATACGATCGAGGATACGGTCAGTTTCGTTGTGGATGACATTGGAGATGTGCTGCACTGTTCGAGCAGCACATTTGATCCACCTCCGAGTAATTTGAATCCTCAGATGCGAACTTTTCTAAAAGGAGCATACAAACTTGAGCAAGATTTTTTACTCGTTCTCAATACTGCAAAGATTTTAGATTAGGAGAGAGCAATGGTTTCTAACTCATCACAAAAGCAAGATTCGATAGTTGCAATGAAAGCAACACTGCTCGCAGCAATGCAGGCAGTCAATGCAGGCGATCTTTCAGTCCGGCTTGATGAAAGTAACGGACTTGAGGAGATTGCTCAAGAATTTAATCAATGGGTCAGCCATCATCAGCACTCTGCTCAAGGCATGAGTGAAGTAGAACGAGTCCTCAGCGCGATCGCACAAGGAAACCTGAATGCAAGAATTGCGCTAGAAATTGAGGAGCAACCACTTGCAGGCGAAGTGCTACAAGTGGCAACACAGGTCAATGCCATAGCAGATCAACTCCAGTTAGTCGCAAGTGAAGTCACCCGTGTTACCCGCGAAATTGGAACACAAGGCAAGCTCGACTCAGTTGCAACCGTCAAAGATGTATCCGGAGACTGGCAAGCCCTGATTGAGAGCGTCAATCAGATGTCGAGTCAAGTCAACGAGCAGATTCGCAGTATTGCTCACATTTCGCGTGCAGTTGCTCAAGGAGACTTCGCAAACCAAATTACAGCAGAAAATGTCGGAGAGTTTCGGGTGCTCACTGATGATATCAATCAAATGATTCAGAACCTGCGGGACTCATTAGGTGAAATTGGAGAAATTTCGGCAACCGTTGCAAGCGCATCAGAAGAATTAACAGCCGTGAGCCGAGAAATGACAAGTAACGCCGGACAAACTTCTGAACAAGCGACTTCTGCGTCTGTCTCAGCAGAACAAGTCAGCCAGAACGCTGCCACCGTTGCGACCGCGATCGAAGAAATGAACCTGAGCATTCGCGAAATTGCTAAAAATGCAGCAGCAGGAGCACAGGTGGCGATGGATGCAGTAAAAACCTCGGATCAGACGAATGCCACGATTACGAAACTCGGTCAAAGCAGTGTTGAAATTGGTAAGGTGATCAAAGTCATTACCTCGATCGCTCAGCAAACGAATCTCCTCGCCTTGAATGCCACAATTGAAGCAGCACGAGCAGGCGATGCAGGTCGAGGATTTGCCGTTGTTGCCAGCGAAGTGAAAGAATTAGCGAAACAAACTGCTCATGCAACAGAAGATATCAGCCAGCGAATTGAAGCGATTCAGACCGATACAAAAGGTGCAGTCGAAGCAATTACTCAGATTACCGCAGTCATTAATCAAATTAATGATATTCAAAATACGATCGCGAGTTCTGTAGAAGAACAAACAGCAACGACGAATGAAATTGCTCGCAATGTTACAGAAGCCGCACAGGGAAGCTCTGATATTGCGAAAAATATTGGGGTTTTGGCAGACAATGCTCAAATGACAACCACTGGAGCAGACAACACAGCCCAAGCAGCAACGGAACTAGCACGAATGGCAGTCAACCTGCAAAACATTGTTCAGCAGTTTCGAGGTCTAAGCAGTTGAACATTTCTAGGGAAGAGAATTTGCGACAATACAGGCTCACTCAACTGTCAGTTGTGCTCTTAGAAAGCATCTGAAAGCAGGTTATAGTCAACATCAAATCGGCACTGCCCTTTATCCTGTGAGCATGATGCAAAAAATTCGAGTTTTGATTGTGGATGATGCGGTCATGGTGCGAAGCCGTTTGAGTAAAATCTTAGCGACCGATCCGCACATCGAAGTCGTAGGAGTTGCAGCAACAGGACGAATTGCTCTTGCAAAACTGCCACAGCTTAAGCCCGACGTGATCATTCTCGATATAGAAATGCCTGATCTCAATGGGCTACAAACTTTAAGTCATATCCGCAACCTTGACCCAAAGCTCCCTGTGATTATGTTTAGTGCAATGACTCTCAAAGGAGCATCTATTACGTTAGACGCACTCGCTTTGGGAGCCTCAGACTATGTGACAAAGCCAGACCACATGCTCAATACAGGAGATGTCACTCAATATCTAGAAGCGACTCTAATTCCAAAAATCAAAGTCTTAAGCCGCAGAGAAAGCACAAAACCTTCGATCGCATCTTCCCTACCTGCGGTTTCTACAACCTCAACTAGAACTAATGCCCTCGCTGAGGTTGTCGCGATCGGAGTTTCAACGGGCGGACCGAATGCACTCGCTCGGATACTTTCAACCTTACCTGCTGATTTTCCAGTTCCCATCCTGATTGTGCAACATATGCCACCCATGTTTACAAAGCTACTCGCCGAACGACTGACGGCAAAATGCCCTTTGTCTGTGCGCGAAGCAACGATGGGCGCATGTCTGAATCCCGGCACGATTTGGATTGCACCCGGAGATTATCATCTGAGCGTGCAACACACTCGATCAGGGGTGCAGCTTGTATTGGATCAAACTCCGCCTCGCAATTCTTGCCGTCCGTCGGTCGATGTTTTATTTGCATCCGTCGCAGAGACTTA
This sequence comes from Leptolyngbya sp. UWPOB_LEPTO1, assembly GCF_017302695.1. Taxonomy (NCBI): domain Bacteria; kingdom Bacillati; phylum Cyanobacteriota; class Cyanophyceae; order Leptolyngbyales; family Leptolyngbyaceae; genus Leptolyngbya; species Leptolyngbya sp. UWPOB_LEPTO1. The sequence continues at coordinate 109,396 of NZ_JAFLCJ010000016.1, read as the reverse complement.
TGGCGATCGTGCTTTAGGTGTCGTTTTAACAGGCATGGGACAAGATGGGCTACAAGGTTGCTACAAAATTCGCGCATCGCATGGGCAAATCTTGGCTCAAGATGAAGCGAGCAGTGTGGTTTGGGGAATGCCGAAATTTGTAGTGAATGCAGGACTTGCAGATGCAGTGTTCGCGATCGATGACATGATGCCCGAGATTTTACGCCGGGTCAGTCGCGCGTCCAACTCGATGCGGAGCACCCCCTAATGCCCAATTCTTCGTTTGATTTTGAGTATCTTCGTCATTTGGTGCGAGAGCAGTCTGGAGTTGTGCTAGAGCCACACAAAGACTATCTCGCTACCTTATATCTGAGTGAACTTGCGACTCAAGCTGGATTTGCATCTCTCGCGCCATTCGTTGAATATCTGAAGACAAGTCCTTTGAGTCATGTGCATCATCAAGCTATCGAAGCTTTAGTGATCCATGAAACGTCTTTTTTTCGCGATCGCTATCCTTTTGAAGCACTGCAATCTTGTGTGCTTCCGGCGCTGATTGCAGCGCGAGCCATGCAGAAAACCATTCATATTTGGTGCGCAGCTTGCTCAACCGGGCAGGAACCCTATAGCGTTGCGATGTTGATTCGAGAAAATTTTCCAGAACTTTCCACTTGGACAGTTCGGATTATTGCGAGTGATTTTTCTCAGCAGGCTTTGGATCGAGCTGAGCAGGGACGGTATAGCAGTTTAGAGGTCGAGCGAGGATTAACGCCTAAGTTGCGCGATCGCTATTTCTACAAGACTGAGCAATCTTGGCAAATCATTCATGAAATTCGACAGATGGTTGAGTTTCGACCCCTGAACCTGATTCAATCTTGGAGCGTCCTGCCAAAAATGGATGTTATTTTTCTCAGAAATGTTCTGATTTACTTTGATGTTGAGACCAAGCGATCGATTTTGAACAAAGTTCAGACCTATTTACAGCAGGATGGCTACTTGTTTCTAGGCGGCGGCGAAACTACTTTTCAGTTGGATTCTCGATTTGAAGCAGTTCAAGGTAAAACGAGTCTGTACCATCGTCTCCGAAGTGCATGAGCCGTACTCTGCTTTTATCTTTTCTGTCTATCTGTGATCCAACAAAGCAGCACGGGGACTGTATCTTGGTAAACGTACTGTAACAGTTGCTCCTTGCCCAATGCCAGGGCTTTCTATCGTAACCGTGCCGTGATGTAATTCAACGAGATTTTTGACGATCGCTAGTCCCAAGCCTAAACCATCTTTCGACCCCATATTCTGCTGACCTTGCTTAAAGCGCTCAAAAATTTGCGGCAAGATCTCAGACGCAATGCCCTTTCCCGTATCCTGAACTTGCAGCATCACTTCAGACTCGATCGCAGATAGAGAAATCTCGACTCGTCCCCCCGCAGGTGTGAATTTAATTGCATTTGTCATCAAGTTAACGACAATCTGCTGAAGACGATGAAAGTCCCCTGCAATGTGTGGTACAGCAGCGAAGTGCATTTCGATCTGAATCGGCTTAGCCTCGGTCATGGGGCGAACGACATCTAAAGCCGATTCAATCACTTCGATCAAATTCACAGCCGCAATTTGCAGATGCAATGTTCCTCGAACCATGCGAGAAATATCGAGCAAATCTTCGACGAGTTGCACTTGTGCTTGAGTATTGCGCCAGATTGTATCAAGCGCTTTTGCCATTGTTGCTTCATCGAGCTTGCGAGTTTGTAAAAGCTTTGCCCAGCCTGCGATCGAGTTAAGAGGCGATCTCAGTTCGTGCGCGACGACAGCGACAAACTCATCTTTACTCCGATTCGCTGCTTCAGCTTCTTCTCGTGCGGCTTGTGCTTCTGTGAGCAATCGAGTTCGATCTGCCTCAATCTGCTTGAGGTCATGAATATCGGTTGCTGTTCCAAACCATTTGATGATTTTCCCCTGAGCATTTTTCAACGGTGTCGCTTGATGCAAATGCCAGCGATAAATGCCGTCTACTCGTTGTATCCGCCCTTCGGCTTGATAAGAGTTGCCTTCTTGCTGTGCCTGTTGCCAGGCTTGAGTGAGAATAGGAACATCTTCAGGATGAACGATTTGCTGCCAGCCATCGGTTTGAGCTTGCTGTAGCGTCAATCCAGTGAACTCCGTCCAGCGTTGATTCACATCGAGCATTACGCCCTCCGCAGTTGCAATCCAAACTAACTGCGGAATCAGACCGGATAGATACCGATAGCGTTCTTCACTTTGGCGTAGCGTTTCTTCGACTTGTTGGCGTTCGGCTTGGTGCTGTTTCGCTTGAGTCACATCGATCGCTGCCAAAATTGCATAATCTGGGCGAGGCGTTTGACCCGAACGATCGAAGAAGATTTGTTTTCGCACACTTAGCCAACGCACCGCGCCATCTCGCCCCCGAATCCGATATTCATGAGCAAACCAACCAGCTCCAGCGGGATGCATCGCTTGTGCAATCAGGCGAGCCAGTTCATCGCGATCGTCAGGATGAACGTTTGCGTGAAAGCGATCGCGGGTGACGGTTAAATCTGTAATTTCAATTCCATAGAGAACTGCCGCTTCGGGAGAAAGCGTGACTGTATTCGAGACATAATCAAATCGAGCCAAGGCAACGCCCGCGACTTTGATACCGAGTTGTAATTGTTGCTCTGATTCTTGAAGCTGGTGCTGATGATATTTGAGATCGTTTTCGTACCGCAGTTGCTCAGATTCCGCCTGTTGCAGTTGTAATCGTAATCGAGCACTCTCGATCGCGCTTCGTATCGTCAACTGCAAGAGTTCTGGTGTGAGATAATGTTTTACTAGGTAATCTTCTGCTCCTCGCTTCATCGCTTGTACTGCAAGTCTTTCATCTCCTCCATCTGTAATCATCACCATCGGTGGGCTTCCATCCTTACTCTGCGCGTGCAGTGCTTGAATCATCTCAAGACCATTCCCATCGGGTAGCACATACTCTAAGAGAATCACATCGATCGCTTGGGTTCGACATATTTCTAATGCCTCTATGATCGATTCAGCTTCCAACAAGCGATAGGCGTACTCCGAATCCGACATCAAATACTGCCGATATCTCTCTCGATCCGGCAGGCAATCTCCAATGAGAAGAAGCGTTTGAGTAGAACAGGTCATACGATCGATAAAGATTGACAATGCGACGATAATCTGGGTTATCAATGCTACTCAGGCTCAGAGTGATGCGTTGAGTTAGGACTGATTGTATTCACACAAACTCTCTAGAGAATGACCACTCCTCTTAACGATGAGAATACTCCTGAAGGGAGAGAAGTGAGAAATGTCAAAGGAATGTTCAAAAGATTGGTTTGAGAAGTAATAGAGTTTATCCGTCATTTTTGATTTTTGAAAGCCCAAACACATTTGTATCGCATCAGCGCGAAGTTCTATCGTAGGAATGAAGGCGATTTGACGACAACCTCTACGCTGTGAATAGGCTAATTTTTAGTTAAAATTTTCCGATCTAAACATAAGGGAACAATTATGCATAAACCATTTCAGTGGGGTTGGCTCAGTAGCGCGATCGTATGGATTGGACTGCTATGGCTCAGCTTCCCAGCACAAGCAGCTCCCTTCGGAAATTTAGATGACAACTTTGTGATGAATGCTGTCGATCGCGCGGAGAATGCGGTCGTGCAGGTCAATGTCTCTCGAACTTTAGGGGGTGAAGTTCCCACAGCATTACGTCCATTTTTAGGAAATCCGCAAGCAGCGCCAGGTCGGGTATTGCGCGGGTTAGGTTCGGGATTTGTGATCAACAAAGTCGGGCAAATCCTTACCAATGCCCATGTTGTAGATAGCGCAGATACAGTCACCGTAACATTTCAAGATGGGCGTGTTTTAGAAGGCAAAGTGCTCGGAAAAGACCCCGTCACAGATGTTGCTGTGATTAAAGTAGAAACTGATAATTTGCCCACAGTGACATTAGGTGATTCGGATCAAGTTCGGCAAGGACAGTGGGCGATCGCGATTGGGAATCCGCTCGGGCTGCAAGAAACCGTGACCGTCGGTGTGATTAGTGGAACAGAGCGATCGAGTGTCGATATTGGCGTTCCAGATAAACGTGTCGGCTTTTTGCAAACAGATGCAGCCATCAATCCGGGTAATTCTGGCGGCCCATTGCTCAATGCTCAAGGTGAAGTGATTGGCATCAATACAGCTATCATTCAGGGCACACAAGGATTAGGCTTTGCTATCCCAATTAACACAGCCAAAACAATTGCAGAACAATTAATCGCAACAGGAGCAGCAACGCATCCTTACATCGGAGTGCAATTAGTCGCGCTAGATCCGAATGTCAAGAACTATGTCAATCAGTTACCGAATAGCCGTCTAAAAGTTGAGCAAGATCAAGGGATCTTAGTCGTGCAAGTTGGTCAAGGAACACCTGCTGCAAAAGCTGGACTCCGTGCCGGAGACGTGATTGAAATGATTAACGATCAGCCTGTTCAACAAGTCAAAATGATTCAACAACAGGTCGATGAAGCCGGAATTCATGGCAGATTAAATGTCCAAGTCAGACGAAAAGATCGCACCGTTGCGATCGCGATCTCACCTGAACAAATGCCAACGATGGAACCTCGGTAATCGGTTTTATCGCAGTCCTCAAAGGGTTGCAAGTTGGGAGAATGGGGGCAACAGAAGTTTGCTGTTAAATTCTTCATATTCAGTAATAATTGGTTCATAATAGAAGAACTTCGCTCCCGTTCTTTTTTCTTGCTTACCATAAGCTAGGAGTTCCGTTGTGAGTCTGAAACCGCTGATGAAACCTGGTGGTGCGCGCGTGGTGTTGATTGGGTCTGCGATCGCACTCGCTTTAACTGGCTTTGGCATTTTCTCTTATTCAATTTTTCGTCCCACATCGCAATCGTCTGCTAGCCCATCCCAGCAAGAACAATCCTCTCAACCCGATGCAGTCAGCGCACTAGGACGATTAGAACCAGAAGGCGGTGTGATTAAAGTTTCGGCTCCGAGTGCGTCTGCTGCGGGCGGATTTGGCGGATCGCGAATTGAACGAGTTTTAGTCAAAGAAGGCGCAAACGTTAAAGCAAATCAGCCCTTAGCTGTTCTCGATACTTACCAATCGCTGTTAGCCACTGCCATGCAGGCAGAAGCACAAGTCAAAGAAGCTGAATCGAGATTGGCACAAGTGCAAGCCGGAGCAAAACGAGGCGATATCAACGCTCAACGGGCAACTGTACTGCGCGCACAGGCAGAATTGCCGAAAGCAGAAGCAGAGTATGCGCGAGTCGATGCAGAATTTCAGAAAGCAAAGTGGGATTACGATCGCTTTTCGACACTCTTCAAAGAAGGAGCCGTGAACGAATCAGAGGTGAGAAATCGTAAGCTGGCTCTGGACACCACAGAAAAACAGCGACAACAAGCTTCCGCAGCGGTCGCACAAGCACAGCTTGAGTTTGAAGGGGCAAAGCAAACGTTAGAAAGTGTTGCCGAAGTGCGCCCAACCGATGTACAGCAAGCAGCAGCAGGCGTACAGGTTGCGATGGCAAACTTTCAGCGAGCAAAAGCAGATTTAGATAAAGCGATCGTCCGTGCGCCTGCTGAAGGTCAAGTCTTGAAAATTCATAGCGATCCAGGCGAAGTTGTTGGAAATGAAGGAGTCATGGATCTCGGTCGCACCAATCAGATGTATGTTGTTGCTGAAATCGATGAGAATTTTATCCGTCGAGTAAAACCGGGACAACGTGCGAAAATCACAGGGTTTGCTTTTCCGGGAGAACTCACCGGAACCGTCGATCGCGTTGGCTTACAAGTGCGTAAGAACGAAGTTTTGAACACTGATCCGGTCGATAAAACCGATACGCGAGTCGTAGAAGTCAAAATTCGCCTAGACAACAGTGAACCCGTTGCAGGATTGACGAACTTGCAAGTGAAAGTTGTGATCGAACCATAGGGGGAGCGGTTAATGTTTGCAATTCCTCTAGCTTGGTTACAACTTAAGCGCGAGAAAATTCGGTTGCTTGTTGCATTAGCTGGAATTGGCTTTGCCGTCATTCTGATGTTTCTGCAATTGGGATTTCAGGATGCCTTATTTGATAGCGCTGTCACACTACATCAGAACATTGAAGGCGATATTTTCTTGGTCAGTCCACAATCGACTTCCTTGATTGCCATGAAAAGCTTTCCAGAGCGGCGGCTCTATCAGTCGTTAGGCTTTGCCGGAGTGAAGTCGATTAGTCCGATTTACATTGGGTTTGGAATTTGGAAGAATCCGTATTGGCAGGGTCTACCGACCCCTCAGACGCGCAGTATTTTGGTGCTTGGAACGAATCCAGGAGATACGTTATTTTCAGTTCCAGGCGTAGAAGAGAATCGATCGAAGATTCGTCTGACTGATGTCGTGCTATTTGATAGTGCGTCTCGTCCTGAGTTTGGGCCGATTCCAGAAAAACTTCAGGCGCTCAGCCCATCTGATCCACCGATTCGGACTGAAGTTGAAAGTCGGCAGATTGAGATTGGAGGCTTATTTCGACTGGGGGCTTCCTTTGGCGCAGATGGCAACTTAATGACAAGCGATCTCACTTTCCATCGCATTTTTCCGAGCCGTGATCCGAGACAGATTGATATCGGGGTAATTAAGCTCGAACCAGGAGCAGACTTGTATGCAAGTTTAGAACGGTTCAAGAATTTACCAGGAGAACGCCGAATTGACCCGAAAAAACAAGACAATCGCGAGGATTTTGTCATTGGTGATGTGCGTGTGATGTCGAAAGCAGCATTTATCGCTTTTGAGATGAACTACTGGAAAGACAGTACTGCGATCGGGTTTATTTTTACCTTGGGAACTGCGATCGGATTTATTGTCGGAACAGTGATTGTTTACCAAATTCTCTATACGGATGTCGCAGATCATTTAGCTGAATATGCCACGCTCAAAGCAATGGGCTATAAGAATCGCTATCTGTTATCTGTTGTGTTTCAAGAAGCAATCATCTTATCAGTCATGGGATATATCCCTGGCTATGTTCTCTGCATTGGCTTATACCATTTAACTCGCAATGCAACTTCATTACCGCTCGCGATGACGCTCTCAAGAGGAATCTTTGTCTTGTGTCTGACCATCTTAATGTGTGTGATCTCTGGCGCGATCGCGGTTCGTAAAGTCCAACAAGCTGATCCGGCTGACATTTTTTAACCTGATATTTTCCAACTATGGCAAGCGATTCCATCATCAAGATTCAAAACGTCAATCACTACTATGGTTCTGGACGATTACGGAAGCAGGTTTTATTTGATGTCACAGCCTCGATCGAGCCTGGCGAAGTCGTGATTATGACCGGGCCATCTGGTTCTGGAAAGACAACGCTTCTCACTTTAATTGGAGCATTACGATCGACTCAAGAAGGCAGTATGCAAGTCTTAGGAGAAGAATTGAGAGATGCACCTGAAAGTAAACTGGTTGAGCTACGGCGCAACATTGGCTATATCTTTCAAGCCCACAATTTGCTGAATTCTTTGACCGCTCGACAGAATGTCCAGATGTCGATCGAGCTTCATACGGATATTCCAAAAGTCAAAGCCTATTCGATGGCAGAGTCGATGTTAGCGGCAGTTGGACTTGGAGAGTGGATCAATCAATATCCTCATGAGCTTTCGGGAGGACAAAAGCAAAGAGTTGCGATCGCTAGAGCTTTAGTGTGTAATCCAAAAATTGTTCTAGCAGACGAACCCACTGCGGCACTCGATAAAAAATCAGGTCGAGATGTCGTCGAGATTATGCAAAATCTAGCAAAGCAGCAGGGCGCAGCAATTTTGCTAGTGACGCATGATAACCGCATTTTGGATATTGCCGATCGCATTATCAATATGGAAGATGGCCAGCTTTCCTCGATCTCAGTTGCGCCAGTCTGACTGCCCTAAAAATTGTCCAGCGCTCAAAGATAAATTTAAGGATTTCGTCGGTTTTGCTACGATACTTCGCCAGAATCTGAAGTAAACATAATGAAAATGCTATCGTAGTCTCAATTCGATATAAAGCGCTTGTTCTTACAAAATGCCGATAAATCCTCCCCTTAATCATCGCCAGCAGCAAGTTCTCTGGGCAACGGTCAGGCATTACATTGCCACTGCCGAACCTGTTGGATCAGGCGCATTAGTCAAAGAGTTTAATCTCAGCGTCAGTTCTGCGACAATTCGCAATGCGATGGGACACCTGGAAAAAGTTGGGCTATTGTTTCAGCCGCATACTTCAGCAGGTCGTGTTCCCTCAGATTCAGGCTATCGAATTTATGTAGATCAATTGATTCAGCCCTCGCCAGGCATCTCGGTGCAATTAGAGCAGATGTTGAGCGATCGCTTAAATTGGGACAAATGGAGCTTTGAGTCTGTTTTAAAAGGGGCAGCACAAATTCTATCCACGCTGAGTGGATACATCGCGATCGTCACGATGCCGATGACGCATACGACGCAACTCCGCCATTTACAACTGGTTCCCATTGATGCAAGTCGCGTCATGCTGATTGTAGTCACCGACACGTATGAAACCCAGTCTGTCTTGATGGAACTGCCGCCGTCCGAAGACGATCCAGAAGTCATCGATCGCGAACTCAAAATTCTCTCGAACTTTTTGTCTGAGCAATTGCGCGGTCGCTCTTTGACCGAGTTACAAACCTTAGACTGGGGTGAGTTGGGGCGAGAGTTCGATCGCTATAGCTCTTTACTCACGTCTGTTCTGACAGATTTACTCAATCGTCTCGCTCAATCGGCGCTGCCCTCTCAATTGATGATTAGCGGAGTGGCTGAAGTATTGCGTCAGCCCGAATTCTCAGAACTCAACCAAGTGCAAATGATCCTGCATCTATTGGAGGAAGAACAGGATCAGCTTGTGCCTTTGATTTTTGATCAACCGGATTCAGAAGGTCGGCGCGTCTCGATCCGAATTGGTTCTGAAAATCCACTTGAACCGATCCGTGCTTGTTCGCTGATTTCATCGACTTACAATCGCGGCACGGTTCCAGTCGGAAGTATCGGTGTTTTGGGGCCAACTCGAATGCTGTATGAAGATACGATCGCCTTGGTTGAGGCGACCGCTGACTATCTTTCGGATAGACTCAGTTAACATTTTCTTCAGAGGTTTGGGCATATGAGAACACAGCGAGTTTCAGACATGACGATCGAAGAACTTAAAACATTCGTGACTCAAATTGTGGATGAAAAACTGCATCGCGCCCCGGAAGACGATCGTACTATAGAAGAAGTTTTGGCAGCAATGGATCAGATCCGCTGGACTCCGCCACCCGATGCAAAAACGACTTCAGAGATGATTCGTGAGGATCGAGATCAATAATGTCTGCTTACGTCGTCGATGCTAGTGTTTTGATTCAGTATGCAATCACACAAGAATACACACCAGCAGTAAGAGTTTTGATTGCGCGGATGTATCAGGGAGATCGTCTATATGTGCCTGAGTTTTGTCTTCTAGAGTGTACAAACGTGATTTGGAAGGCTGTTCGGTTTAATGATCTAGCACCCTCGATCGCATCTCAAATTATCACAGAGTTACAACGTTTACCATTGCAAATCGAGCCAGTCATCTCGCTATTGCCCAATGCACTGCAAATTGGATTAACGTATCAACTTGCAATTTATGACTCGCTCTACATCGCGCTTGCTGAGCAATTAGATCTTCCCCTCATTTCGCTAGATGAGCGTCAGGTGAGAGCTGCAGCTGCAAAGGGGCTTACAATTCAACCCCTTGCAGATTTCTCGTCCATCTAAGAAAAATGGATAGCGCAAATATATAAGCACAGTTCAGTAGAAAGATTTGACACAATCGAAAATCGATCAGAAATCTTGAACTCTAAAACTCCACATTCTGAGGTGTGCGCGGGAATGGAATCACATCGCGAATGTTTGCCATTCCGGTCATAAATTGCACCAATCGCTCAAATCCCAATCCAAACCCGGCATGGGGAACAGTTCCATACCGACGCAGATCTAGATACCACCAGTAGGTTGCTGGATCTAAGCCTTGCTGAACAATCCGCCGTTCCAACACATCCAACCGTTCTTCGCGCTGCGATCCGCCGATGATTTCGCCGATCTTCGGCGCGAGAATGTCCATCGCTCGAACGGTCTTGCCGTCATCACTCAGCCGCATGTAGAACGCTTTAATCTCAGTCGGATAATCGGTGACGATCGTTGGCTTTTTAAACAAATCCTCTGCTAAATAGCGCTCATGCTCGGATTGCAGATCTAAGCCCCATTCAACCGGATACTCAAATTTCTTGTCGGCTTTTTCTAGAAGCTCGATCGCTTTGGTGTAAGTAATCCGCTCAAACTGATTATTGATAATATTTTCAGCCGTTGACAACACTGACTGATCAATCAGCTTATTGAAAAACTCCATATCTTCAGGGCAATGTTCCATCACATAGCTGAAGATGTATTTCAAAAAGGCTTCGGCTAAATCCATATCTCCGTCGAGATCGCAGAATGCCATCTCAGGTTCAACCATCCAGAATTCTGCTAAGTGCCGTGAAGTATTCGAGTTTTCTGCCCGGAAGGTGGGTCCAAATGTATAGACATTGCTGAATGCCATTGCCATGATCTCAGCTTCGAGTTGCCCACTGACTGTCAAATAAGCAGGCTTACCAAAGAAATCTTGGCTGTAATCAATCTCTTTCTGGTCATTCAGCGGAGGCTGTTTCAGATTCAAGCTCGTCACAGCGAACATTTCACCTGCACCTTCACAGTCACTCGCCGTAATCACAGGGGTGTGAACCCACAAAAATCCGCGTTCTTGGAAAAATTGATGAATGGCAGTCGCACAAGCATTCCGCACCCGGAAGACAGCACCTAACGTGTTGGTGCGCGATCGTAAATGTCCAATCTCTCTTAAAAACTCAAACGAATGCCGCTTCTTCTGCAACGGATAAGTTTCAGGATCAGCCTCGCCATAGACTTTGACCGACTCAGCTTTTAATTCAATCCGCTGACCTTTGCCAGGAGACGGAACCAGCACGCCCGACACTTCCACCGAAGCTCCGGTACTGATCCGTTTGAGACTTGCCTCATAATCGGGCACGTCTTGATTAATCACAACTTGCAGCCCAGCCATTGAAGAGCCATCATTCACTTCAATAAATGAGAAACCTTTTTGCTCACGCTTTGTTCTCACCCAACCTTGAATCGTTACAGTTTCGTCAGGTTGACCAGCGCGGAGAAGTTCTGCAATACGTCGAGTCATAAATCACTTGGGGCTAGACAAACTAGAAGGAGTCGAAGAAGAATTTGGCGTTGGATTTTTCAGAGTTACGAAGGCAAGCGACCAACCGATCGCAATTCCCAGTCCTCCGAATCGCACCGCCAACCAGAATATTTCTGTCAAGCCAGACCACGAAAACAATCGGCTTTCCAGATTTAATTCTAGTTCTTCTAATTGTTGCTCAATTTCCCGTAATTCGGTTTTCAATTTTGCCGATTCTTTCTGAGTTTCTAGCTCAGCTTTTCGCTGTTGATCTTGCTGAACTTGAGCATAGCGATCTTTGAGGGCATTGAGCGATCGCTCAACATTTTCCAAATTTTGCTCAAAATTGGTTTCTTCTGATTCTGATTGCGAAGCCGACATGCGCCAAAATAAAGGAAGAACGCTTCATTTTACTCACATCTCATCATGTCAGAAACTCTTTCTTCTCCAGCCGCTCTCTCTGAAGCAACCACCCTCGAACTGGCTCAAGCCCTAGTCGAACGCCTAAGCATTAATAATCAAGATTGGCATCGCCTCAAATCAAATCGCAAAGCCAGAGCGCTCGAACAATCAGCAGTTGCATTAGTCTACCTGCTCAAAGAAAATCCAGAAGAAGCCCTCCCTCGCTTGCAGCAAGCAGTCGGCTGGCTCGATCGTTCGATTTCTGCACCGCCTTGTCCTTCTCATGGAAATCGGCATTAGTGCAACTCAGGCACGATCGCATTTCCGCTTTCTTGATCAAACAAATGAATTTTGTCGATCGGCAACGCTAGCCGTAGCGCTTCACCCAGTTTTACCGCTCGATTAGGCGTAATTCGGACTTGCATCGTGTCAGAGTTGTCTGCCAAGCGCACCGATAAAACAGTTTCGTGCCCCAATGCTTCGATCAGATCGACTGCAACTAAAAGGGTCTGATCGGTGGAGTCACTCAAACTGAGATGCTCAGGACGAATGCCAAGCGAGATCATTTGCGCGTCATAGCGATTTAGCACAGATGCCCACTGCTCCGGCAAAGTCAGTTGAAATAACGCATGATGCAGCGTGAGGGGGGCGCGAACTTGCACGGGAATAAAGTTCATTGGCGGAGAACCAATGAATTCAGCTACAAAGCGATTGGCGGGAGTGTTGTAAAGTTCCAGCGGGGTTGCCAGTTGTTGAATTTGTCCGGCATTCATGACAGCAATGCGATCGCCCATCGTCATCGCTTCAGTTTGATCGTGCGTGACGTAAATTGTCGTTGTGCCTAGCTGTCGCTGGAGTTTGACAATCTGAGCGCGGGTTTCGGCTCTCAGTTTTGCATCTAAGTTTGAGAGCGGTTCATCCATCAAAAAGACTTGCGGATTTCTTGCCATCGCACGACCCAGGGCAACTCGCTGTTTTTGTCCGCCTGAGAGTTGTTTCGGCAGACGATTCAGTAACGGCTCAATCTGTAACATCCGAGCCACGAGTTTAACGCGTTCTTGGACGGCTTGTTCTCGATCGCTGACATAGCGCATTCCGCTCGGTAATTTGCGCGTCACACCGACTGCAAGATTCTCTGTCCATTTCGATCGCTTGCCATCGAGCTTCGTGCGACGCAATCCAAACGCGAGGTTGTCATAAACGCTCATATGCGGATAAAGCGCGTAATTTTGAAACACCATCGCGATGTCACGCTCTTTGGGAGGCAAATCGTTGACAATGCGATCGCCGACACGGATCTGTCCGGCGGTCAGTTCTTCGAGTCCTGCAATCAGTCTCAGTAACGTGCTTTTGCCACAGCCCGATGGCCCGACGAGCACCATAAACTCGCCGTCTTCGATGCGGAGATTAATCGATCTCAAGACCGCATTTTTTTCGCTCTGATCGCCCTTCTGATAGGACTTATAGATGTTTTCGAGAACAACTTGAGCCACGATCGTTTGCCCTAATTTCGTAGATGCAAGTGTAGCGTATTCCAGAGAGCGAGAAAGTTACAAAATCAAATATAGCTCTGCTCATGTCATGAGGAGTAAGAGGAGGTTTGAAACGTATCGTTCATCGCATTCACCCGCCCCGGAATGGAATTCCAGGGCTAACAGTGCGAAGTCCTTAAAAGGACTGCATCGCTCAAACCTCTGTGTAGTCCAGTTTAGTGGACTTCGTTTTACTAGCCCTGGAATTCCATTCCGGGGCGGGAGGACAGCGTGAGCGAAGAGTCTTTTTATACTTTTAAAGCGTCCTCTCAGCGTTGAGCAAAGTTATACATCACTTACATTTCAATTTCATCGAATTAATCTGAAATTGAATCGTTGAAATCCGATGTTTTCCAGATAACTCCTGCGCTCCAAACAGATAGCCTTCCTCTTTCAACTCATCCACCGTTCGCCAAAAAATTTGATTATTTCGAGAAGAATTACTTCCGAACAAATCCAAATTCTTAAACAAATACTGCTTAGAAATTGAAATGAATTGTCCATCTGTGAGCGTGTCCCATTTCATGCGGCTCGCCAGATAGATCAGAAGCTTTGTTTTATAGTCGCATTTTGCATTACTTCCAAGTCGCTGAGTAATGTCAAACTGGTTTGGAAATAAGACACAATCTCCGTTTCTTGTGCCATCAAAAAATTCCAAAGAGATCGTGTAAGAATCAGCCAATTCATACGTATAATCAGCTGCTTTTGTAATATCAAAGTCTCTAGGAGCATGATCCACCTCGTAATCTTTAATTCTCAGAATGCTTTTAATCATGACTTTTGCGCCACGATTCAGACTTGTCTTCTTGAAAGATTGAGCTAATACCAATTCAGTTCGATGCAGCGCAACCAAATCGCGATTTAACTGCGATCGCAATTTCGATGCAAACCCGCCATCTTTCGTCCGCGTATATCCCAAAATCTCCAATAAATCGTTCGATCGAAATTTAACTGTCCCGTTATTTCCCTGCTCGGCTGCCAATTTATAAAGGTAAAGAATGATCGAGATTTGGCGTGGATTTAGGAATGTCATCAACGCCATGAACATTCTTTGAATTCGGCGATCGTGGATTTTTTCTAATCCATTACTCACGCCTTTATTCACACAAGCTGACCAATCCAGATTGGCATATTCCGCTTTGATGTCTGCTAATTCTTCATCCGACAAATTCTCTAAAGGAACGCGCCGAATCACCGAAAACTCGCTGTCATCTTGAGCATCCTCCTCGACCCGCATTTCCAAATAATAGCCATCGACATCCGATCGCAAAATTGGTAATCGCACATCTGGATTTCGCACAGATGCCCCTGCTCTAGGCAAGACCATCAAAAGTTGACTATCGACTGGAAAGGCTGCTTCTAGTTGTTTCATCGCTCGTGAGAATGAGAACCCCACATATAGTGCCTCACCCTCTGAATTTTGTCTAGTGGTAAAACGCTATATCTGGCGTCTTACCGACCAATGATCCACGACGACCCCCACCAGTAGTAGTGTTTTTGCGGAGTCCTATAACACCTGCGTCTGATTTCGCGCGCCGCCTCTGCAACTCCCGCGTCCAAAATCCGACCCCCGAACCCCAAAATTCTACCGCTTCAATTCTACGCGATCTCCCCGAATTTCAAACCTCTCCACTCCCCACTTCCCACTCCCTATCTCCCTAACTCCCCCGTACATTCTCTCTATAACTCCCCCGTCCTTCTGATCCACCCCCTCTTGAGCGGATCAAAAATCGGTGTTAATCTCTTCCTCACGTCAGCGATGTCTACCACCATCCAACTGACCGACCTTGTTTGTCTGGAGTTAAGAAAAAAGATTGTGCGATTCGAGTGTCTACCACCACTCCGCCAAGCTTTGATTCTCTAAAAAAACACAAAAGCAAAACCCCCAAAGCCTTCCTACCACAGTCAGCTTAAGGGGTTGATAACCTTGTTTGCCCAAAAAAGATTGGGCTGATTTCTATGTCTGAACATCGTATCATGTGCAGTCGTTCTGCGCTACTTTTCCGTGCATTTTGTTTGAACCCGTTCGCAACTCAGGAGCAAAACTGATGGTGACTTACCTCAGAGTTGCTCCTTCAGGAGCAGCGGCACAGTTGGCTGGCGACCTTCATCCGGATCATGAACAGGAATGGTTAGCAAGCGGAGTCGATCGAGAAATTATTCGCCGCAATGTGCGATCGCTCGAAGATACCGAATGCAATCCCTTTACTCGTGAAGCAGAATACCCGATCGCGGAATTGCTGAATTGGCGGGTGACTCGGTTTGGTAAACAGACACGCGCTTCGATGCGCGGCTGGTGGGTGAGTGGAGTTGATCCGCTCAATCATTGGCAGCGAATGGATTGGGGACGGTTTAAGCCAGACGCGGATACACCAGTTCTCGACCAGAAAAAGGGCAAACCTGCAAAATATCTCAGTCCAAGTTTGGGCAAAGGCTCTAGCCGATTAGTTCTGCTCGATGTTCCGCCACAGATTTGGCAGAACATTTCACAGCGGTTTAATGTGCCGATCGCAGATTCGACGAATTTCTGGGAATGGGTTTGGCAAAATAATTTACCGATCGTGCTCACAGAAGGTGAGAAGAAAGCAGGATGTGTGTTGACACTAGGTTATCCCGCGATCGCATTACCTGGAATTTTTAGTGGCTATCGCCGGGAAACTCGGCAGCTCATTGCAGAACTCGCATACTTTGCTAGCAAAGAGCGGTCTGTTCACATCTGTTTTGACTACGAAACGAAACCCAAAACATTACAAAATATTTTTCTTGCAACTTCTCGACTAGGACAACTTTTAACCAATGCTGGCTGTCAAGTTAAAGTTATTACACTGCCAGGCGCTGAAAAAGGCGTTGATGATTTCGTTGTCGCTCGTGGTGCTGATGCATTTACAAACTTATATGAATCAGCGATCGAGCTTGAATTCTGGCAAGCATCCAAACTATGGTCATTAACTTATTCTGCTTCGCTAAAATTAAATCAGCCGTTTTTGGGTGATTTGCCTTACCCAGAGTCAGGTTTAGCTTGTATTAAAAGTGCTAAAGGAACGGGCAAAACCACGGCTCTACAAGCGTTAATTAAAAAATCAGTTGGACGAAAAGTTTTAGTCATTACTCACCGAATTCAACTCGGCAAAGCAATTTGTCAAAGTATTGGCATCGATTGGATTGATGATGCTTTGAAATCTGAAAATCAACATAGCTATGGTTTGTGTGTTGATTCATTGCATCCAAATTCGAGAGCGCGGTTTAATCCGGCGGATTGGGAAGGCGCGATCGTCATTCTCGATGAAGTCGAGCAAGTGCTTTGGCACGCTTTGAATAGTGCAACTTGCTATCAACAGCGCGTCAGAATTTTAGAAACACTGCGCGAACTCGTTGCAGTTGTGCTCGAAACGGGTGGATTGTTAATTGCTCAAGATGCAGATTTATCTGACGTGAGTATCGATTACCTGCGAGGCTTAGCTGAAAGTGCGATTCAGCCTTGGGTCGTTGTGAATGAGTGGAAGCCTGAACTTGCTTGGAATGTTTCACTCTACGATACAAAAAATCCTGCACCACTGCTCGATCGCTTAGGCACTGTTCTGCAAGAAG
This sequence comes from Leptolyngbya sp. UWPOB_LEPTO1, assembly GCF_017302695.1. Lineage (NCBI taxonomy): Bacteria > Bacillati > Cyanobacteriota > Cyanophyceae > Leptolyngbyales > Leptolyngbyaceae > Leptolyngbya > Leptolyngbya sp. UWPOB_LEPTO1. The sequence continues at coordinate 92,656 of NZ_JAFLCJ010000016.1, read as the reverse complement.
AAGGAGCTGTGTTTGTCTGTCTCGATTCTCAAAAAGTTCGCGGGCGCTGGAGTTCTAGAAACTTAGAAACCTATTTGCGCTTACAATTTCCCCAAAAGCGAGTTCTCCGAATCGATAGCGAAACCGTTTCTGATCCAGATCATGCTGCTTATCACATTGCTGAGCGGATTAACGATGTCGTCGGTGATTACGATGTTGTTTTAGCAACTCCAACGATCGGAACTGGCGTATCGATCGACATTCGCAATCATTTCAAAGCGGTGTTTGGTATTTTCCAAGGGGTTACACCTGATTCTGAGTCGCGTCAGGCTTTAGCAAGAATTCGTGAATCTGTTCCTCGTTATATTTGGGCAGCTCATTTTGGACCGGGAAAAATTGGCAATGGTAGCTGTAACTATCGAGATGTTGCACAATCTTTGACCAAATCAGTTCAGTACAACATTGCATTGCTCAAAGATATTGATTTCGATCTCGATGAGCAAAGTGATCCGATCGCACTTCGGACTTGGGCAAAGATGGCAGCACGAGTCAATGCGTCTCTGTGGCGCTATCGTCGAGAGTTTCGCAACGGTTTACTGCTGGAAGGTCATCAAGTCACAACCGTCACAGATGATTTGGAGAAAATCTTCGGACAGTATAACGATCAAATGTCAGGTGAATTACTCGCTGGAACCTTAAAAGTTCCAGGGTTTGAATATCTCCCAATTCGACATGATGCCCAAGAGTGTGATCGCATTGCTCAAGTCATGTCCGCAATTCGCACACGCAATCAAACCGCAGAAGCGATCGCTGTTTCTGATTCTCCCGAAATTACCGCAGAAGAATACTACGAACTCAAAGAGCAGGCAAATCAAACCGTTCAGAAACGCCATAGTAGACGCAAACACGAACTACAACGCAAGTACAACGTTGAAACGATCACTCCTGAAATCAAACTCAAAGATGATGATGGATGGTATACCCAATTGCGGTTGTATTACTACCTCACTCACAATCCTGAATATGTGCGTTTACACGATATGCAGGAACTTGAAGATCATCTCGAACGCGGTTACGGAAAGATTTCGATTCAGGATGTCAAACTTTTAACCGCGCAAGTTGAAGCACTACGATCGCTGAAAATTCTCGAATTTCTCAAGCCCGAAGAGAAGATTCTCGCAACAGATGACTTAGTGCAATTTGTGGCGAAGACTGCACTAGAGTGCCGTGAAGACATGAAGGCATTGTTTAAGTTCACCGTCACCGAGAAACTTGCGCCGATTGCAATTGTTCAAACCTTGCTTGGCAAAATCGGAGTAAAGCTGACTTGTACAGGTCGAGCCGTTGCACCCGATGGACGACGAGGCGGGTTACGAATTTACAAGTATTTTCCACCCCAAGACGATCGAGATTCGATCCTGGCAGAGTGGGAAAAACGAGACATCGCAATGCTACAAACGTTGATGGAAATCACCGGATGTAATGACTTCTCAGAGGTCGAGGATTGGATTGGGCAGTCAGCCTAGAAGATAGGGAGATAGGGAGAAAATTAGAAATGACTCTTGCTCCCCATCATTCTCAACTTAACGAACCAAGCGTAAACCAACTGTCCTTGGCGAAGAAATTTGAATTTTTCTCATCATCCTTCTGTTCCAGAGTATAGTATGTGTGTATTAACTTATTCTCGTCTTCTATGGACAGCAATCAACTTCTGCAAGCGATTCTTGACGAACTGCGCTCCTCCAAACAAAATTTAGGCTTTAGTCATCCTCCAAAGCCGCGCTATATCTACGCGAATCGCCAATACAGTGATTGTCTGTGGTACTTCTGGAACGGTGCAAAATCTGAACACGAACCGATCGAACATCACGCCCTTACCGGAATCATCGAAAAACTTGAAGTCGAAGAGAAAGAATTTCGCGGCAAACCTGACTATAAAGTGAATTTGCACATGCGTGCCGATCGCGCTTATGTCATCCAATCTGGGTATGACACTCTGTTCGCCCGTGGCCTAGTGTTTATGCTGTCCAAACTTCCGGTCGAAGCCTTTCGGCAACCGATTACGATCGCGGTTGAAGCTGGAGATACAGAACAAGTTCTATTCTGTCGCATCTACAATCCTGTAACCGGACAAGCTGTATTTGCACCTTATCCAGAACAAGTCGATTGGAATGCCACGACCCAACGCGCAATTACAAAAATCCGTGAAGCCCACAGCAAAATTAGTGAAGCAGTCTATAAAAACTAGATGAATTCAATATCGAGTCTTAATAAAGTTTGAGTAATTTCCACAAGGCGCTAAAACCCCCTTGTTAGAATTGCGGGTACTTAACCGATCAGGGAATTCGGCGCAGGCTACCACTTGTTCTTTCGCGTCGCAGTCCTCTTTATGGCTCTTACTTCCAAGAAAATCGTGGGTTCCTCGTTGATTGATTCACCTCGTGCTAAAAAACTTTGTCGGATTGTTGGTCTTGCTTGTCTCATCGCATTTGCAGTCGATTTTTTCGTCATTGTCCTGCCGCCAAATTTTGGGTTATCGCAGTGGCGATTAGGAACGCTTCAGCAAATTGGCGATCGCAGTATTGTGATTTTGTTCGGAGTCGCATTGCTCATGTATGGTGCTGAGCAGCGGAAAAGGTTGCGATCGCTCGCATTATTCTGTTTTACGATCGGCATTCTCTTTTTGCTGTCTTGTGCTGTCGTTGCCCAAGATAGTCTAGCGCTACAGCGACAAGCGAATGAGCGAATCAGTGCCCAAGTTTCACAACTCAATTCTAGAATTCAATCCATTCAAGCCAATCCAGAAGCAGCAGCGAAAGTGACTCCTGGACAACTAGAGCAAGCTGCCCAGCGTATCAGTGCTCAAGCAGAATCTGTGAAACAAACTGCAAATAATAGCATTCTGAAAAGCGGGATTCTCAGTATCGGTAATTTAGCTGTGATTGGGACGGCACTCCTCGTTCTCGGACGATATGGGTTGTACCTCTTTAGAAGCTGAGAATGCGCCGAGAATTCTCTCTCTTCAAATCGAGTCTGCGATCGATTCATAACTGGATTCTGCTCGCTGGTGCAACTTTTGGGTTGGGAGTGTATTTTCCAACCTGGATTTATGGGTGTGCCACAGTCGTGTTGAGCGGAATGCCACACTTAATTCTCAATGTTTTACTCATTGGTCTTGCAGTTCAGCAACTCAGGCGATCGCGCTCCCCTGTGCTGGACATTCCACCTGAAGATCGTTGGCTTGGAAGTAGCTTAATCTTGGGGGCATTAGGGATTTTCTATCTGTACTATCCCGCTCTGACTCCACAATCTCTAAGCTGCATGATCATCTTAATCGGTGGAGTTTTGAGCTATCAGGGCTGGCAATTTCTCCGAAAGCAGTGGTTAGCGATCGCGCTCTTAATCGCAAGCTTGCACCCGAATCTAATCCGAATCGCGCGGCATCTTTGGCATTTCGCTTTTTCTCCCGAAGCCCTATCGAAATGGATGGCTTGGGGGGGAGGTGGACTACTCAAAGCGATCGGACAGCCTGTGTCAGTCGAAGAACAATATGTGGTCTTGCCTGCAGGGGTGGTTGAGGTTGCCCAAGGTTGTGATGGGTTTGAGATGGCATTTGTGATGCTGCTAACAGCAATCATTCTCGGCATTGCATTTCGAGTGCGATCGCGGCAAATGACTGCGTTGATTGTGATCGGCATTACTTTAGCAGTCGTGCTGAATGTGTGCAGAATTGCTGTCATGGTTTTAGCTGCGGTGTATTGGGGCAAAGATGCGTTTGAGTTTTGGCATGGTACGGTGGGGGGACAAATTTTTTCAGGAATTTTGTTCACGATCTATTACTATGCAACTCAACCACTGTTGAATGCTCAAAAATCCCAATCATGCTGAAACAGACTGTTTCAATGTATACGCGCGATCGCGTGCGCTTAGATGCGGATGTGTACTATCCCGATGCAGAGGGAGAGTTTCCGGTTCTATTAATGCGACAACCCTATGGACGCGCAATCGCTTCAACAGTTGTGTATGCTCATCCCAGTTGGTATGCGGCTCAGGGTTACATTGTGGTAATTCAGGATGTACGAGGAGGCGGAACTTCAGAGGGAGAATTTAAGCTATTTGAGCATGAGATCGAAGATGGATTTGATACAGTCAATTGGGCAGCGAATTTGCCTCGGAGTAATGGCAAGGTTGGGATGTATGGATTTTCTTATCAAGGCATGACTCAGTTGTATGCTGCCTTGAATCGTCCAGAACCCCTAAAAACCATTTGTCCGGCAATGTTAGCGCCTAATTTACAGCACGACTGGGCGTATGAGAATGGGGCATTTTGTTTATTCGCGAATCTGGGATGGGCGATTCAATTGGCAGCAGAAACGGCTCGATTGAAAGGCGATGAGGTTGCTTTTCTAGAACTATCTCAAGCAGCAAAAAACATGCCTTTGAGCGATCGCATTCCAGCTTATCCAGATGTGATGCAGAAATATGCACAGTATGATGCTTACTATCAAGATTGGCTCAATTCAGAAGAGGCGTACTGGCAGAAATTGACCCCCGATGTCAGTTTGATCGAGCTACCCATGTTGCATATTGGAGGCTGGTTTGATACTTATATGCGGGGCACATTGCGATCGTATCAAGCTAGCTCTAAAAAGCATCTACAGCATTTAATTGTTGGTGTTTGGGCACATTTGCCTTGGGGGCGGAAAGTTGGCGCGATCGATTATGGAGCCGATGCGATCAGTTTTTGCGATCGCGCTCAGATTCGCTGGTTTGATCACTTTCTCAAAGGAGCAGAGCTAACTGATCCAGCAGTGCAATTGTTTGAGATGGGAAGCAATCAATGGCGATCGTTCTCTGAATTTCCAAAATGTTCAGAAAAATTGCTTTTTCTCAATAGTAGCGGTCTAGCAGGCATGGACGATCGAGAAGGCAAGTTAACGACGCAACAATTAAATTCAGCGATCGATGTGATTGTGCATGATCCCTGGCGACCTGTTCCAGCTTTGGGAGGGCATGTTGCTTATCCTTGTGGATCGTTTGAGCGTAGCGCGATCGATGCGCGGAGCGATGTTTTAACTTACACGACTGATCCACTGGAAACGGATTTGCACATCGCTGGAGAGGTTGTCATTGAGCTTGATGCTAGTTCAGATGCAGAGAGCTTTGATCTGTGTGCAGTGCTATCAGAGGTACAGTCGAATGGCAGTGTGATGAACTTTTCCCAGGGATATTTACGCAGTGAACATTCTGAGCGAACTGCTTATCGAATCGTACTGCAACCGACTTGTATTCGGATTCGTCAAGGTAGTGCCATTCGGTTGAGTCTAAGTGGGGCTTGTTTTCCAGCTTATGCTGTCAATGCTGGAATTGGGAAAAAGCCGAAAGATGCAAGAGCGATCGAGTTTCAGATCATCACGATCGAGCTTTATTCAGGAGAATCTTCTCAGATCCGTTTGCCGATTCTGCCTGAATAAATTGAGTCTCATCCTTTGAATCGCTGAATCAAATGATCTCCTACTCGCAACGCATTTGCAATGACAGTAAGACCTGGGCTAACGCTGGAGCTAGACGGGAAGAAACTACTATCGACTACGTACAGATTATTAACCTCATGAGCGCGGCAATTCAAATCCAACACAGACTGAGTTGGATCAGACCCAAACCGACAGGTTCCCGCCTGATGAGCCACAACAGAAATGGGCATATCACTGCGGGGATGAGCATTACGGCTAAAGATTGAAGGTCGTGCTGCTTCCACGTTTTTCAAGACATCGATCCAGCGATAAACTAAGCGATCGTGCGCTTCAAAGTTATTCACCTTGTACTCGACACGCAGTTTATCTCCGACAAATCGCACCCGATTGTCTGGATCAGGTAAGTCTTCGGTTTGCAACCACCACCCGATCGAACGGGTTGCTAACTGTCGCAATCCAAAATTAGGTAACAGACTTTTAATCGCAGACAAAATCGGCGGTGCCTCAGAAAAGAGAACATCTCGCAGAATGCCGCCTGAGTTTTGGATATGCCCCATCGGATACGCGAAATCTTTGTCGCCCCAGTAAAAATCATTCACCCCAAGCGTTCTTGGAAATAGCCCAGAGTTCTGTGAAGCCATTAATTGCACAACAACGGATAATTGCTGCTTCATCAAATTACGTCCGACCATGCCGGAGCCATTTGCAATGCCATTCGGATGCTTCTCGTTTGCAGACTTTAAAAGTAATGCAGCAGAGTTAATTGCACCACAAGCGACAACAACAATGTGGCTGAGAAACAGATAGTACTGATCCCCAACTTTCGCCTGCACCCCTTTAATTTCGCTTCCCGATGGATTGGTATGCAGCCAAAGCACTTGCGCCGAAGTCTTCAGCGTCACATTTTCGTATTTCAGAGCAGGAGTGACTCCACTATCTTCGGAATCAGTTCTACCTTGATCGCCCAATCCGAGCGGTAAATAAAAAGGATGCAAGTTTTGCTCAGCAAGCGTTTCGGAAATGCTTTGAATCGGAAAAGGCTCGTGGGCAATTTCTGGAAATGGATAGTCTTCGCGATGAGACGGTTCTGTTGGGTCGTCGCCTGTTTTACCATGCACCTGATAAAGCTTTTCTGCTTCGGTGTAGTAAGGTTCAAAGTCAGCAGCTTTGAGTTCCCACTCAGGAGAAATGCCATTTTGGTGCTGAACTGCTTCAAAATCGCGATCGCGCATTCGCATCAACACACCGTACCAAGTCTTCGTATTTCCCCCAACTCCGTAATTGGTTTGCGGATAAAACGGTTCTCCTGCTTCATCTGTCCAGGATTCAGGCGCATGATATTGCTCGCGTTTGAAGACTTCAAGATCGACTAACTCTGAACTTTCTTTCTCTTGAAAGTCTCCTCGATCGAGAACAAGAATCTTCAGTCCCGTGGGAGCGAGCTTCCGCACTAAGGTTCCGCCACCTGCACCTGTGCCGATAATAATCACATCATAAAGCTGATCATCAATAATCATGGAAATTCCCTCTTATTGCCAAACGTAGATCAGAATGAACAGCACAATCCAAATGACATCGACAAAGTGCCAAAACAGCGAGGTTGCTTCGACTCCAAACGAGCCATTGTCATAGTTACCGGGAATAAACGATCGACCGAGCATGAGCGTCTGTAACAACAGCCCGGTCAACACATGAAGTCCGTGAAATCCAGTCAGCAAGTAAAACGTGCCGCCAAACAAACCATCGGTCAGCCCAAACGATAAGCTACTCCATTCCACAGCTTGTCCATACAGAAAGTAGCCGCCCATTGCCATCGTTGCGATCAAAAATAGGCGAAAGCCCCACAGTTTTTTATCATGCAAGTATCGCTCAGCCACATAGATGACAAAGCTACTCGACACCAGCACGATCGTGTTAATTCGAGGAGCATCTACCTCTAACCCTGTGACTCCCGGCGGATACCAATCTAAAGTCTGGGTTTTGTAAATAATGTAGCCCGCAAAAAAGCTAAGAAAAATTACGCTTTCCGACAGTAAGAACACAATAAAGCCGAATTTACTATTTCCCGCTTCATCGTGTTCTTGATGCGATCGCACTTGAGCTTCAACATCTTGGGCAATGGCTCTTTCTGTCATAGCCTTACTCCTGTTCTGTAGAAGATTCAACCAAACCCGGCATCGGATTGATTGAATCTGGATTTGGATTGTTGGCGACTAAAGGTTCAGTCCTACCATAGCCATAAGGTCCTGCAATCACGATCGGGGTTTCTTCAAAGTTCTCAACTGCTGGAGGCGAAGTCGTCAACCACTCTAACCCGTAAGCTCTCCAAGGATTGTCCCCCGCTTTTTCACCCCGAATCCACCCACTGACCATATTGAGAATAAACGGCACAACAGACACACCGAGTAAAAAGCTGCCCAAGCTTGCAATCACATTCCAGTAAGCAAACTCTAGATCATAGGAAGCCACTCGACGCGGCATTCCCATAAATCCAAGCGGATGCATTGGAATAAACGTCAGCGCAATTCCGAGATAGGTCAGAACAAAATGTAGTTTGCCTAAGCCTTCGTAGTACATTCGCCCCGTCATCTTCGGGAACCAGTGATAAAACCCAGCATAGATGCCCATGCCAATCGCCCCATACAACACATAATGGAAGTGGCCCACCACAAAGTAAGTATTGTTGAGGTGAATATCTAAAGGCACTGAACCTAAGAAAATGCCCGTAATTCCGGCAAACACCCAGTTACTAATTCCGCCTAGAGCGAATAGCATCGGTGTCGTAAAGCGGATTTTACCTCCCCAAATAGTGGCAACCCAGCCAAACACTTTAATGCCAGAGGGCACAGCAACCAGCATCGTGGTCACCATGAAAAACATGCGCATCCAGCCTGGAGTCGCACTCGCAAACATATGATGCACCCAGACGAATGCGCTGATAACGGTGATCAAAACCGAGGATGCAGCAATCACGCGATAGCCAAACAATGGCTTACGCGCGTGAACCGGCAGCACTTCTGAGAAGATCCCAAACACAGGAAGTACCATCACATACACCGCAGGATGAGAATAGAACCAGAAGAAATGCTGGTACAAAATCGGATTGCCACCACGTTCAGGAGCAAAAAAGCTCGTCCCTACCGTTAGATCCAGCAGCAACATAATTGCGCCGCCTGTCAGTGCCGGGAGTCCATAAAGCTGAATCAATTGCGCAGCTAAAACCGCCCACACAAATGCAGGGGTTTTAAACCAAGTCATTCCGGGAGCACGCATTCTGAAAATCGTCGTCACGAAGTTCACGGCTCCCATAATCGAGGAAACCCCAGAAATCGCAACCGCCAAAAGCCAAAGAAATTGCCCGTTAATCAGATTTCCGGTTGGATTTTGCAAGCTGACGGGCGGATATGCCCACCAACCGGACTGAGACGGTCCTCCCGGAATGAGAAAGCTGACCATCATCAGCACCCCTACGATCGGGATCATCCAAAATGAAACTGCATTCAATCGCGGGAATGCCATATCTCGCGCGCCAATCATCAGAGGCACGAGATAATTTCCTAACCCGACGAGCACTGGAAATGTCCACAAAAACAGCATGACCGAACCATGCATCGTGAACAGTGCATTGTAGACTGTACGATCGACTAAATCTGCTTCTGGGGTAATCAATTCACCCCGCATCACCATTGCGAACAGCCCACCGACTAAGAAAAAGAAGAATGAAGTCGCAATGTACTGAATCCCAATCACTTTGTGATCGGTACTAAACGTAAAAAATCGCTTCCAGTTATCCGGTGCGCCTGGATAAGGTTGTCCACGGACGACTTGGGGAGTGTCGATCGAGATATTTGCCATAATTCAATAATCCTCATCAAGTCGCTGGGCTAGTCGGTTCATGCTGGGGTGAATAGTTCACAATCGGTGGCGGTGCAGGCGGTAACGTTGCCCAACCCCGAACAGCAGTTTTGTCTTTGGTTTTCCGTCCTTGGGCTTGTGCGCGCGCATATTCATCTGCGGCTGGATTAAACGCAGGAGCGGGAGTGCGAGTTGCGGCATCAGCTAGCCATTGCTCATAATCCGCTTGAGACTGAACAACCACATCAGCCTGATTCGCAGCAAAGTAAGTTCCACTTAACATCGAATCGCGTAAGCGATATTGTCCAGCTCGTACTGGAGTCAATTCAAAGTCAATGTCATGATTTGGAACGACATCTTGCTTAAGCCGAAAGGCAGGAATGTAGAAGCCATGCAGTACGTCGTCAGAATGCAGCGTGAATTTCACTCGTCGATCGATCGGCAAATGCAATTCAGTACTCGTCACATTCTGCTCTGGATATCGAAAGATCCAAGCCCATTGCTTCGCTGTCACATCAATATGCTCGACCGGAGCCGTTTGCAGAGCATTCTGGATCTCTTTTTGAGGCGTATCATCAAATGGCTCGGCATATGCAGCTTCTACAACCTTCGGCATGTGCAGATGCACGAGTTCCATCGGGCCTCGAACTGCCATCTTTTCATACGTTTGATAGCTCGCAAAGGCAAGGCTCAGCACTAAGACCAACGGCACGGCTGTCCAGATGATTTCTAGCCAAGTATTGCCTTCGATCGGAGGTGCATCGCTGAGATCATATTTTGCCGCTCGATGAAAGATCAAAGAATAGACAAAAGGTCCCATCACACCGAGATAAATAAACGTGCCTAAGCCAGTAAACAAGCTAAATAAATCATCAAAGAGCTTCGATTCAGCCGCCGCTTCTGGCGGAAACCAAGAGTAAGACTGTTTTGCGGCCCACAAACTTATGAATGCGATCGCCACAGCATAAATCGTCAGGATAAGGATTGCGCGAAGTTTCATCGTCAGTTTCCTAAGTACTATTGCAAAACTTGATTCGGATTTTCGCCTAGATGGAGTAGTTGATCAGCCGTGACATGAATGCCAAACTCTCCGCCTAAATGCGCACCGAGTGTGCCTTGCAAAAACATCAGCAGAAAGATACCAAGCCCTGCAATTAGATAGCTCCACTGCACCTGCCGCGCCATATCTTTACGCCAGAGAAATCGTTGGTATCCTCTCCAAACCGTCATCCCGACAATGAGCGTCAAGATCAAAATGCCTCCCACACCGTGGAGCACCATTGTTTTTAAAGCCTGCAACCCCCAAGCGCTTTTGACATCCGCCAAAGGAACAGCCAATGAAATTTCAAAGTAGCCCGCTACAACCGTAAAAAACGTCACCACAGCGGCTGCAAGCATGTTGTACCAGCCGACATCAAACAGCCCAGAGCGAGTGGCAGGAATCGCTAAGAATTTGAAGATGGACTTCTCAACTGGATAAAATGCGCCAACAATATCAAATGCGATCGCGGCAATAAACAATCCCAAAGTCAGATGCACAAACAGGGGATGAATCGGCACAACATAGGGCAATCCATTTGCACCGAGGCGACCGAATTGCTCAATTAAGTCTGGATTCATTACAATCCTCCTTCTCGAATTGCATCGACGACCGGAATGCTGTGCAATCCATAGATCCAGACAAGCGCTGTACCTAAATAAGTCTGAATGCAAACGATTAAAAGCGTGAGGACGCTCACGACCATATAAGCCGTTGGCAATTGCTCTTTTTCACGCAATCGAATCACATACCGCCATCCTGTGACTCCCGCTAAAATTCCCGCGAGCGACCATCCCAACAAGGTATGTAAATTGAGTGTATCTGCGGCGGCTTGATAGGGTTCTGCGAGACCCGCTTCAATTTGACCGAAAATAATTGCAATAAAAATAGAAACAGTTGCAAAAGCGAGATTCCACCAGGAGACCTCATACAATCGTGTATTTTTTGTAAAATATCCCACAATGTCGCAGAAGAATGCGAAGAAGATCATTGCAAGAACAAAATGAATCACAATCGGGTGAATGGTATCTGGATAAGGTAAATTGTGTTCGTTAAGAGGCGGAAGATATTGAAACACAGATTTTCTAGCTAATAATGAACAGAATCGTCATCGGAGAAATACACCTAGAAAGATAGCGTGACCCGCAATGGGCACGTCTCTGTCGAAAGGAGTAGTCCTAAAGACATAATCACGCTGAATTGAGATCGGGGATTCATCACGCTTTATACTAATAGAGGACTTTACATTCGTTCACCTTGGGAATTGATCTTCGTAGCTACGTTTATATCGATCGCTTACAGCCGCAACATGCCGCGTATTTGGGAACGGAGTCTTTGGGCTTCTTACCTTTGCCGGGTGATGCATCGCTTTGGATTGAAATTTCGCCGGGGATCGAGATTAACCGGATTATGGATGTCGCGCTGAAAGCGGCTGTTGTCCGTCCTGGGGTGCAAGTCGTAGAGCGATTGTATGGATTAATGGAAATTCATGCCAGCAATCAAGGCGAAGTCAATGCAGCAGGACGAGCCATTTTAGCGGCATTAGATGTGCGTAAGCAGGATTGCCTGAAACCCCGCGTGATCTCGAGTCAGATTATTCGCAATATTGACGCGCATCATACGCAGTTGATTAACCGGACTCGGCGCGGCAATATGATTCTGGCAGGGCAAACCTTGTATGTGTTTGAAGTTGAACCTGCGGCGTATGCGTCGCTGGCGGCAAATGAGGCAGAAAAAGCGGCACTGATTAATATTTTGCAGATCTCAGCCGTGGGAAGTTTTGGACGGCTATATCTGGGCGGTGAAGAACGCGATATTATCGCAGCCTCGAAAGCGGTGATTGAGACGATGGAAAATCTGCCCGGTCGCGAATATTACGACGATCGTAAGGAGTAAGCGATCGTGGCGGTGATGACGCAGGTGATGACATTGCAGAGAGGCGCGATCGCGTGGTCAAATTGGCGATCGCGTTATCCAACGCTACAGCCGGATTTAAGTGATGCAGCGTTATCAGGACTAGATTTGCAAAGCGCAGATCTGCGTGGAGTCGATTTCTGTCGCGCCAATTTGACTGAGGCAATTCTCAATCAGTCGGATCTGAGTGGATCGAAGTTCAATAAAGCCCATTTGCATCAAGCGAAATTGATCGGTGCAAAACTGCGACAGGCTGAATTTATTGATGCGAATTTGGTTGAAGTCGATTTTCGGGCAGCGGATTTGACTGAGGCAAATTTAATTGGCTCTGATCTGAAGGGCGCGAATTTGAGTGATAGCGATTTAATCCGTGCAAATTTGATTGGCACTGAATTAAGAGGCGCGAGATTGAAGCAGGCGGATCTGATGCAAGCCGAATTGTGTCGAGCCGATCTGAGCAATGCCATTTTACTGGGCGCAAATTTAGCCGATGTGAATTTTGCAGGGGCAAATTTGTTTGAGGCGGAGTTGAGCGGAACGCATTTGTATCGAGCGAATTTTCGGCAGGCAAAATTAGTGCGATCGCATCTGATTGGAGCCTATCTATTTGGGGCGGATTTCACGGATGCAGACTTATCGGGGGCAGATTTGTCTTGGGCGAATCTGAGTAAGGCGAACTTTGCAGGGGCGAATTTGACGCATACAAATCTTCGGGGCGCAATTCTAACGGGCGCGATTTTACCTTAACCGCTTCAATTTTTGTTGCAACAACAGCCAAAAGAAAGGCAAATCATCGACAAGATACCGTTTCCAAAGCCGCTTCGGCTCAGACATTAAGCGGTAAAACCACTCTAAACCGCGATCGCTGACCCATTCCGGCGCTCTGGGTTTAACGCCTGCCTCAAAATCAATGGAAGCCCCAACCGCCATAAAAATATCAATGTTCGGCAGTTGATCCTTATATTTCGCGATCCAAATCTCTTGTTTCGGTGCACCGACTCCAATCACAAGCACAGTCGCAGCAGAACGATTGATCAACTCCACGATCGCTTGACATTCCACTTCATCTTTCTCAAACCCAAAAGAAGGCGAATGTGCCGCCACAATAATGTCTCGTCCAATCTTTGCATTGATTCTGACTTGAGCTTGTTTCGCGACACCCTCGGCACCCCCAAGCAGAAAAATGGTGATGTTCGGGTTGTCTTTATGGTGTTCACAGAAAGTCGGGAACAGTTCAGAACCAGAAATCTTTGCCTGCAAAGGTGAACCTAAGAATTTTGAAGCGTATAAGACAATTTGACTGTCACAGATTTTGTAATCTGCAACCTCATAGGCTTGTTTAAATTCTGGATCTGTTTGCAGTTTCATCAAATGATCGACGTTCGGCGTGAAGATCACGCCTCTCGTTAATCGATTCAACAATTCAGCTTTTGAGATATTGTCGATTTCTACGTCTAAAATCTCAACTTTCTGCCGAATCTGAGCGCGATTTTCGCGGGTGATTTGCTGGGCAGTAGAAATCAGTACCGACTTACGAAAATCACGATAAAGTTTCTGAACTTCATCGCGACTCACACCTTTCGGATTGGTTTGAGTCATATAAAACAGACGAACGACTTGCTAATTTAATTATTCGCGTCTGCTTTTGTAGCTGAGGACACTACATCAGATTTTTAGATAGAAATCATACAAGCTACACAAATGAACTACAGACGGGCACGGTTTCCGTTCCGGTTTGGCAAACGGGTATACATTTCCCCATAATCGAGGCTTAGCCCTTCCTGTGACAGATTCCACCTAGACCTGTTTAAACGAGCCGCTTGCTTGACGCGACATCTTCTCATTTGCGTCTTCTGAAAACGCGGATTTCCCGTCTACTTCGTTCAGCAATGCTTGAGCAGTGGCGATCTGTTCTGCACTGAATCCAGCTTCGGCAAGGAATTTTAGGAAAGCACGATCGCGATACCGAGCATCCATATTCATTGCTTGCAGATAAATTTGCTTGGCGGAAACGCGATCGCCTTGACCTTGATATGCAATCGCTAAAGCAACCCAGGGATGCGGATTATCCGGCTCTAATTCGGCGGCGCGCTTTGCAGATTCGATCGCCCAGTCGTACATTGCAAGCCGTTCGTAAGACAGGCTGAGATTGTAGAACGGAATTTCGTTGTTCGGATCGAGCATGGTTGCCCAAGTATGGGCTGCCACAGCTTGAGTCAAATCGCCATTCACCAAGTAAGCAATGCCGAGCGCATTAAAGGTTTCAATGTTGAATGGATTGTAGAGAATCGCACTTTGCAGCATGTCGATCGCTTCTGTGCGCCGATTGGCGAGATGCAATGTCCAACCGAGTCCAATTCGACCCGCGAGATTTTTTTGATCGAGTTCGACTGCTTTTTGAAAAGACTCGATCGCTTGCGGAAATTGTTCTTGAGTCCGGTACTGAATACCTCGCTGTCGATAATCTGCCGCAGACTGTGCCCAGGTAGCGGGCGCAGTGAGAACTACGGCAATCAGACTGAGTAAGAAAATACGCATAGAGTTTAACGCGCGATCGCGGCTTCGATTTGAGCAGGAATTGACCGACTGTCTGTGGGCAATTCTGCCACGATTAAGTACCCGGTTGGTTTTGCTCCTAATAAATTCAGTAACCGTGGGACATCGCTGGTTTTGAGTCGTCCTTGCTCGTCGTAGAGTTCAAGTGCAGAAAGACACCCGATCGCAGGATTCCAGCCTGCGCTGTCAGGGTAGCGCTGATTGTTGGTAAAGAATCCTGGATCTTCACCGCTGCCATGAATTCTAAATTCACTACGTCCCGCCAGTCCAGCCCAGTAGCTTCCTTGAATCGGAAAATAGTTGCGCCAACTCGGAGGAAGGAGTGCGTTGTAGCCTGGAAGTTTTCCAGCCAAGGTTCCTTTGCGTCCGGGAATAAATTCTCTGACTCCTGGTTCAAACGGTGCGAATAGTTTCACCAACGGAAAAAAACCATAAGCGCGAAAGAAGTCAGTATCAGGTTGGGGAATGGTTCCCTCAATACGATAAATTCCTTGTGGAGTATACCCGCGTGAAAAGTTCCAAGAAAGATTATGCAGCGATCGCGTTAACAAAGGAATCGACCACAATCGCCCATTTTCTCGGACAAATTGCCCGCGTCTGTCTTTGAGAAACGCTGAACAGAGTTGAGCGCGATCGCGACTACAAAAGACATAAAGCTGCTGCTGATTTGGTGCGATCGACCAGTTCAGTAAATCTCTAACGGGAGGTGTTCGATTCGGTGCTGCTAAATCCTGAAAGGTTGTGTAGAGACTGACATTCTCAGACCAGCGGGGAAAGCGTTGGGCAATTTGATTGATCCATTGTTGCTGCTCTTGAATCGTTGCACCGCCTTTGACTAATGCAGAGAGAGAAAGTGCGACCCATCTGGGATTTGAACTTTGAGCGATCGTTTGAGTGAATCGTTCTCTTAAAGTCGAAGTGGGATTGGTTGAGTAGAGTTGAGTTCCAACCTGGAGCGCCATTTCGACGATGCGAGTTTGGGGAGGATTGAGTTTTTGCGAGGTAAGGGTGAGAATTTGAGCGATCGAGTCTTGCACATACGCATCTTGAGGTTCGATCACCGCCGTTGCCCAAAGCAGTTGCCGCCAGCGTCTTTCGGTCTGCGCGTTAATGGGATTGCGAGTGAGATCGTAGGCAGCAGGCGAAATCAAATTGAGTTGGTCTTGGCGCTGCCGGATTCGGGCTTCGGCAGTCGCGAGGGGAACCGTTTGGCTTTGAGCGGGGAGAGCATTGCCAAGGAAGAGGGCAAAAGCAGCGATGAAAAGCGAATTGCGAGGATTCATAGACCAGTTTGTAGAATACACCCACCGAATAGAGTCCGGTGGGCAATTTGAGCAATCTGGGCAATGGATTTGACGCACCTATCAGGTAATCACGGTCGGTTTGTCCATGCCCGTTAACGATTTAATCTGAGCAATTGTATCCGCGATCGCAATTAATTCACCCAATGCAACTTGAGGATCATCACTGTGTTTCGTCGGATCAGCCTCATACCGTTCCACATACAGTCGCAAAGTTGCACCTTGTGTTCCCGTGCCCGATAGTCTGAACACAATCCGCGAACCATCTGTAAAGCCAATCCGCACGCCTTGTTTCTGGCTGACACTGCCATCGATCGGGTCGGTATAGCTAAAGTCGTCACTGTATTCGACTTCGTAATTGCCAAATTTCTGACCTTTGAGCGTCGGCAATTTGTCGCGCAGTTGAGTGATCAGTGTGTTTGCTCGATCGCTATCGATCGCTTCATAATCATGCCGCGAATAGTAATTTCGTCCGTAAGTCTGCCAATGCTCTTTCATCAGTTCTTCAACTGATTTTCCGGTCACTGCCAGAATGTTTAACCAGAACAAGACCGCCCACAGCCCATCTTTCTCGCGAATATGATTTGATCCGGTTCCAAAGCTCTCTTCACCGCACAGGGTTGCCTTGCCCGCATCGAGCAGATTGCCGAAGAACTTCCAACCCGTCGGAGTTTCATAGCAATCAATTCCAAGCTTCGCAGCAACGCGATCGGGAGCTTGAGAAGTCGGCATCGATCGCGCAATTCCTGCCAGTCCGTTGCGATATCCGGGAACTAACGTTGCATTCGCAGCAAGGACAGCCAAGCTATCACTGGGAGTCACAAAGAAATTGCGACCGAGAATCATATTACGATCGCCATCGCCATCCGATGCGGCTCCAAAATCCGGTGCGTTCTCACCAAACATGACTTCGACTAAATCATGTGCATAGACCAAATTTGGATCAGGGTGTCCACCGCCAAAATCTTCCAGCGGAACGCCATTTTGAACCGTTCCTTTCGGTGCGCCTAAGCGTTGTTCAAAAATCGCGTGAGCATACGATCCGGTCACGGCATGAAGTGAATCCATGCACATACGGAACTTGCCCGTTGTGAACAATTGACGAATGCGATCGAAATCAAATAGTGATTCCATCAATGCAGCGTAATCAATCACCGAGTCAATCACTTCAACGGTCATTCCTTCAAGCGTTGAAGTGCCGAGAATATCGAGATTGATATCCGGAGCATCGACAATTTTGTATTCGGTGATCGTCTTACTGCGATCGTAAATTGCGTCCGTGACTTTTTCCGGTGCAGGGCCGCCATTGTCGATGTTGTATTTGATGCCAAAATCGCCATCAGGACCACCCGGATTGTGGCTGGCGGATAAAATAATGCCACCAAACGCGTTGTATTTGCGAATCACAGCCGAGGTCGCAGGCGTTGAAAGAATGCCGCCTTGACCAACTTTCACCCGACCAAACCCATTCGCCGCCGCCATTTTCAAAATAATTTGCGTCGCCTGACGATTGTAAAATCGACCATCACCGCCGACAACTAAAGTCTGTCCTTTGAAATCACCAATGCTATCGAAAATCGCTTGGACAAAATTCTCTAAATAGTGGGGCTGTTGAAAGACTGAAACGAGTTTCCGTAAACCTGATGTTCCAGGCTTTTGATCGGAAAACGGTTGCGTTGCTACGGTTTTACAGGTCATTCCAGAACTTCCTTCCTTTTTTCGCTGGCATGTCTGATTGTGCATCAATTCTGCACCAACACAAAACTATCCGGAGGTAGCCACTCTCTTCAGCCGGATGATGAGCGAAATTTCAGCGATCGACGCTCCGCATTTTTCACAATTATTTATTAATCTGAGGTGATTTTTCTTGCTACCTTATCAGCACATCCGTTCTGCGGTCATGTTATGCAAACTGAAGATATTCAAATCAGAATTGAAGACGATCGGACTGGCTTAGAGATTGAAACCCTAAAACGTGCGATTTTAGATAACCTCTTCTATATTCAAGGCAAGTTTCCAGAGATTGCCACACTGAATGATTACTACATGGCACTGGCATATACGGTGCGCGATCGCTTAATTCACCGTTGGCTAATTAGTTCTCAAACTTATACAAAAGTTCAGCCTCGCGAAGTGTGCTATCTCTCGGCTGAGTTTCTCATGGGACCGCATTTAGGCAACAACTTGATTAATCTGGGAATCTACGATCGCATGCGGCAAGCGGTTCAAGAACTCGGATTGAATTTTGAGGCATTGCTCGAACAAGAAGAAGAACCGGGACTCGGCAATGGCGGTTTAGGACGGCTCGCAGCGTGCTATCTCGATTCGATGGCGACGTTGGATATTCCGTCGGTTGGGTATGGCATTCGCTATGAATTTGGCATTTTTGATCAAGATATTCACGACGGATGGCAAGTCGAAATTACAGATAAATGGCTAAAAAATGGCAATCCCTGGGAAATTGCTCGTCCAGAATGGGCATTCGAGGTCAAATTTGGGGGACGAACCGAGCGTTACACCGATGAAAAAGGGCGGAGTCGGGTGAAATGGATTCCCGATCGTATGGTGCAGGGTGTGCCTTACGATACGCCGATTCTAGGCTATGAAACGAGTAGTACGAATACCTTGCGGCTTTGGTCAGCCCAAGCAGTCGAGTCATTTGATTTCAGAGCCTTTAATGCAGGTGATTACTATGGGGCAGTTGGTAACAAAGTCTTTTCTGAAAATCTCTCGAAGGTTCTTTATCCGAATGATGAGCAGATCCAGGGTAAGCAGTTGCGCTTAGAGCAGCAGTATTTCTTTGTGTCTTGTTCGCTGCAAGATATGATTCGGACGCATTGCGATCGCCGAGGATTACCGATCACAACGTTCCACGAGAAATTTACGGTGCAACTGAATGATACGCATCCCGCGATCGCAGTTGCAGAATTAATGCGGTTGCTGCTCGATGAACATGGTATCGAGTGGGATCAAGCGTGGCACATTACGCAAAGTACAATGGCGTATACGAATCACACGCTGTTACCCGAAGCGTTGGAGCGTTGGGCAGTTGGATTGTTTGGGTCGTTACTGCCTCGGCATTTGGAAATTATTTATGAGATTAACGGGCGATTTCTCAATGAAGTGCGATTGAGATATCCGAAAGATGACGAGCGCATTCGGCGCATGTCGATCATTGATGAAAGTGGCGATCGCTATGTGAGAATGGCGCATTTAGCAACGTTGGGCAGTTATTCGATCAATGGAGTTGCTGAACTGCATACTCAGTTGCTCAAGCAAGATGTCTTGCACGATTTTGCTGAGATGTATCCAGAGCGCTTCAACAATAAAACCAACGGGGTAACACCGCGCCGATTTATGGTGCTGAGTAATCCGAGATTAACAAAACTGATTACTAGTAAAATCGGCGAGCACTGGATTAGAAATCTACAAGAACTCCGCAAACTCGAATCCTTTGTAGAAGATTCAGAATTTAGAAATGAATGGCGGCAAATCAAGCAATCGATTAAACAAGATCTCGCAAACTATATTCAAGAGCAAAATGGCATCGAAGTGAATGTTGATTCAATTTTTGACATTCAAGCCAAACGATTTCATGAATACAAGCGTCAGCACTTGAATATCTTGCACATTATCACGCTTTACAATCGCCTCAAAGCGAATCCTGATCTCGATATTACGCCTCGAACCTTTATTTTTGGTGGGAAAGCTGCACCCGGCTATCAGATGGCAAAATTGATCATTAAATTGATTAATTCGGTTGCAGATGTCGTGAATTCTGATCCGGATGTTCGCGATCGCATTAAGGTCGTTTTTCTCAAAGATTACAATGTCAAATTTGCACAGCGCGTTTATCCGGCTGCTGATTTGTCTGAGCAGATTTCAACTGCTGGAAAAGAAGCTTCTGGCACAGGCAACATGAAATTCTCGATGAATGGAGCCTTAACGATCGGAACTCTCGACGGCGCGAACATTGAAATTCGTGAGGAAGTCGGAGCCGAGAATTTCTTTTTGTTTGGGCTAACGGCTTCAGAAGTTTCCCAAATCAAAGCGAAAGGCTACGATCCGATGCAGTACTACATCGCCAATTCAGAATTGAAGGCTGCTATCGATCGCATTAATTCTGGCTTTTTCTCCAAAGGTGATGCAGCACTTTTCAAACCGTTGGTCGGTTCATTGATGTATCAAGATCCCTATCTGCTCTTTGCGGATTATCAATCTTATATTGACGTTCAAACGCAAGTGGGCGAGGCTTATCGCGATCAAGACCACTGGACGCGCATGTCCATTTTAAATACAGCGCGGATGGGGAAATTTTCCAGCGATCGCTCGATTCGCGAATATGTGAAAGAAGTCTGGAAGATCGACCCACTGAAGATCTGTCCTCCGAATGAACCCTGTTCGATTCATTGTCCTGATACTTTGATGTAAAAGTTATTCTCTGAATCATGGCATTAACGCTCTACTTCATCCGCCACGGCGAAACGATCTATAGTCGCACTGGCGGATTCTGCGGTTCGCTCGATCCCGACCTCACTCCTGAAGGACTCGAAATGGCAGAAGCCTTTGCCGCAGCCTATTCTCATCTCGATTGGACAGCCGCCTATGTCAGCCCGATGAAACGCACGATCGCAACTGCAAAGCCGCTCTGTGACGCAGTTGGACTAGAAATGCAATTACGAGACGGATTAAAAGAACTTCAATTTGGTGAATGGGAAGGCAAAACTCAAGACGAGGTTCGGAAAAATGATTCAGAGAACTATATAGACTGGATGACAGAACCCGCCTGGAATCCTCCCCCTGGCGGAGAAACAGCAGTCCAGATTGATAGCCGATCAGAACTCGTCATTTCTGAAATTACCGCAACTCATAAATCAGGCAATGTCTTAGTTGTCTCACATAAATCCACGTTGCGGATTGTGCTGTGTGGCTTGCTCGGCATTGATTTAGGGCGATATCGCGATCGCATCGACATGCCTGCGGCTTCTGTCAGTGTGGTGGAATTCGGCAAATATGGGCCGCAATTGAAACGACTGGGCGATCGCTCTTTTATGAGTGAAAGTTTACGATCGCGCCCAGGAACATAAATAAGCAAGCATAAAACGATGCTTGCTCATTTCCTTTCATTCAAAAGTTTCATCATGTCCAAGGGTTCGCAATGCCAAACTGTGGCTAAACTTGAAAATCGTAGGCTTCAGAACCCACATTATGCTGCACGAACTCATGCACGATACAGACAATAATGGATACAAATCCTTCGAGCTACCCGGCGCACGTCCGCACTACAATCCCGATCGCCCTGGACAAGTTGAGCATATTGCGCTCGATTTGATTTTCGACATCCCGAATCAAAGCTATCGAGGCACTTGCAAGATTCGGTTGAACCCAGTTCGCAGCCAGATCGATCGATTAACGTTAGATGCAGTCAATCTCAATATTGAAAAGATTACGATCGACAACGTTTCACAGCCGTTTGACTATGACGGAGAGCTATTAAACATTCAGCTAAAACAGCCGACTAAAATTGCAGAAAGAATCGAGTTAGTCATTGCCTACCACGTCGAGAAACCTCAACGCGGTATCTACTTCATTGCTCCAGACGAACATTATCCGAATAAGCCGACTCAAGTTTGGACGCAAGGCGAAGATGAAGATTCGCGGTTTTGGTTTCCCTGCTTTGACTATCCTGGACAGCTTGCTACTTCTGAAATTCGCGTCGAGATTCCAAAACCTTTTATCGCTGTTTCAAACGGTGATCTGATTGCGACTGAAGACAAAGGTGACACCCAAATCTTCCATTGGTATCAGCGAGAAATTCATCCGACGTATCTGATGACGTTAGCGATCGGAGATTTTGCCGAACTACGCGATGAATGGAACGGCAAACCTGTCACTTACTATGTCGAGAAAGGACGAGAAGATCAAGCTCGTCTGAGCATGAGTAAAACGCCTCGCATGATTGAGTTTTATAGTCAAAAGTATGGCTACTCTTATGCTTTCCCCAAATATGCTCAAGTCTGCGTCGATGACTTCATTTTTGGAGGGATGGAGAATACCTCGACAACATTACTCACCGATCGCTGTTTACTCGACGAACGTGCCGCGATCGACAATCGCAGTACCGAATCTTTAGTTGCTCACGAACTTGCGCATCAGTGGTTTGGCGATTTGATCGTGATCAAGCACTGGTCACATGCGTGGATCAAAGAAGGCATGGCTTCTTACGCAGAAGTCATGTGGTTCGAGGAAGAATATGGGCGAGAAGAAGCCCTGTATTACTTACTGGGTCAAGCGAGACAGTATTTAGATGAAGACTCCTCGCGCTATCGGCGATCGCTGATAACTCATGTGTATCGAGAAGCGATCGAGCTTTACGATCGACACATCTATGAAAAAGGATCGTGTGTCTATCACATGATTCGAGCAGAACTTGGTGATGAACTGTTTTACAGCGCGATCGCAACTTTCCTCAAAGACAATGCTCACCGCACCGTAGAAACGATCGATTTACTCAGAGCGATCGAGAAAACAACCGGGCGCAATCTTACCTTCTTGTTTGATCAATATGTCTATCGCGGTGGACATCCCGATTTCAAACTCAGCTACAGCTATGACGCAGATAGTAACCTCGCAAAGATTACGGTGACTCAGACTCAACCCGACTTATTTGATCTGAGAATCCCGATCGCGCTACGCTACATCGACGGTGACTCGAAACTCTTGAAAGTTCGAGTGCATGAAAAAGAGCAAAGCTTTTACTTCCCCTGCGATCGCAAACCGGATTTCATTAGCTTTGATGTCGATAACTATCACCTTAAAACAGTAGCTTTAGAGTATCCGCTACCAGAACTCAAAGCGCAATTGCAGCATGACCCTGATCCTGTTTCCAGAATTTATGCAGCACAAGCGATCGCGAAAAAAGGCGGACTCGAAGCAGTCAAAGCACTTTCTGAGGCTTTGCAAAACGATCCATTCTGGGGAGTTCGTGCTGAAGTCGCAGAAAGCCTAGCCACGATCAAACTCGATCAAGCCGTTGAAGCTGTGCTTGCTGGATTGAGCGATCCTGAAGCACGAGTGAGAAAATCGATCGTCACAAGCCTCGCTCAAATTGCAACGCCTGAAAGCTACAAAGCACTTGCTGCGATCGTTGAAAAAGGCGATGCGAGTTACTACACCGAAGCTGCCGCACTTCGGAGTTTCGGGAAAGTAGCTGCTTCGGGGCTGAGTGAATCTTCAGAAGCAGACACGTTAAGCCTGATCGACTCTGTTCTCAAGCAGCGTCAAGGTTGGAATGAAATTGTTCGAGCAGGCGCAATCGGAGCACTGAGCCAACTCAAAACGTCTGAATCTGCCCTGAATCTCATTCTGGACTACACGCAACCTGGCGTACCTCAACCTCTGCGTCTTGCTGCAATTCGAGCACTTGGCGCAATCTCAACCGGACAAGACAAGCTCAACTTAGAGCGCATTCTCGATCGACTGAAAGTTCTCTCGCGTGAGACATTCTTCCTAACTCAAGTCGCGGTTGCAGTCGCCCTAGGACAAATGGAAACAACAAAAGCGATCGCAGTTCTGCAATCGCTTGCGGATCAAACCCCTGATGGTCGCGTTCGCCGCATTGCCGAAGAATCCATTCAAACGGTGCAAAAAAATGCAGGTTCTGACAAAGCTCTCAAACAGCTTCGAGAAGAACTCGATCAACTCAAGCAAGAAAACCAGGATCTCAAGAGTCGCCTAGAAAATCTAGAAGCCAAGGCAAAGTAGCAACATCAGAAAAGCCCTTCTCGGGCTTTTCTAATTTCGATCGAGTTGATTTCTAAATCCCGAGAAAGTCCTAACTTGCTAGAACTTGACTAACGTGAATTCGGAATAAGGGATTTCGCTCTTGTGCCGATGCGAATTCCATTCGCCAGTCGCCCAAACGTTAACCCGAACTGACGTTGACTACGTTTAACGCCCCAACTCTCTAGATCGTCATAGACTGACCCGGAACTTCAAAATCGATATAAAGATGTGAAGTGCTTAATAGGGCACCCCCCGGTACTTGCGCATCGGAGGTTGTTGCGGAGAAGGCACGTCAGATGCAGGCGAATCCGGAACTTCAATCGCCGGAGAAGCATAGGGGACTCCTCGATACTTGCGTATCGGAGGTTGTTGCGGAGAAGGCACGTCGGCTGCGGGTGACTCCGGAACCTCGAGTGTCGATGGCTCTACCGGAATCGCCTCAGCCTGCTCCAACTCTGCCAACTCAGGTTGCACCACTTGTGTCGCTTGATCGGGATCGAGAATACTCGTCTCGGTCACTGGCAGTATGCTAACCGTGTCTTGCAGTGGCTGATTGAGCGCGATCACTTCGGTAACATGTGCTGCGATCGGAGCAGCAGGGGAGGGCTTCACTTCTCGCCAGGTCATATAGCCTGTTTCCATCTCAACCACGAGGCAGAAGGTTGTCTCGTCATCTTGCTGCCGCAACTGCTCAATGACACGCTGATAGACACGTTGAGACACATTGAAATCTTCAACAAACGTTCTGCCTTGAAAGAGCAGCCGATTATCTTCTGTCTTGGGCAACGCTTCTAACTCATGTGGACTGAATTGAAATACTTTCATAAGCAGCTACTTACAAGCGATTCAAGGTACTTGTGACCATCCGAAGCTAACACTATCTTCGGTTGTGCTGATGCTGACCCTGGAGCTAGGCTTCCAAAATACGATTGCAAGGCTTAAATTCAATGCCTATTACGACGCTGTATTCATTAGCGTATCACATGGAAAATGGTATGTATATCGGACTCTTCCCAAGTTTGAGTGAAGGTGGCAACCCATGCAAGTTGAAACCTTAACCCATTCATCACTTGTTCTCGTTGTACTCACCTATAAGCGATGAATTTACATTCTCCCATCTCCTCCCCACTCCGCAAAATGAATGCCATCAACTAGCATCCGAAACTTAACCCCAAGGAGGGATAGCCGACAGCGCAATTTTGTGTGTGCAAAGCCTGACATCCCCATGCCATATCCGTACGCCACGTTACATATCCGCGAAAGAATGTTTGATACCATACATCCTTGGTGAATTTCATTTGGTGTGAGGAAAAATGGCAAATTCTATTCGACACTGGAAGCTGTGGTTAGCAGCTCCAGTCGCGTTATGTTGGATGCAATCTGCTCAAGCGTCAGAAAAAGTCCAAGTTTCTAATTCAGCGATCGAGGCAGCGAATTTACACGCGATCGTCGATAAAGCAAAATCCGATGTAAAAGATGCAACTCCGGGTTTTGAGCGTGTTCTAAGCGTTTCCGAACTCAATGCGCCTGATACTCAAACTCCAGCTGAGATGGCTCAAGTCACCTCAGTATCTCAACTGACCGATGTTCGCCCGACCGACTGGGCATTCCAAGCCTTGCAGTCTCTCGTCGAGCGCTACGGCTGTATTGCAGGCTATCCTGACCGAACGTATCGTGGCAATCGCGCGCTAACCCGCTATGAATTTGCAGCAGGTCTAAATGCTTGTCTCGATCGCGTCAACGAACTGATCGCCGCTTCAACTGCTGATCTGGTTAAAAAAGAAGACCTTGACGCACTACAAAAGCTGCAAGAACAATTTGCTGCCGAACTTGCAACCTTACGTGGTCGCGTGGACTCTCTCGAAGCCCGCACCACTACCCTTGAGAAACAGCAATTCTCAACTACGACAAAACTGTTCGGAAACGTCTGGTTCAATATCACAGGTGCAGGTGCAAACCGCGATGTCGTCTTTGAAGGTCCTGCAGGTAGCGGAAACAATACAGAAGGACGATTCTTTGCAACGCGAACGAATGGACAGCCGACTCGGGTTGTCGCTGAAGATCCAGAAATTACAGCAAGTTTCTTAGCTTGGTTAACGTTAGTCACGTCATTTAGCGGGAAAGATCAGTTAGTTACTCAGCTAGCATCCGGTAACGGTCGATCGCCCTACAACCAATACGCTTCAGCAGGCTTTTACAATGCCAGCGGTGTTCCTTTCTTCGATCAAACGGCTGGGACAACCAATGGAGTCAGCGACATCATTATCCGGGACTTGTTCTATAGCTTCCCACTCAATGATGCAATTAAAGTGACAGTCGGCCCTCGCATCAACTGGTATCGCCACTTTGATGGCAACCGCTTCTTGTCCATCTTTGGCTCTGGAGCAAGCTTTGACACCTCGAATAGTACTCAGTCGAATACAATCGATCGCGGTTCCGGTGCAGTTGTAGAATGGCAACTGAACAGGCAACTCAAGCTTGCGGTGGGCTATCTGGGTGAGAACACTGAATTTCTTCCTTCCCAATTTGGCTTCAATACCTCTAGCTCTCCCAGATTTGGACTCTTTGGCGGCACGAATACTGCATCTGCGGAACTCACCTATTCTCCGAGTAGTAATATTAACTTGAGCCTGCAATATAACTATTCGCGAATTCAAGCCTACGGTGGACAAGTGGGAGGCGCGATCGGTGAACCAATCCCTTATGGCTATCTGGATGCAGGTCCCGGTTTCTCAGAAGGTGGAATCGGAGGCGGTCTACGCTATGCTACAGCCAGTATGTTCGGCGTGAATTTTGACTGGTTGATTACGCCTGGAATTGGGCTGTTTGGACGCTATAGCTTTGCGAATCTCACCCTGAATCCGATCGATGCCAAAGTGAGAACACAATCGTTCCAAGTTGGAGCAGCTTTCCCAGATTTGGGTAAAAAAGGCGCGCAAGCAACAGTGGCATTTGTGATGCCGATGGACATTACGAGAGGTCGCCAATTCTTCGCTTCTGGGGGTGGAGACGGCGGAACGCAGTATGAGCTAGAAGCCTCATATTTCTACCCACTTTCGGAAAAAATCGCGATCGTGCCGACGTTCTATGCGATTTTCAATCCCAACAACTTTGAAAGCAACCCAACCGTGTTTGTCGGTAATATTCGCACCCAGTTCAGCTTCTAGAAGTCTCTAATGCAATGACTAAAAGCCCCTCAATAAATGAGGGGCTTTTTTTAGCGTAAGCGGTTCAAAATATAGCGCTAAGAATATGATTTCTCATTGCTATCAGATAGAGTGTCGATCGCGTGCCAGACCCATACGAGTAGTCCGCTGCATGAGTGGGAAGAACTCAGACTCAGATCACTCCCTATCTCCCCATCTGATCAAAATAAACTCCTAGTCTTGCGGAACCCAAACAGAAACCGAACCTCCATTACAGCGGAATTCGCCCCAACCATGCTCGTTTGTCGTCACAGGCTCACCGACATGTTCAGTAATATCAATGTAAGTGCGATTGGGTTGTCCCACTTCCATATACTTACTTCCGCCTTCACCATTGCTGAGTAAAACTGCCACACCACCCGGATACTCTTCATTACCCAAGCGTGTCCAACCGACTAAATTCGGATGATCAAAGTAATCATATTGGTCGCCATAAGCAAACTCTCGCCGCGCTACTAAGAACTTGTCAATCAGCCAGCGATGGCTATCCATCCAAATCTCATACTCATTCCCATCATTGCCTCTATCTTTGTAACAGGCTCCATAGTAATCAGGATAAAAGATACAAGGATAGCCCTGTGCTCTGAGTAAAATTAACGCATATGCTAATGGCTTAAACCAAGATTCGACGGGAGACTCCAGCGACTGTAACGACTGAGAATCATGGTTATCAACTAACGTTACTGCAAGTGCGGGTTGCTGCTGTACCAAAGTATTATCAAAAATTTGGCGCATATCATAACTATCTCCTGCTTGGCTCGCTGCATGGAAGTTATAGTGCAACGGCGCATCAAACAGTGCGACTCGACCATCCGTGACATCTAAGAAGTAGTGCAACGCATCGACTTCAGCAGACCAGTACTCACCAACTGAGAATAAATCCCTTTGAGCATAATGCCGCACATGCTCAAACCATTCTTTGAAAAACCCTGCTTTCACATGCTTCACTGCATCAAAGCGAAACCCATCGACACCCGTTGTATCGATATACCATTCTCCCCAACGCTTGAGTTCTTCGCGCACCTCAGGATTGTCCATATCCAGGTCACAACCCATGAGATAGTCGAAGCTACCTTTCTCAAGGTCAACATTCGCATCAAACTGCTTGCCTTTAAGCAGGTAGATTGCATTTTGGTCTGCTTCATCTGCATTGTAATCGATCGCATCAAAGTGCCACCAATGCCATTCCATATCCGAGTACTTGCCATTACGTCCTGGAAAGGTGAAATGTGTCCAAGCTCGAATTGGCTTATACTCCCCAATCACTTCTCCTCGATTGTCTGGATTGAACGGGGTTGCTTCTACTTCTTCTTCTGCATCTGCACCCATACGATGATTGAATACCACATCAGCATAGACCTGCAATCCCGCATCATGAGCTGCTTTAATTGCTTTTAAGTATTCATCTTTGGTTCCATACTTAGTCCGAACGCTGCCCTTTTGATCAAATTCACCCAGATCATAGAGGTCATACACGCCATACCCAACCTCGCATCCTCCACCCAACCCTTTGTAAGCAGGAGGCAACCAGAGCGACGTAATGCCAGCATTTGCTAGTTCTTCAGCATTCTCGGTCAATTCATTCCAGAAATTTCCATCCGGTGAATTATACCAATGGAAATATTGCATCATCACGCCATTTGGTTCAGACATAGATTTTTTTGTTGAATTGCTTATCATGTCTGCATTCTAGGCTGCGACTCTTCTGAAAGCTATCTATCCCAAGAGAAATTTATTTCGTTAATTCGTAGAGTTGCACTCTACCTAGGGTGAGATCTTTCAATCAAAAAAAGCGCGATCGCTTACTGCGATCGCGCTTTTCTCCCTAAATTTGAACCTTAAACTTTGAACCTTAAACGTCGGAACCTGAACTACTTTGATTTGCGACAATCCCTAACACTGAAATTCGAGCGGTCTGCAAGGTATCTAGCATCTGCCGCAGATCTTCACGATCGGTTTTTCCTAATCTGGTCACGACTAACATACCATCAGTGTGATTTGCGAGCAGACTACTATCTGCAAAGTTCAACAATGGGGGAGCATCAAAAATCACGAGATCATACATCGCTTTGAAATAGTCATTCAGGCGCTGCATTTTCTGAGAGGACAGCAATCGTGTCGGATCAAGTGGTATTTTTCCACCAACAAGCACCGAGAAATTCGTTGGCTCTACTGCTGCACGATCGACATTGCCTGCCGTTGCCAAGGCATTGATCCGCTGTACGACATCTTGAGGATTCAGATTTCTTGCAATCAGTTCTGTTAACCCTTGCTCATTTGAAACTTCTAAGCGATCTGCAATTTGAGGACTCCGCAAATCCGTGTCCACGAGCAAGACTCTTTGACCCATCGCCGCCGCCGCCTGAGCGAGATAAAGTGCCACGGTAGTCTTGCCATCTCCCGCAGTTGGAGAACTGACCACGAGCGATCGCACAGGATGATCAGTATTGAGCAAACAAAGATTCGTGTAGAGAGATCGAAACGATTCTGTAAATTGTGAATATTGACTGAGATCGTATCTGGGGTGATCGCTCTGCATCGTTTGTAAAATCTGCGGCATCGCACCCCGTCCCAAAGGATTTGTTTCGTGCGGAACCACGCCCAAAACTGGCAGTTTCGAGAGCTTTTTCACATCAGTCACTGTCCGCAACCGCTTGTCAAAGCGTTCCGACATTAAAGCCGCCGCAACCCCTAACAGCAATCCTGCGATCGCGCCCAAGATCAAATTGCGTTCCCTCGATTCCTTCGGCAAATCAGGACGTTCAGGGGGTGTAATTAATTGCCAGGGAATCTCTTTCTGTGCTGCCTCAATCTGCAATTTTTCACGAGTTTCAAGCAGACGATTTAAACTCTCAGTAGCAACGGTGCGTTCTCGATCGAGATCCGTAAACACGCGTGAGAGAACAGGGACTCGTTGAACCTCCCTGTTCCAGTAGGCTTCTGCTTGAGTCAGCACCTGCTGCTGAGTTGATAGCACTGACAACTCTGTTCCCAATTTTGCAAGTTCATTCCCTAAAACTCGCTGCGCTTCTTGGCGTAGAACGGGCAATAAACTGTCTCGCTGCTGTCGGAGGACGCGGATTTCATCATTCTCAGCTTGGAATCGAGTCCCCTCAACCGCTAGCTTACTCTCCAATTCACGGATCTTATTCAGAGTGCTTTGATAAGAAGCATCACCGGCTAGTGCTGCCAGTGCTCCATCACGCTCGTTTAGGCTGTTAAATCTCCGCTGCTTCTCTGCAATCTCTTTATCTGAATTTAGACGTTGCTGCGTCAGGCTTTGAATTTGACCCGTCACTTGTCCAGCGAGCGATTCTGGAGCGACAAAATTGTTCTGTTGGCGAAATGCCTGCATCTGTCGCTGTAGACTGTCTACCCGTTTGCGCGTATCGACAATCTGTCGATCGACAAAAGTAATCCCATAGCTGAGATTACTTTCGCGCTCTTTCTGACTGTATCTCAGATAGGCTTCTGCAACTTTATCCAGCACAAACTTAATTTGATCTGGCTCAGAGCTAGTGTAAGTGACTTGAATGAGCTTAGTACCGTCAGGATTCGCGATTGTGAGATATTGCGCGAGATCGGCATAAGAAAAATTCGGATAGCGTGTTCTAACTTGCTCCAAAATCGGTTGCATCAGTTTTGGACTCTTCAGCACTTCGATTTGAGTTGCATAGTCAACTTCGCCTTTGTCAGAGCCTTGTGAATTCTGGCTCAGGGGTTCACGAGCTTGCTGCGCCTGTGAGTTAACAGGTTCAATTAAGAGTTGAAGTCCACCTTCATAGACCGGAGGTTGATTCCAAGTAATTGCCCAAGTCGCAGCAGTGGTCGCTGCTGCTATCCCAGCAATAAGCGGCACTCTACGCCGTAGGGTGTCAAAAAGCTGTCCTGACTCCTCTTCAAGTTGGGAAAGTTCTGAGATCTGCAAATACTCCGGCAGGGCAGGTACTTTACCATTTTTGGAGATGTCTAATGAGGAGAGCTTGGTTTGGTTTTCCATTGGGACACCTAAAAGAAATCGAACGTTGAAGAGCGATGCAAAATGAATGAGCCTACAGGTGAAAGGAGAGCGAGGAATTACAATCCAAACAGAAAGCGGAAAGGTAAGACTTGGAATACGGGTCTGAGAATGTTTTCGAGCGTATCTCCTGCTTTAGCTGCTCCACTACGATCGACAACGAGCACATCGCCATTCTGTAACAGCGGATTGCCTTGCTCATCAATGCCGCGCGATAGATCGATCGAGACGTCACGACGTGTGACGCTGCCATTCGCATTCAAGCGCACTAACTCAACTCGACGGCGATTCGCTTGACGCGTAAATCCACCTGCGGTCAGCAAAGCTTGGTTGAGCGGAGTATTCATGGGCACTTCAATCTGTCCGGGTCGGGTGACTTCACCGACAACCGTAACCTTGACTAAGCCTGCAAAGCTCGCATCTCCGAGTTCTCTTGCCTGTTCAGGATTGATTGCGAGTGCAGTTGGAATGGTGATGGTATCGCCTTGCTGAAGAACGAGATCTTGATTTAAATCGCCGGACTTGAGCAATTGCCACAGGTCAACACTGATTGACTGGGGGGTGCCAGTGCGCGTAGTCCGACTGACTTTGACTTCTTTGAGGTTGGCTAACTGCTTGATGCCTCCCGCTTCTCGAATCGCGGCTGAGAGAGTCGGAGTTTTATCTTTTAGAGTGTAAGGTCCCGGACGCAACACTTCACCTACGATCGCAATACTGACAGGCTGAGTCGAACTGACGCTAAAGTTCGCATCTGCCATCTGAGTTGCTTCTGCTAAATTCACAGTATTGGAGGCGGGAATAAACACTGAATCGCCGTCTCGAAGGGTGAGATCTTGACGAATGTTGCCTGTGGTGAAGAGTTCCCACATATCCAAGCGAATTTGCTGGTCGGGACCGGATCGCTGAGGACGACGCACAATCACCTGCCGGGCATTTGCAGATCGATTCATCCCACCCGCTTCTCGAATCAATTTTGTGACCGTGGGAAACTTACCGTCGGTGGCGGTCAAAGAGTAGGTTCCAGGTTTGCTGACTTCACCTGCGATCGCGAGATTTAATGGGCGCGATGCCATTAGGCTGAGATCGACGACCGGACTTTTGAGCAAACGCGCATATCGAGCCGCGATCGCGCTTTGTGCTTGCCGCAGGGTTAAGCCGCTGACCGAAAGGCTGCCCGCGCGATGCAGCGTGAGTGTTCCATTCACGAGAACCGTATATTCTTTGCTGTACTCCGGGACATTAAAGATTTCAACGCGCACTCGATCGCCTGCACCCAACGTGTAGGAATCGGCATCGGCGGCATCGGCTGATGCGGTGTTCTGAACGGTTTCAAATGTGAAAGATGGAGAGGTTGTGGGAGGTAGAGGGCTGCTTTGAGCAAGTGCGGGAGGCAAGGGACTGCTTTGAGCAATCGGTGCGATCTCAGCACTGGCAAGTTTCGGCAGCGGAGTCGCGGTTTTGGCAATGAGAGCCTCTGACCCGATAGGATTAGTACGCTGCAACTGACGATGGATATAAGTTGCAGCATCAGCACGGCTCACAATATCGCGAGGGCGGCGCAGAGCCGCTAGAGACTTGGATCGGTTCGAGGCTTGATTGACGACTGCCCTAAACTGCGCATCCGTAATCTTCTCATTTGGACGGAATGTGCCATCACTGTATCCCTTCATGATTCCTTGCTGCATCAGGGCTGTAATGTGGGCTTGGGCACGGTGTCCTTGAATGTCTTTTGCAACCTTATTATTTTGAGTATTTTGAGTATTGTTTGCCGCTGTAACTTTCTGAGGAGTAGGTTCTTCGTCTACACCGGAAGCCGCAGCGATTCGCGGCGGTGGGGGAGGCGCTGTGTTCGCGAGATTTAAGGTGGCATCGACGAGTGCATCGATCGGCAGTTGATTAACATCGACAACGCGCAGCCGATTCGGGGTGACACTCACTTGAGGGGGTTGCCGCAGAGTCGGAGTAGCAAAGTTCAGTTGAGGTGCCTCTTTCAGAGAGCTTTTGGGTGAGGACGAGGCGGCAGGATTCGGAACGAGGGGCGGGGTTTCAGCAGAAAACAAACTTTCTGGTTGCGAAAGTGCCATAGCGCTACTGGGTAGTGAAGCAGGCACAGCAGTAGGATTGCGCTTTGACTTGGCATTATTAGGAGTAGCGCTCGGTGTTTTTGCATCAGAACGCGTCAGTTCTTGGGCAACGACTGCTGCGAAAGCCCCTAAAGCAAGGAGCGAAATACGAGTAGGGGTTAATTTCAACTTCATAAGCTCACGGGGTTGAACTTTGCTACACCAACATTGAGGAAATTGAGAGGGAGCCTTCAAAACGATCGCGACCTCTACAGATGCACACGACTACTGATACAGTGATTCTTCGGATAGATCAGGATAAATTTCTACTTGTTATAAAAACCACATAAATAGTTTTCCTGATGCTCCGTGTCTGTACGAGATTGATTTGGGTATATACCCGGTAAATTTGAGGAATAGAGCAGGAAAACCTGGATGATTCGGGAGCCAAAATTACTCAGTTTCAATCAGGGTAAGACAAATCAGCAGGTTCCGCCCGTGAATAAAAACACGGAGATTTCCGTAGAATCCTCCGTGTTTTTATTTATTGATGAACTTGAAATGCGTGAGCAAAGCCAGGGGTTGGGGTTGCTCAATCAGGTGTAACTGCTGCCCGTAGCGATCGACAAAATTCCTCAATAGATTTCAATCCTTCTGCAGGCGTTCCTTCCGAAAGTCTTTTCACAAAGGCACTGCCGACGATCGCAGCATCTGATCCCCAATTCATCACCTGTTTGGCTTGTTCGGGCTGAGAAATTCCGAATCCGACTCCGATCGGTTTATCGGTGACTTGCCGCATTTCGGCGATCAGATCTTTGACGCGCGATTCCATTTGTGTTCGCATTCCGGTGACACCTGTGGTACTCACCAGATAAATGAATCCTTGAGACTGCTCGGCGATCGCCATAATCCGTTCTTTTGGACTCGTCGGTGCAACGAGCAATGTCAATTCAATGCCATATTCTTTTGCAGGTTTCAAGAGCGTTTCAGCTTCTTCTAAGGGCAAATCGGGTACGACTAGACCTTTTGCTCCAACTTCTGCAATATCTTTCAAAAATTTCTCAATTCCCCGGTTCAGAATCGGGTTGTAATACGTAAACAGAATAATCGGCGCACGCAGGTTCGGAGCCGATTGTTTGACCAGTTGTAGGACATCTTCTAGACGGGTTCCTTGGGCAAGCGATCGCGTTGCGGCAGCTTGAATCACTGGCCCATCTGCCAAGGGATCGGAATAGGGTACGCCCAGTTCAATTAAATCGGCTCCGCTGCGATCGAGAATTTCCAGCGCTTTGGCAGTGGTTTCTAAATCCGGATCTCCGGCAGT
This sequence comes from Leptolyngbya sp. UWPOB_LEPTO1, assembly GCF_017302695.1. NCBI lineage: Bacteria > Bacillati > Cyanobacteriota > Cyanophyceae > Leptolyngbyales > Leptolyngbyaceae > Leptolyngbya > Leptolyngbya sp. UWPOB_LEPTO1. The sequence continues at coordinate 58,142 of NZ_JAFLCJ010000016.1, read as the reverse complement.
TAAAAAGGGAATCAACGCACACTGAGCTTGATTCCGAAGCCGCTCAAAGCATTCCGACACTGAAGACATCTCAACCCTCTAGATTTGACAACTTCAGTAGCGTACTGCAAATCTGGGTCGGAATTTCAAGACTTTTCCTGTTCGATTTCGGCTTGAAGTTTTTCTAATTCTTCAGGCGTTAATTCTTCGAGCCGTTTTTGCAGGACGGCTTCTTCATAGTCGCGCAGTTGCTGGTTATAGGTCATATTTTTCGACAGGACGCGGGTGAGATAGCTGATCAGCCATCCGATTAAGCCGCCGACGAGTAAAACCTGACTCCAAATTCCGGCGCTAAATTGATCCAGACCTACGCCCTGAAAAATCAGGTACGCAAGTCCGCCCGCAAGAAATACGCCAAATGTTATCCCGATCGCATCAATCCGCCGCATTCTACGCCTCGATTTGTCGCGCTTTCGGTCTGAAATTCAAAAATGGAGCAAGAACCAGCATTCCTGGGAAGAAAAAGAAGACTAAGAAATACATGAAGCCCCGCTCGATCGAACTGGCAACGTACCATCTCGATTTGAGGTAGAAAAAGATCACTAAGGGCACAACGAGTAGATAAGCGCCACCGAGAGCGAGGTATAGAAGTGCTACGTCCATCTATTTCAACCGAATACTAACGTTTCTATCCTACCGCTTTTCTTCGATCGCGCTTCGTGATCCCCATAGTGAAATATAAAGTGCGATCGTTTTACAAATTTCTATGCTAATTGTGCGATTCTAGTGATATCCTTGGAAAGCTTCCGATTTCGAGTTTGAAATTCAGGACGCAAATCTTGGGGGCGTGGCGGAATGGTAGACGCTACGGACTTAAAATCCGTTGACCGCAAGGTCGTAAGGGTTCAAGTCCCTTCGCCCCCATTTGTATATGCTTGCAAATAGACATAGTGAAACCCCCTAAAAGTTCTATCCCGTAAAGGCTTTTAGGGGTTTCTTCTATTTTCCCTATGGTTACTGACATAGCCAGAGAGGTAGAAAAAATCAAGTTTGAATCACATAACTAGAAATTAGTCCTATCCTGCGAGCTGAGAGATGAGTAAGGCAAACCTTCTATTTCTAGAGAATATGAATAATTACCCTATTGCCTAGAACGTCTGATCCTTCCCTAATAAACTCTCATTGAACAGAAATAGGCTAAGAGAGTAAGGCAATACTCCCTCAGCCATAACCCTGTCACTAACCAGAGCGAGTTTTAGTATTGGACGCTGAGCCTGTACCTCTTGGGAAAGTTAAACCGACTCTTAGGCAACCCATTACAGGTTCTCTTCTGGAAGAAATACTGAAGTTTTCAGTCTAATTATCCTGTCGATAGGTAATATGCTGAGTTCGTGTCGGGCTAGGTAGCTCAATCCGAACTCAGGCAGATAAATTCTGGCTAAGTGCCTTAAGTTGGAATCTTAGACTGAAATTTTTAGTCTAAATAAAATAATTGTTATACCGCAAAGATATCTGTGAGGCAGTAGTTGAGAATTTGTTTGTGTTCTATAGCTCGATCGTTGACGCATCTCCAGTTCCGAAATCTGCGAGGCTATCCGCGTCGTTCTAATCTTCTCATCATCGCTCTGCCCTGTGAAAGCTTATGAATCGAATCCTTCGTTTTGCCATAATTGTTTCCATTACATTAGGTTGCATCACCTCCGGACTATTTCAGACAGCGCAATCTAAAGCAACAATACCAGCAATGGCTATTGAGCCTCCAGATCCTCTAACCATTGCTCAAAATATTGACTTTTCACGCCACTTTCGAGATTTGGGAGTTGAGGGTTCAATTCTGATTTATGACTTGAGCAGTAATCGTGTTTTTCAACACAATCCAAAAAGGAATGAAACCGCTTTCCCCGCTGCATCAACATTCAAAATTCTCAACTCTCTAATTTCATTGGAAACAAAGGTCGTTACCGATGAAATTGCTGTTTTTACGTGGGATGGAATTCAAAGAGAGCTTCCTGAATGGAATCGAGACTTGAATATGAGAGAAGCATTCAAACTTTCTGCGGTCTGGTTTTACCAAGTTCTAGCCCGTCGAGTAGGATATGAGCGAATGCAACAATGGGTAGCTCAGGTAAAATACGGCAACCAAAACATTGGTGGAAAAGAAGATATTGACAAATTTTGGTTAAATGGATCACTAAAAGTCACACCCCAACAGCAAATTCAATTTCTCCGCCGCCTCTACAATAACGATTTACCATTTTCGGAGAGGACACTCTCTATCGTTAAGGACATTATGATTAATGAAAAAACTCCAGACTACACGATTAGAGGCAAGACCGGCTGGTACGGTTTTGGAAGTAAAGTGACACCAAATATTGGATGGTATATCGGTTATTTGGAGAGAGGAAAGAATACTTATTTTTTTGCCACCAACATCGATATTCGTAACGAGAAAGATCCACCCCTTCGTGTGGAGTTAACACGTCGTTGCTTTAAAGATATTGCAGTGCTATGAGTTTGGATATCTATTGCTTAATGCTGCATAATTGGGTCGAGGAGAGCATTTAACTCTCCCTTCCCACACCACCTGCCATGCGGCTCCGCAGCAAGCGGTTCATGAAGACGCACAGACAACCCCTGATCACTTAAGCGTAACCCTGCACTTTCATCCGGATTTGGCGAATTCAACTAGCGTGCTGGGACAATGAATCATGAACTAGAATTTGTGCATTTTTCCAGTCAATATCTGCCCATTTAAGTGCAGCTAATTCACCTGATCGCATACCTACACGAACACGGAAATCAACAAAGTTAGCATAGAACGGAATTTTTTCCGTGAAGTAGGCAATAATCCTTTGAATTTCTTCAGTATCAAACGTTTTCTTTTTCAGACTCTTCTTATTAACCTTGATTTCTAAGCCTCTATAGGGATTCTGGGGATATCCTTTTTTCTCTACTAGCCAGTTACCAAAAGCAGTAAAGCATGTAGCGAGATTCTTTTTCGCTTTATCTTCTAGCGGTTTTCCTCTTCTTAAATCTCTTGCTTCATTTAGATATTTCTTAGCAAGTTCAGCATTAATAAGGAAAGTTAGTTTTAAGCATTTCCTCTAAATCGGAAGCCTTAGATGTGTCACACATTGGCAGTGACTTCAAGCGATTAAGGAGAGTTCGATAACTTCCTGATGATGAGTATTGCAGTTCGTCATTTTTGAAGCTTACAAATTCCTCATAAAGCTCTAAGGACGCTCTGAATTGTGTGGCTTCTGCGTATTGTTTCTCTAGCCATTTACGATCGCTTTCCTCAGCCCTAGCGCGAACTTCATCCCCTAAATACTTTCGACCGCTTGAATCTACACAGCCATTTACACAGTCTTGTTCAATCTGTGCCGCAAGTTTTTTAGCTTGCTCTGACGTGGCAACCCAATCGAGCTTTTGCCCTTCATAGGTCAAATAGGCCCTCCACACACCATTTTTGAAGCGAATATCTGGGGTGCATTGGCTCTTAATTTGTTCAGGGGTTAGATATTTCTTCAGAGTGTCGTCAAAGTTGCCCGTTTTGTAATCTGCATAGATTCTCTCTCCTAATCTTGCGGCGCGATCCACATCGTCGGAATTGTTCCATTTGCCAGGAGGAGACAGCGTGTAACGCCTGCCTGAGATTTTCCAGTCAAGAATGATAGCGTTAGAATCTCCGTTTTGTTTGGGTCTAGGTGCTCTTCGCATAAATATCACATAAATTTAAGACTATCGCCTGAAAGTACTATTTTTTCGTCATTTTTGAAGGGTTCAATCCCTTCGCCCCCATTCTTCAATTTTGGAAACTGAATAGAAAGCCGCAGGCTTTACGCACAGAACGATTAGACCTATCGATTTTGTCAGAGGCTCTAGACGGAGTTGCCTATATGATCTAAAGTCCATAGAAATTTGGAAATTCAGATCATGACAAAACTCAAGGTAGGATTGCTGTTCGGTGGGCGTTCTGGAGAACATGAAGTGTCGATCGCATCTGCTCGATCGATTGCCCAAGCCTTGAGTGACCCTGCCAATGTAGAAAAATATGATTTGATGCCGTTCTACATTCAGAAGGACGGGCAGTGGCGATCTCCGGATATTGCGCGATCGGTGCTGGAGTCTGGGGCGCTGGAGTGTGACGATCAGGCGACGAATCTCTGGAAGTTTCCTATTGAGGCAGAACAGGTCGATGTTTGGTTCCCGATTTTGCACGGGCCGAATGGAGAAGATGGCACGATTCAAGGCTTATTGACATTGATGCAAAAGCCGTTCGTCGGATCAGGGGTGATGGGATCTGCGGTTGGCATGGATAAGATCGCTATGAAAATGGCGTTCGCTGAGGTGGGACTGCCGCAGGTGAGATATTTGGCAGTGAGTCGAGCAGAGGTATATTCCAATCCTTGCGTCTTTCCTAAATTGTGCGATCGCATTGAATCGGAACTGGGCTATCCCTGTTTTGTCAAACCTGCGAATTTAGGATCGTCGGTGGGCATCTCGAAAGTTCGCACACGGGCAGAATTGGAAGCGGCTTTGGATAGTGCCGCGAGTTATGATCGACGAATCATCGTCGAAGCAGGCGTAGTTGCGCGAGAAGTGGAAGTGGCAGTGCTCGGCAATGATCAAGCCAAAGCTTCCGTTGTGGGTGAGATTACGTTTGATAGTGATTTTTACGATTACGAAACAAAATACACAGCGGGTAAATCTTCGCATACAATTCCAGCGAATCTGCCCGATGAAGTCGTAAGTTTGATCCAGGAACGCGCTTTGCAGGCGTTTCATGCGATCGATTGTGCAGGACTCAGCCGGGTCGATTTCTTTTATGTCGAATCGACTGGAGAGGTCTTGATTAATGAAATCAATACTCTGCCTGGATTTACTGCAACCAGTATGTATCCGATGATGTGGGCTGCATCGGGAATTCCTTATCCAGAGCTAGTCGATCGCTTGATTCAGCTTGCATTGGAGCAATAAATACGCTGGAGGTGTGAATCCGTGAAACGAAAATTTTTGGTCGTCATTCTTGTCCTTTTCGCTTGCATTGGAGGAACGATGTCCCACGCTGGAGCCACACCTTCAAATCAGCAAATTCTGGCCATTCTCAAACAACGAGTTGAACAGGAAAAACAAATGCCTGGAATCGTTGTTGGAATCATCGATCGCAAAGGTCGCCGTCTGATTCAGTACAGCCTTGCCGATTCAAAAGTAGACGGCGATACTCTCTTTGAGATTGGTTCGATTAGTAAGGTCTTTACAGCGATCGCGCTAACACAGATGGCAGAGCGGGGAGAGCTAAAACTTGATGATCCGATTTCTAAGTTTCTCCCAGTCAAAACGCCCACTCGAAACGGTAAAACAATTTCGTTGTTGAATCTAGCAACGCATACGTCTGGTTTACCACGCTTACCGGATAATCTCGCTCCCAAAGATGAGAGCAATCCCTATGCAGATTACACTGTCGAGCAACTTTATACTTTTCTCCGAAACTATCAACTCACGCGAGATATCGGCACACAGTACGAGTACTCGAATCTAGGAGCAGGTTTACTGGGTCATATTTTGAGTTTGAAAGCAGGCGTGAACTATGAATCGCTGATCAAAACTCGGATTACTCATCCCTTGAAGATGAATGATACGACGATTCAACTGTCTCCAAAACAGCAAGCTCGTTTTACGAAAGGACATAATACCTTTGGTAAACCTGTTTCTTATTGGGATTTGCCAACCTTAGCAGGAGCGGGAGGATTGCGATCGACGACGAATGATCTTTTAAATTTCTTAGCTGTAAACCTACAATTACAACCCTCTGCGCTGAATGCCACTCTGCAAAAAACACATGTTCCTCAACATTCGACGCCAACGCCAGAGATGCAAATCGCGATCGGGTGGCATGTTCTCAACCACAAAGGAACAGAAATCATCATGCATGATGGGGGGACAGGTGGATTTCGCAGCTTTATTGGCTTTGTGAAGAACAAAGGAATCGGTGTAGTCGTCCTCTCGAACTCTGAAAATGATATCAATGACATTGGATTGCATCTTTTAGATGAGCGCATTCCTTTAGCAAAGCGTGAAGCGCCAAAGCAACGAAAAGCGATCGCAATTAATCCCAAACTATTAGATGCTTATGTGGGTCGCTATCAATTGGCTCCGGATTTTGTGCTTGCGATTACGAAAGAGCAAAATCGCCTGTTTCTACAAGCAACAAAGCAACCCAAGGTTGAACTGTTTGCAGAAACAGAAACGCAGTTCTTCATTACAGAACTGGATGTTCAAGTTACGTTTGTTCGCAACCCACAAGGCAGTGTGAATCAACTGATTTTGCGCCAAAATGGGCAGAATCTTCCGGCGAAAAGACTAAATTAACAAGGATTGCGGTAGATTATTGCAGGTCAATCACCGGAAAACTTCGCTATGAATCGTGAAATGCAAGTCAAATTCTCCAAAGTTCTTCGGTACTTGCGCTATTACCCCCAAGATTTGTGGCGAGTTTTGCAATTTTGGGTTGTTCATCTTTTGAAAAAGCGAGATGAGAGCAACCACACCTATGTAAAGCATCTCTATCAGTATTTTTTGAAAAAGCGCGATCGCCAAACTGATATCGATTTCTACACATCACAACTCGATCAAGGTAAAGTATCGCGCTTAGGTCTGCTATTTTCCTTTTTGATGATTCCTGCAAGTTGGGAACAGAAGTTCTTTCACACTCAGGGGAACTATGCCCATCATCAAGCCCGACTCACACTGATTCAAACTGCGCTTCCTGCGGCTGAGAGGATTCTAGATCTCGGAGGAGCAGGTCTTGAGCCACAGGGAAGCTTACTGACGATGGGCTATCCGCATTGTCCCAAGCAAATTGATATTGTTGATTTACCGATCGAGCAACGTTTCTTTCAGTCAGACGTACCTCTGATTCAGCAACATACAACCGAGCAAGGCACTCAAATTGACTATCACTACATCTCGATGACCGACCTTTCGACGTTTGCAGATCAAACATTTGATTTAGTGTGGTCGGGACAGAGCATTGAGCATATTACGCAAGCAGAAGCAGATCGGGTGATTCAAGAAGTGTATCGAGTCCTCAAACCAGGCGGATACTTTTGTTTGGATACTCCAAATCGTTATCTAACAGTATTGCAAGTTCGACAAGGATTTATTCATCCAGAACATAAGTTTGAGTATACGCCGAGTGAATTAGCTGAAAAATTAAGCGATCGAGGATTTCATGTCATTGAGCAAAAAGCAGTTTCTCCAATGCCGATGAGCTACGAAACTGGTCGATTTAGCCGATTAGAGTTGATTCATGCAATTGGCTTGGGAGATTTGCCAGAGTTAGGATACTCGTTCTATCTCAGCAGCCGAAAATAGAATTCGCTATGATCGAAGATACTCTTTGAAAGGGTCAACTATGGCTCATTTAACAAATCGGCGATCGCAAAACGCTGCAGGCGATTTTTACGTTGATAGTTCGTGTATTGATTGTGATACTTGTCGCTGGATGTCACCGGAGATTTTTTCGCGTGAAGGCAGTCAATCGATCGTGTTTCATCAACCATTGAATGAAACAGAACGGCTCCATGCCATGCAAGCTTTACTTGCTTGTCCGACAGGTTCAATTGGAACGGTTGAGAAACCGACAGATATTAAATTTGCACAAGAAAGCTTCCCAATTTTAGTCGCTGAAAATGTCTATCATTGTGGCTATCATGCGGAGAATTCTTTCGGGGCTGCTAGCTATTTGATTCAGCGTCCTGAAGGGAATGTTTTAGTTGATTCTCCAAGGTTTTCGCCACCGCTAGTCAAGCGCATTGAAGCAATGGGTGGAGTGAAATATCTGTATTTGACGCATCGAGATGATGTAGCGGATCATCAGAAGTTTCGGGATCATTTCAAGTGCGATCGCATTCTTCACCGTGATGAAATCAATCCCGGTACTGAAAGTGTAGAAATTCAACTCACTGGAACAAACCCCTTTCAGCTTGATTCTGAACTGCTGATCATTCCCGTTCCAGGTCATACTAAGGGACATACTGTTTTGCTGTACAAGAATCAGTTCTTGTTCTCTGGCGATCATTTAGCTTGGTCAGCAAAACTCAATCATTTGGTTGGTTTTCGAGATGTTTGTTGGTACTCTTGGGATGAGTTAAAGCGATCGATGCAAAAGCTCAGCGAGTATGACTTTGAATGGGTACTGCCGGGACATGGTAGACGCTATCACGCCGATCGAGAAACCATGCGCCAAGCGATGCAAACATGCTTGAATTGGATGGGATTAAATCAAGATACAGGGGATTGGGATGATTGAACAAGAGCGGATTGACGAGATGATTCAGACATTGAAACAAGACTTACCCACCTTGTTTGAGAAAGATATTACTTATGACATTTACAGTTCCGATATCTTTTTCAAAGATCCCGTCAATACGTTCAAATGGAAGTTTAATTACCGAATTATCTTCTGGACATTACGCTTTCACGGAAAGCTATTTTTTACAGAACTCTTCTTCGATCTACACAAGGTTTATCCAAAAGATGAATCAACGATTCTAGCAGAATGGACAGTTCGAGGAACTTTGAGAGTTCCCTGGAAAGCGCGATTGTTCTTTAATGGCACATCAACTTACAGTGTGAATTCTGAAGGGCTGATCAACAATCATTTAGATACTTGGGATCGCCCTCCAGGTGAAATTCTCAAACAGTTTTTTCAGCGAGGTGAATCATAACCTTGACGCACACAGGGCGGCTCCAATCAAGCCGACCTGTGGATTGAGCACGATTTGAATGGGAACTTGTTCCATCAGCGATCGCATTCTTCCTTTCAGTTGGAACGATCGCACAAAGCTTCCTTCTTCCATCAAGGGCAACACTTTCGCAGCAATTCCACCTGCAATGTATAAGCCACCATAAGGAAGCAATTTCAAAGCTTGGTTGCCTGCCTCTGCACCATAGGCATCAATGAACATTTGCATGGTTTTTTCAGACAGATGATCGCGCTGTTCTAATGCGGCTTGAGAAATGGCAGCAGCCGGATCAACGGTTTTTTCTCGTCCAATTTCCGAATTCCAAGTATGCATAATCTCTGCAATCTCTGGAGATTCTTTAGCAAAATCGCGATCGCGCAAAAATTGATAAATGGCAATAATGCCTTGTCCTGAAACAATGCGCTCGACCGAGATGCGTTCAATATTTAACTTATCCAGTAAGTAGCGCGACATCTGAAATTCTAATTCCGTCCGAGGCGCAAAATCGGCATGTCCACCTTCAGATTCAAACACTTGATAAGCCGTGCCATCATGCACTAAATAGCCCTGCCCTAAGCCCGTTCCTGCCCCAATCACAGCAATCGGAGCGTTTTCCTTCGGCTGACCTTGTTGTAAGACATGCAGATCTGTCGGCTCTAAGGCGAGAATCCCATAACCGATCGCGGCAAAGTCATTAATCAGGGAAACTTTCGGAATCGAGAGTTGTTCAGATAAGCGATCGCCTTCTAACATCCAGCCAACATTCGTGACTTTGCTGGTATTGTTCACAACTGGACCAGCAATTCCAAAACAAGCCTTTTCTGGCGCAAATGATTGTCCGGTTGACTGCTGTGCTTCTTGCAAGAATTTTTCCACCATCGGCACGAGATCAGGAAAGTCACGACTGACATAGCGTTGCTCAAACAAGCTATTTTTTGCGGTTTCCGTTTGATCTGATTGAGCTTCCACCAGTCGCAAAATTGTTTTCGTTCCACCAATATCGCCAGCTAATAACAGCGCCATTTTTACATTACTCTCCGATCGCAACCTTTTTAAGTTATGCCAGATCGATCGCTTTTTGTGATCTCCCAGGCGAATAGAATAGAAAATGGCGCATAAAAAATAAACGATGATGTCTTCGATTGCGGATCTCAGAAAGGATTACACCAAAGAAACGTTAAACGAAACGGATGTTGATCCGAATCCTTTTCAACAATTTCAACACTGGTTTGATCAAGCGGTGAAGGCAGAGTTGCCAGAACCGAATGCAATGACTTTGGCAACCGCCAGCAAAGATGGCATTCCTGCGGCTCGGATTGTGTTGTTGAAAGCCGTTGATGATCGAGGTTTTACTTTTTTCACGAACTACAACAGCAATAAAGGAAAAGAGTTAGAAGCGAATCCTCAAGCAGCTTTGGTGTTTTTGTGGACAGAGCTAGAACGCCAAGTGCGAATTGTCGGCAGCGTTGAAAAAGTGTCTGCTGAAGAATCGGATGGTTATTTTTTCAGTCGTCCGCACAACAGTCGCTTGGGAGCTTGGGCATCGGAGCAGAGCGAAATTATCCCGAATCGGGATGTTTTGGAGCAGAAATTAGCGGCGTTGAAAGTGGAATATGAGAGCCAGGAAGTACCGCGTCCGCCGCATTGGGGAGGATTTCGAGTGATTCCACGCGAGATTGAATTTTGGCAAGGCAGACCAAGTCGATTGCACGATCGCTTACTCTACCGTCGTCAAGGAGATCATTGGACGATCGAACGGATGTCTCCTTAATACAAGAATGCGATCGTGGCTCAACGCTAAAATTAAGAGCCACGATCGCAAGTCTCTCTATCGTTCTAAGAGGATGTTTGAAAAGTATCGTTTCTGGCACTCACCCGCCCCTCGACTGGAAGTCGGGGCTAACGGTACGAAGTCCTTTGAAAAGGACTGGAAACTTGATGCTGAAAGTCTTTTAGTCCCTTGAGTGGACTTGCTTCTGTTAGCCCGGATTTTCAATCACGGGCGGGATAGCAACGAGAGCGAAGAAACTTTCTATACTTTTAAAACATCCTCTAAAGCGTTCTGAGCAAAAGGATTCAGCGTTTCCAATACGTTGCATCGGCTTCTGCTATCAATGGAGTGTAACCTTTTGCGTGACGATGAACTTGAGGCATTCCAGTCTGATTCATCTTCTCATTCAGCAATGCCTGCTGTATGTTTCAATCTGAGTCTATGCCGGAGCAGCATAGGCTCGATTCTGAAGCAGATTCACAATGGCAGTTTTTTCGAGCAAGCCCACTAAGATATTGTTTTCTTGAACAACGGAAAGTGCAGTCAACTTGCGTTCTTCCAACAAGGTTGCCACTTCTGACAAGGGACGATCGCTCTGTACCATGAGAGATGGGTCAAGCGGTTTTACGAGGGTTTGAACCAAAGTTTCAGACCACAGATCACTCGGAATCGCTTTCAAATCCTCGATGGAAAGCGTACCCAGCAGTTGACCCTCTGCGTTTGTGACTAAAAACTTCTGCCACACTCGCTGATCCAGAATCCGCTGATCGGCAAACTCTCGCAACGTTGACGAAGCAGCAACAACCGGGCTATTTGTGCTGACGGCATCGGATGCTGTCAGCCCTGCTAAGCGATCCAACACCACGCCATACTGAGCAGCTTGGCTGGCATTCTGAAGCAAGAACCAACCAATCAAGATATTCCAGAAGTTCAGCCCACCGCCAAATACAACCAAGGGTAGCAGTCCCGATGCGATCGCTAACCAACCGATCAATTGACCGACCCGACCCGCAACCTTCATCCCCTTGTAAGGGTTACCCGTCACTTTCCAGACTAAGGCTTTCAAAATGTTGCCGCCATCGAGCGGTAAACCTGGAATGAGATTAAAGAGCGCTAATGCTAAGTTCACCGAGACCAATACGCTCAGGATTGCGGCGGGTGCCCCAGAGATGCCGGTACCAACTCCCAAAAGGGTTGCTAAACCAGCAAGGAGCAAACTGACTAAAGGCCCTGCGATCGCAACTTGAAATGCTTCAGCGGGAGTTTGCGACTCTTTGTCTAAGCTCGCTAATCCCCCGAATAGAAACAACGTGATCGATTTGACACCCACACCCTGCTTCAGCGCCACAAAGCTGTGCCCGAGTTCATGAGCCAGCACAGAGCCAAACAATAGCAGTGCTGTGAGCAATCCTAATCCCCAAGACAGCCCAGAAGGCAAATTGGGAAATTGGGCTGCCAGTCCTGAGCCATAGCTAAAAGTGACTAAGCCCAACACTAAAAACCAGGATGGGTTGACATAGAAAGGAATTCCAAACAAACTGCCGACACGAATGTTATTCATATCGGGTACCTCCGATGTAGCAGACGATTTTGATCGCCCTGGGTTCTGTCTTCTCTAATGTAACGAAGTGTAAAACGCTTTTTAATTTTTCCATTGCCGTAATTACCGTCTTCTTCGGGTTCGTTTACACCACAGCGATATGAAGAGACATGGATCGAACTCTGGAAGTTTGCACGCAGAAATCTTCTGAAGGAAACTTAAGGTCATAAAGGCATATGCAACTTCAGTAAGCATATTTCGGAATCCGCAGCAGCACCTTAATACCCATATGCTTGTGTCGTCCGCGATGCTCTCTCAGAACTTTCTCTGTCGCGTCTCTGCCGGAAATTTTCAAGTTCTTCCCGTTGCTTGGTGTAGTTATACGATCGATGCAACGATAGATAACTTGTCCTTGACGTTGCTGGTTCCATCTCATTTAATAGCAATTTAAGGGCTGGGAGTCTTCTACATCTCATGAGGAACCGCCGATTTTTCTCTACTAAACGTCGCTCCTACTTTACGATCGTCATCGTTTTGATCCTCAGTGGCATTCTTCTACGATCGCTCCCCTATCTCGCGCCGATTCGAGCTTCTGACATTGCCCAAACCGATCAAGCCATCGAATTCCAAGACCGCAATGGTTTGCCGTTAGGGACTTTGCTCACTCGCGATCAAGACCATACTGCGGTTGTTTCACTCAATGCAGTTTCACCGAATTTGGTTCAAGCTATTCTAGCGGCGGAAGATCAAGGATTTTATCATCATGGAGCAGTGGATCTCAAAGCAGGGATTCGAGCGATCGCAGAAGCAATTCAAGCGCGTCGGATTGTTAGCGGTGCTTCCACAATTACGATGCAGCTTGCACGAATGCTGGAACCAAGCCCGCGTACAGCTTGGGGAAAGATTCAGGAGATTTGGCTGTCCTGGCGGTTATTTGCCGGAATGAGTAAAGATGAAATCCTTCAGGCATATCTCAATCGTCTACCGATGGGTGGCAATATTTATGGGGTAGAAGCCGCAGCAAGAGTTTATTTCGGTATTCCAGCACGAGATTTGAATTTAGCTCAGGCGAGTTTACTAGCAGCCTTACCGAATGATCCGAATGATCTCAATCCCTATGAGCATTGGGAGCATTTGAAGAAACGACAGCAGTATGTGTTGGATCGGATGGTGCAGGATGGTTACATTACTCAAAGTCAGCGCGATCGCATCTTTGCTGAAGCAGTAAAGCTACAACCTCGGCAGCAAGGCATTCTCGCTGCACCCCATTTTCTATTTTGGAGTGCCAATCAATTGCCCAAAAACCATCCCGCTCAAATTCGGACAACGCTTGATTTACCTCTTCAGCAATTTGTAGAGGCACAAGCTCGACAAGTCATTGAGACTCTAGCAAGAAATAATGTTCATCAAGCGGCAGCGATCGTTCTTGACAATCGAACCGGAAATGTTTTGGCGTATGTTGGTTCGATCGATTATTTTGCTGCCTCGCAAATGGGACAAAATGATGGCGTACAAGCGCTACGTCAACCCGGTTCAACGCTCAAACCCTTTCTCTATCAACTAGCATTAGAAAAACGAATCATTCAACCGAATACAGTGCTAGCAGATGTGCCGACGCATTATGCTATTCCAGGAGCAAAGCTCTATAGTCCAACTGACTACAGTGAAACGTTTCAAGGCCCAGTTCGTGTGCGCATTGCTTTAGCAAACTCCTTAAATGTGCCAGCGGTGCGAGTGTTAGAAAAAGTGGGAGTCGCGATATTTCTCGATCGATTGCATCAATTGGGTTTTGCTCATCTGAATCAATCACCTGACTATTATGGCTTGGGACTGACTTTGGGAAGCGGTGAAGTTAGCCTTTGGGAATTGGCACAGGCGTATTTATTGATGGCAAGGCAGGGACAATCAACCATGCTTCATCCCCAGTCCTATAGTGCTTACTCGACATCAACTTGGTCACTGATTACGAATATGTTGAGCGATCGATATGCGCGCGCCAGATCCTTTGGTGTCGATTCGGTGCTGAGTTTGCCGTTTCCGGCAGCCGTGAAAACGGGAACTTCATCGGACTTTCGAGATACATGGACGGTTGGGTTTACAACAGACTATACGGTTGCAACCTGGGTTGGTAATTTCAATGGTGAACCGATGCGCCAAGTTTCGGGTGTCACAGGTGCTGCACCACTTTGGAGCCGCATTATGCTCCATCTCCATGAACATCGAGAACCTGCTGCTTTGCCATTGCCCAAGGATCTGGTGCAACGTCCGATCTGTGCATTGTCAGGATTGCGCCCGACGGCTGTTTGTCCCACGATCGTGCAGGAGTATTTCTATCCTGAAGATCTCACAGCGTATCAACAACATCCAGATACGTTTTATCAAGCCATTTCAAACGATCAACAGCAGTATCGCCTGAATTTGCCAGCAGAATACAATGAATGGCTCGCGATGCAACAAGAACCGATACTGTCTCCTGGCACGTTAAGAATCATTTCTCCGCGCAATGGCGATTATTTTCTAGTCGCGCCTGAGAGGGGATCAGGTCAGAACTTGCAGTTTAGACTCGCTGAAGTACCCAAACAGCCTGTAGAGTGGTGGCTCAATGGCGAGAAGATTGCTACTCAAACCTCTAATACGTTCTTTTGGAATCTACGATCGGGCGATTGGACATTGCAAGCTCGGAGTGGAGCCTCAACAGATCAAGTTCGCTTTCAAGTGGGAGTGGCAGAGAAACCATCGACTCGTCGGGGATTTTCCCTCACTGAAGCGAGCCGTTAGTTAAGAATTATAGGAATTTCAGCAATTCCTCGATCGCGATCAGCTACTAAAGAAATAGCAATCGCTGCTTGTGTGAGGGGTAGACAATGACCGTTCGCAGGCTTTTGACGACTTGGAAATATTTTTTGTTGGGGCTGATACTCGTTTTAGGAATAACAGCCTGTAATCGATTGAACTTGGTCACGCAAGCACAACCGCTTTCGACAGTAGAAGCATTACCCACACCCAAACTTCCAGATTGGATTGAGCAAATTAGCCCCACAGGTGCAACCAATCTGCTTTCACAGATTCGGATTCGGTTCAAAGAACCATTAATCCCGATCGAGAGTTTAGAAAGTTCCGATCGAAGAGACATCCTGAATCGCTTTGAACTCACACCGACACTTCCCGGTCGATTTCGTTTTCTCACACCAAAAATGATTGGCTTTCAAGCAGATGCAGCGTTACCAACTGCAACAAGAGTGAGAGTAACCCTGAAAGCAGGACTTACAGATCTAAAGCAACACAAGCTCAATCAAGATTTTGCTTGGACATTTAACACACCTGCGATTCAACTCACAGATTTACCTAAATTACCAAGCGATTCATCAACACCAATCGAACCCATCACACTCAACCCAAACTTAGAAATCACCTCAAACACAGAGTTAGCTCCAGAATCGGTTAAAGCAGTCCTGATACCTGAAGGTAGCCAGCAAAGAATACCACTTCAAATAGAGCTGAAAAAAGAACAATCCCAAGAAGCAGATCAATCCTTTGAGAATCCGCAAGAAAAATTCAATTCTGCGATGCGGGATTGGATTTATGTTTTATCCCCTCGGCAAACCTTAGAGAAAGCAAAACGCTATCAACTTGAACTTGCTCCCGGAATTCTTCCCCGTCAAGGCAATCTCGCGACAACCTCTCCCTTTACAGGAGAGGTCATGACCTATGCACCCTTAGCATTCCAAGGAATTGAATACAGCGATCGACCAAATGAAGGAGGAGCCTTTGGACGGTTTGTGCAAGGATTTGCTCAACTCAAGTTCAACAATGCTTTAGTGGCAGAAACCGTAGCAAAAAATGTCACTATCCAGCCATCTCCAAAAGAATCTGCGCGTTGGCTCAGAGCCTATGATAACGAGCGTGTCATCAGCCTGAATCCTTGGGCACTTGCACCGCAGACAACCTATCAAATTACGATCGGTGCTGCTCTAAAAGACAAGTTTGGACAAACGCTAGAGAAACCCGTCACAGTAGAGTACAAAACTGGAGAAGTAGCAGCAGATTTTTGGGCACCCTCTGGCCTCAATATTTTCCCTGTAACCAAGAGCATACAACTCAACCTATCAGCGGTTAATCTCCCAACTTCCCAATACAAGGCTGCCTATCAAGTCGTACAGCCCACAGATTTGGTTTACACCGATTCTGCTGAGCCGCAAGGAAATGGAAAAGATCTCCTGCCAAAATCCGATACTTGGAAATCGTTTAAGATTCCAGCCCAAAAGAAAAATCAATCGACTGAGATTGCAATTCCACTCCGCGAGAAGCTTGGAAGTAAGACGGGAATGCTCGCCTATGGCGTACAAGCCCAGACCTACCAATACACCGAGAAAGACAATGAGAAATGGCGTGAACCCACGTTTTATGGATTAGTACAACTGACAAATTTGGGTGTCTTTGCTCAGTGGTTTCCCGACTCAGGAGTGGTTCGAGTTCATCATCTATCCGATGGTTCTCCGGTGAATGGCGCGAAGATTGAGATTTATCGATCGCAGTTAAGCGCAAAATCTAGACCCGAACCTCAACCTTGTGCAACCGGAACAAGCGATCGCGCTGGAACTCTAATACTTAACTCTCAAGCGATTCAAGCTTGCGTTCCCGGTAACAAAGATAGTTTTGCGGAACCTCCCGAACTCCTAACAATCGTACGTGAAGGACAAGACTGGGCATTTTCTCGTGCGCTCAAGTGGAGTGGGAGCTATGGCTATGGCATCTATACCGGATGGGATAGCAATCAACCAGAATCACGCGGTACGATTTTCTCCGATCGACAACTCTATCAACCCGGTGAAAAAGCTTGGTTCACAGGCATTGCAACTTATCTGAAAAATGGTGTCCTTCAACAGGATAAGAATATTCGCTACACCGTCACCCTGATTGATCCCCAAGGCAATAAAACAACATTAGGGGCACAAACGACAAATGAGTTTGGTACTTTTTCTCTAGAAGTCCCAATCGCCTCGAATCAAGCATTAGGGAACTATACAATTCAAGCAAAAGGGACAACAGGAGCCGAGATTTCCGGTGAGTTTCGGGTTGCAGAATTTAAACCCCCGAATTTCAAAGTCGATCTATCGCTCGATAAAGAGTTTGCGAAGGCAGGTGAAACCATCAACGCTCAAGCTCAAAGCAACTATCTGTTTGGTCCAGCGGTAGAAGGGGGACAGGTAGAATACTATGCGACCCGACAGAAGGCAGAGTTTGCTCCCAAAGGCTGGGAAGAATTTTCATTCGGACGGAAATGGTTTTATCCAGAAACAGAACCCACGATCCAAAGCGATGTCTTACAGAACAAAACTGCGCTAGACGCCCAAGGAAAAGGACAACAATCGGTCACAGTTGCATCGAATTTACCCTATCCGATGACCTATCGCATTGATGCTCAAGTGACGGATGTCTCAAATCTAGCGGTTGCAAATTCTAAAACCTTTACAGCCTTGCCAAGCGATCGCTTAATTGGTCTTAAAAGTAATTTTGTGGCGGATGCTGGCAAGCCGTTTAATATCCAAGTGATTGTTACTGATCCGAAAGGAAGTGCGATCGCGGGACAATCCGTGAAACTGGAACTCCAACAGATGATTTATAGCAGCGTAACTCAGGTCATTGAGGGAAGCCAAACGCCGAAAGATCAAGTGGAGTATAAAACTGTCGGTCAAGCAGAACTCCGATCAGAAAATTCAGCACAAACGGCTACATTAACACCGCCAGAATCAGGCTCTTATCGCATTCGAGCAAACTTTACAAACGCGAAAGATGATTTAACCGCAACGGATTCACAAATTTGGGTCACAGGAGAGAATCCAGTCCTTTGGGGTGGACGCTACAGCAATAATCGTCTCGAATTGCAACTGGATAAGAAATCCTATCGACCGGGTGAAACAGCCAATGTCGTGATTCAATCGCCCTATCCCGAAGCAGAATTATATTTTGCGGTTGTGCGTCATAACACAATCTACAAAACGATCACAAAAGTCCAAGGCGGCGCACCCCAGATTCAATTCAAAGTCACGCCAGATATGATTCCTAATGCTGCGGTTGAGGCAGTTCTGATCCGGCAAGGCAAACCTGTTGAACAAGTTGAGCCAGGTCAGCTCGATAAACTCGTTCGGATTGGATTTACACCGTTTACGACCAATTTGGATGAACAGTATTTGAAAGTGCAAGTGACGCCACAACAAGCATCTATTCAACCGGGTGCAGAAGAAACGATTCAGCTAGAAGTGAAAAATACTCAAAGCAATCCGGTGCAAGGTCAATTCACGGTGATGGTTGTCAATGAAGCGGTGTTGCAACTCACCAACTATCGCCTACCTGATTTGGTTAAAACAGTCTATGCAGAACAAGCCATCTCAACTCGCTTTGCAGATAATCGCCCAGATGTTGTTCTAGAACCCTTAGCTTCCCCGATCGATAAAGGTTGGGGCTTCGGAGGTGGACTTTCCAGTGGAGTGGGTGACACACACATCCGCAAAAACTTCAAACCGTTGGCTTACTACAATGGCTCAGTCTTAACCGATGCGAATGGCAAAGCGATCGTGAAAGTCAAACTCCCCGATGACTTAACCACATGGCGAGTGATGGCAGTCGCGATCGATCAAAAAATGCACTATGGCAATCATGATGCAACCTTTATCACAACGAAACCCCTAATTGCGAATCCTGTGCTGCCCCAATTCGCGCGCCTGGGCGATCGATTAGACGCAGGAGTGGCTATCACAAACAACACTGGACAATCAGGTACGTTAACAATTAACGGAGCAGTGAGCGGATCACTGCAATTAACGGGAGATCGATCTGCGAATTTGCAAACTCCAATCGAATCTGGAACAAAAGCTTATCGCTTTCCCATGACTGCAAACAATACTGGCACAGGAAAAGTCCAATTCCTAACTCAGTTGAACAATACATCAGATGCCTTTGAAGTTCCGCTAGAAGTAAAACCACTAGAAATTACTGAGCAAGTCGTAGAAACTGGAACAACAGAACGGCAAGTACAAATTCCAATCCAGATCGATCGCAATGTGGTCAATGGCACAGGCGGATTAGAAATTTCGCTTGCTAGTACGTTGATTCCTGAACTCAAAGCGCCTGCACGTCAAGTTTTTGATCAAGAGCAACTCCCATTTTTAGAATCAGCTGCTAGTCAGTTAGCGATCGCGGCCAATCTCCAAATTCTCTCCCGAACTTACGGACAAACATTTAATGAGTTCAATCCGCCGGAACAAGCAGCCCAAGCCCTAGAACACTTACAAGCGCTCCAACGTCCTGATGGTGGATTCGCCTTCTTTCCTGGCGCAGAACAATCTGATCCGTTTGTTTCACCCTATGTGGTGCAAGCGCTCTCAAAAGCCGCAACTGCTAGGCTTCCGGTGAATACAACATTAGTCAGCAAACTAAAAACCTATTTGCAAAAGATCCTCGCAGATCCAGGGCAATATGAGTTTTGCACAGAACAACGTTGCAAAGACCAAATCAGACTACGATCGCTGATTGCACTTGCTGAACTTGGAGATCAACGCAATGATTTCTTAGCTGATTTATATGAACGTCGGAAGCAGTTTGACGATCTCGATCGCATTCAATTAACTCGTTACCTCTCTCGCTTCCCAGACTGGCAAAAAGAAGCAGATATGCTTATCAAACAGATTCAGAAAACCATCTATGAGACAGGACGAACTGCAACCGTAAATCTTCCTCAGAAGTGGCAATGGTTTAGTTCTCCAGTAACAGCCCAAGCAGAAGCCTTGCGGCTGATGATCGATCGCAAGAGTTCAGCAGAAACCCTAGATAAATTACTCTCTGCCTTACTGGCTCTGAGAAAAAATGGTACTTGGGGATGTAGTTACTACAATGCTCAAGCGCTCACCGCTTTAGCAGAATATAGCCAACGCTTACCCAAACCTCCCAACTTTAGCGCGATCGCGCTACTCGACGGAAAAGCTCTACTCTCTCAAAAGTTTGCAGGATACAAACAACCGAGTGCGAATACAACGATCGCAATGTCAGACCTACCACGAGGGCAGCATAACTTACAAATTCAAAAATCCGGTCAAGGAACACTCCACTATCTAACAGCATATCGTTATCGACTGGAAGGAAATCCCCCTGGACGATTCAATGGATTGCGAATCACAAGATCAATTCATCCTGCAAATAAGACAGAAACCTTAATTCAAATGGGATTACAAACGATCGAAAAGCCTTGGCAGATAAAACCTGGACAAGTGTTGGATATTGAATTAGAAGTCATTACGGATCATCCCATTGATCATGTGGTGATTACAGATCCACTTCCCGCAGGCTTGGAAGCGATTGATACGAGTTTTCAAACCTCAACTCCTTATTTTCAGACAAAAGCAGATAGTTGGGAGATTGACTACCAAACGATCTACCGCGATCGCATCATGGCTTATGGAAACCATCTTGAAGCGGGAGTTTACACACTGCATTACTTAGTCCGCTCGATAACCCCTGGAACCTTTGTTTATCCAGGAGCAGAAGCCCATTTGCAGTATGCACCAGAAGAATTTGGGCGGTCTGCATCAGCAATGGTTGCAATCCCAACTCAGTAACGTGGAAAGGACACTTTGTCAAAATATCGCATGGTTGGGACATCATGGCACAAAGCCAGTAATACGGTCATGTTCCAACTTGGGACTATTTTTGGACTGACGATACAACCAGGTTCAAATCCGCATTATCGTTCAGTCCAATCCAGTACTTCAATTCAATTTAAAATGGCTCAATCCCTCTCTTAATTTGAGATTAAGCTTGCCTTCAAGCTCACGCTGGCGAACACTAGCCCGCAAGAACATGAAGCAACGGCTGGTCAAACTCATCGACAAAATCCTGCTGAGGAAGCGCTCCATCATTGAGACCGTGAATGACCAACTCAAGAACATTTGCCAGATTGAGCATTCGCGCCATCGCAGTGGTTGGAACTTTCTCGTCAACTTGTTGGCTGGCTTGATTGCCTACACCTACCAGCCGAAGTTACCTGCACTCGACTTACAGCCCAAAGGCTTACCTGTTCTCCCTTCTGCCATCTTCTAATCCGTCGAACTGACGTTAAAACTTAATTCTGGTTTTTCTCTGGCTTGAGTTGGACTAAATTTTCCGACTCTAATACTTGTCGCTGCCGATTGCTCAAGAAGAGATAACCTTCAAGACTCAAACCATCGTAGAGCCTGTAGAATTTTGCGCCTGAAACTGTTTTGGCGATCGCTCGATCGAGAAAATCAATAAACGCTGGATCGAGCCAATCGCCATCGAATTTAAGTTTTGTGCTGTAGCGAACGCCTTTCACAACAAAAGACTGTCCTGCACTCTGCTTGTCATAATCAAATTCGTTAGAAATCTGTGTGGGTTGAAAAGCTCCACGAGACGCAGCAGCGAATCTTTGCGTTAGAGCTTGATAGGGATTTTCAAGGTTTCCAGTTTCCCAATCGAACGCAATGAGCAAATTATCAAAAGCAGCAAACAGTTCATAAGACGAGTTGATAAATTGGCGCGAAATTTTCTGCTTTCCGGCTGTGATTTGTTGCGGTGTGAGGTGAGAAAGTAAGCCGATCTCTTCAATCCTATTGAGAATTGAATCGATGCGATCGCGATTGAATACTGAACTGTGATCCTCTAAGCCAATTGGTAAATATGAGTTAACCCATCTCTGTAATTGTTTTGCTTGCTTCTCTGTAAGTACGAGAACCGCGAATCGTGAATAATCAGGTCCAAAATCGCCGAAAAAACCTAGGGTATACACACGATATGGCGACTTTTGATCACGTAGAATCTTGTTGAAAAGTTGAACAAATTCTTCGTCATCAATCATTCCAAGGAAGCCAGCACCTAGAGGCTCAGGGGCAGAAGAGTAGCTAGCAAATTCATATTTTTTGCCATTGACCTCTGTTGATATTAAAGCATTTTCATCGGAATTATTAAGAAGTTGCAATTTGAAAGTTACTTGGCTGAGGCTGGATGCCCCTACCCTCGTTAAAAGTTGAGCAACATCACGATGAATGTGTGGGAAATAAATGTTTGGATCGCGTGAGTAGTCTGCGAGATTGAAGATCCTTGTATTTTCTAGATAGTGAACAATCGCATATTTATCTTCTACTTTTCCGGCATCAATATCGATGAGCAATTTCTTGCGATTGTCCTCAGTGATTAAGCCCAACTGTTGCAGATCATCCAGAAATGGTCGAATCTGGTCAGGTTCTAATTTTTCATCACTAGGCATCCAGTATGCAGCAAGACTAAAAAGCTGGAAATCAACCTTGATTTCTGAACCAATTTTGCCTTGAAGTCTTTGATAAATACGATCGCTAATTGCACCCGATTCTTTTAGCCGTTGTGCGATCGTCTTCAAGCGATTGATTTCCGTCTCACCAAGCTCACCGATAAAACGATACTGGATGATAGCCCCAGGTTGGGGTTGATTTGGGTTGAATCGACGTTCAGCCTGTTTACTAAGAAGTTGTAGGAGAGTAGAGCGGTCAAGTACTTGACCTTGATTAATCTGCTGAACCACAGCTTGATACTCCTGCTCTGTCAGAATCTCGTAGTGACGGAGAGTTTGAGCAGTTTCGCTGAGCGTTGGTTTCTGAATCATACTGAGGACACTAGGTTGAGGTGGCAGATTCAATGACTGAACCGAGGATGTACAACTAGAAAGCGACAATAGCAATAATCCAAGTCCAACTGTTTTGGCTGCAAGAGTATAATTCAGCACTGAATTTACAAATCGCGGATTTTTCTTACTTTACACAGTTCAAGCTAGCTCTTCATCTGACTTTTTCTATTTTTTATCAAAAATATATACAGAAGTGAGGTCAGCATGTTTATCTCAAAATATTCCGTTGAAGATTGGCAGGGGAATCGAAATCATGGCTCAGCTAGACCTGCTCAGACTTGGGACGAAATCGAACGGCAATTCGATCGCTAGATGAGCATCACAAAACGCCAGTCACTCTAGAAACAGAGGATGAAACACATCTGGCAGTCGGCGGAGGGCAAGGAAAGTATCTCGTGTATTTGACGTTTGATAATGAAAAATTTCACTATTTGAGCGATTCATCCAAGCAGGACGAACAAGAAAATTTAGTTGTGGGCGGGCAATCAGGGCTTTATCCTGCCAAATACTGTGTGACTCTTACAACAGCTTTGAAGGCGGCTAAGACATTTGTCGAATTTGGCGTGATGGAAGCAACGCTTCATTGGAAAGGGGAAGAGGCATTTGAACTTGTGAGTTGATTTTCATCGGTCGGCTTCGTTATCTTTATCTACAGCGTTTGCCTGATGTAGAAAAATGTCGATCGATTTAATTGTCTTCAGCGTCACGATTGATCCAAGTGCGATCGCGGGAGCTTGTCTTTGGGCGTTGGCGCTGTATTTGGGATTTTCACCTGTCGGGGATTGGGTGATCGAACAGTTAAATCGTTGGTTTAACTATGCCGAACGATCGCTGTATTCGTCGATCGAGGAATTTGAACGAACGAGAGCAGCTAGAGAAGCTCAAAATGCTTTTTATGCATCAATTCTGAGCATTCTTCCTTTTTTGGGAGCAGGCGCGCTGTGTAACTTTGGCGTTGAAGCAGGTTTAGGCAAAAGTTGGGCAATTAGCGTCGGAATTTTAGCCTGTATGGGATGTGGAATTTACGAATTAGGTCGGCGCGATGGTCAAAAATCAGATTAATTCTTGATGAATTTCAATGCCTCGACGCTGCATTGCGCGATCGAACAATTCAGTAGGCAATGCTTGCTCGATCGCCCAAACTCCTGGTTTTTTCAATTCACCAGAGAGCAGCATTTCTGCAACCGTTCCCGTCCCAATTCCTGCCGAAACCGCAGTATCCAAGTGCGTCAAGGTTGAAACACAGCGAGTCGGTTGACCGTTCTTTTCTCCGGTCACTTCCGATCGAATTGCCACCCCAATGCCACTAAAACGATCGCTCACATCGGTCATAAAATGGCTGACATAAGATAAAAACTCGATCACGGCTTTCGTTTGCAAAAGCTTCGGATGCCACCAGCGAGCCACGCTCCAAGTCAGATAGTTATAAAACTGGGGAACCGTGGCGAATTTTGTAACCACTGTTTTCACTGGAAACGTATCGGGAAGCGTAAATGCTTCTGGCATATCAAACCAGTAAACGCCGACTTTGCCGTATTTCGGGAAGTCAATCACTTCTCGATCGCTATAAGGCTTCACCGTTTTCCAATCGCCATCGATCCAAGCTTCAAACGGACGCTGTAATCCAAGAAATGTCGTTCGCATCACCGTGACACCTGCACCCCCAGAACCTGCGACCACATAACTTAAATGAATTTTCTCTGCATGATCAAGCTGTTCAACATCACGCCGCACCATGCTATTAGAAATACCAGGGAAAATACCTGTGTTAATCACAGCCGTCACATCAGCAGATTCAGCATTGGCACGGTATGCTAATGCCTTGCGCGTGAAAGAAGGATGGTCACTGACATCAATATAGTTAACGCCTTCGTCAATGCAAATTTGCAAGACGCTGGCATCGCGATAATGAAACGGTCCGGCACAATGAACGACTAGATCGGCTTGCGAAACTGCCGCTCTCAGGTCTGAGGGAGCCGTTAAATCGATCGCTTTAAATTGAGCGCGATCACCCAATTGCTGACAGATTGAGTTGCCTGTAACCAGATTGCGTCCAGCGATCGTAATGTTGGCTGAGGTATGCGCGATTAGGTCTTCGGCAACTTTACTCCCGATGCGCCCACTGCCACCGAGGATCAGAACTTGCTTGGTCATGAGGCTTCATAACATCTCCGCTTTTCATTGTAGGAGAGATGAGGCACGTCACGTCTCTGCTTTTGAGGGTAGAAGAAACGATTTGTTAGCAACCATGCAATGCAGAGTGCTGGATAAGCCGTCGATCGCTGAATAGGTCTTTCTTTGGCGCAAAAATTCATCCAAAAGACTTCTTAGAAATGATTTTGCAGAGTTCATGAAATTTAGAAGATGCAGAGCGTTTGATTGAGTCCACCCCAGCGATCGTAAAGAGTCAGCAATTCATCTGCCATGCGATCGCGATTAAATTTCTCGATCGCAGTGCGTCTTGCATTTCGTCCTAGCTCTTGTCGCATCTGCGGATTCCGAATCAGTTGAATCAAAGCTTGTGCAAGTGCTTGAACGTCTCCAGGCGGAACTGCGATCGCATCTTCATAATTGTTGACCAATTCTGCAGCTCCTCCCGCATTTGCGACAATCACTGCTTTTCCAAATGCCATCGCTTCTGCAATCACTAAGCCGAAAGGCTCTGGTTGAGTACTTGCATGGACAACAATATCTAGGTTTTCATAGATAGAAACTGTATCTGGCTGAAATCCAACAAACTCAACAACCTTTTCTAGCCCTAGCTTTGCAACATTGGTCTGTAGTTCTTCTAGCGAAAACTGTGAGCCTTGGGTGCTGTAGATAGGCGCACCGACAATCTGAAATTGAATCGACATCCCTCGAATTTCCGACATCACTTGTGCAGCAGCTTTCAGAAAAATGTCATGTCCTTTCCAGCGTGCAAACGTCGCGACTAAACCAATCCGTAAAACCGGCGATCGCTTTCCTTCAATCCGAAAGTATTGATGATCAATCGCTGGATAAATCACTTCAATCGGGACTTGCATTAAAGCTTGAGCATCATTTTTCACGGCCTGAGAAAGCGCGATCGCTCCAGTTGCAGATCGATTCAACCTCTGGAGAACTTTCGCCATAATTGGGCGCGTACTATAAAAATCTTGAATATGCCAGATCACTGGGCAATTGAGCTGACCGAGTAATCCAAGTAAAGCATGAGCCTTAACTCCGTTTGAGTGAATCAGATCCGGTTGAATTCTGCGAATGAGTTGCTTTAATCTTTTTAAGTAGCTGAGAATAGCACTTAGCGATCGCATAATTTGTAAGAATGTTTTGGCTTTCTTAGCAAATCGGAATTCTCCTTTGAGATGGCTATCTCCAATCCGACTCATCACAGTAGGCATCGATAGACAAATCACTTGCACACCAAGCGCCTCTGCTGCCTCAATCAAAGCACCCGATGATCCGACAATCAAAGTAATCTCAGCATTTGGTTGCCGCGATCGCAAAGCCGCGATCGAACTCAGTAAAATTCGCTCTGCACCACCAATAAACCCAACTTGATTAAAGAACAGTAGCTTCATCGTGCTCCTAATTGTAAGTAAGCTTGAGTAATGGCTTTCGTGTGAGTTTGCCAAGAGTATCGGCTGGCTTGAGCGAGTCTCAATGACTTCTCTGGTGTTCGTTGCCCGACTAATACCGCATCTACCGTTTCTACCCAATTAGCAATCTCACCGACTGGGCAATAAATGGCTGCTTCTCCCCCCACTTCTCGCAACACAGGTAAATCGCTGACAACTGCGATCGCACCACAAGCTAACGACTCAATCACAGGCAAGCCAAAGCCTTCTGCCTGACTAGTGACGAGAACAGCCGCAGATCGACGATAAAGTGCAGCAATTTCATGAGTTGACAGGTTATGAAACTGAATCAGACGAGAGCGAATCTCTAGACGATCGAGTTGTTCATTCTGCTCTGAAGTCCAGTCTCCGCCGACTTTGACTAATCGCAAATTGGGATGTCGATCGCGCAACTGTGCAAACACATCCAGCAAAACATCAATTCGCTTCCGAGGAATACAGCTTCCCACATGCAAAATGAACGGAAAGTCTGCTAGTTCTGGAAACAGCGATGGTGCTGTCTCAATCGGAGAAAACTCTAGAGAAATGCCATAAGAGGCTTGGATTAGACGATCAGGGTTGACTAACTGATAATGTTCAAGTTGCTGTCGAACCGAAGCCGTCGAATAAAAGACGATCGCTGCTTTTTGCAATCCATCTAAAATTCGCTGAGACATTGCTCGATACCAACCGGGTCGAGGTTCCTGTCCTGGTTCAATCAGCGATCGAAATGCATCAATATCATGACAATACACTCCTGTTCGCTCTGCGGGAAGCTCGTGCACTAACTGAGCATAGCTATGATCACACACATGAAAAATATCAAATTGCGATGCTAGCCTTTTCACATAGTTTGGATAATCCCAAAAGCGATTCAGTAAGCGATCGCTATTAAAGGCAACTTTTCGACCTCTTAACTTCGGAATACGAGCCACTCGATGATGAAAAGGAGGACGGATCGGATCAAGTTGCCATCTGCGATCCATCCGCCAATGGCTCAACAGCATTTGAGCACAGAGATCCATACTGTGCCATTGTTCTTCGGGATAGTCACACAGTAAAGCAGCACGCATGAATTTAACCTTTTACTCCCAGCTTTGCTAAAGTCTCCACACCTGTCTCTGCTGGAATCAGTAAAACATCTTGCAAAGTGGGTGTGATGGTTTGGACGGGAATAAAGCGATCTCGCCCGATTTGCTGATAGAAGTGATAGTTCCAAGACGAGAAAAATTCTGCAACATCTAGGAAAGAGTAGCCAAACTGCTGACACCAGTCAGGGTTAAACTCACCATAGATAATCGGGCGATGAGTCGCTAGAAATTTTTGTCCGCCTCTGAGAAACTCAAGTTCGGCTCCCTCAATATCTACCTTGATGAAATCGCAGGTAGTAATATTGTGCGTCCGCGCAAGTGCATCTAAGGTTGTGATTGGGGCTGAACAATTAGATTCAACAACCGTTGCTGTATTGCCTTGACACAGAACAGCATTTCCTGTTGTTGAGAGTTCATCTGTCCCTTTACTCAGGTGAAGTTGAATCCATCCAGTTTGATTGCCCAACGCAGTTTGGAGTGGGAAGACTGTTTCTTCTAGATGATTGAGTTGAATGTTATAGACTAAACGATCGTAGTTTGGGGACACAGGTTCAATTGCCCAAAGCTTACCGCCTAATGTCTTCAGTTTTCGACCTAAGGAAATTGAGTAAAAGCCAACATTCGCACCAACATCTAAAACAACGCTCTCTGGCTGCAAAATTGAAGCAAAACGTTTTAGCAGCCCTCCGTCATAATCTCCGGCAAAAAAAGATCTTTGTTCGGTAAAGCTTCTCAAATCGATGCGCATTAAACTTCCATCTCGAAGCTTAACTTCAACCAGACAGTCTTGCTCATTCTGATAGTCCGTCAGCAATGGAATGAGGACTGGAGCCAAACGATATTTTCCTCGAAAGTAAGGTAAAGCTCTAAGCGGTGCCGCAATTGAATTACGAACAATAGACCTAAGCATTTTCAGCATCCTCTCGACTCTCAACAGTATCTACTTTCTGCAGTACAACACAGATTCGGTAAGAAGTTTGACCATAATCGATCGAGTCATCCCAATTGGCAATCCGCTCAAATAATTGGCGAATGGGATGCTCACTTAAGTTCTTTCGATAAAAGAACCAGCTCAACCAATCCATCAGAGGATACAGAAACAAGCCGCCCCGCCTGACGGTGATAACTTTCCAACCTGAACCTGCAATTGCGATTAATTCTTCCAATGTGAAATGCTCATGCCATTCAACTTGACAACCCCGACACTCATATACACTATCGCGGAGTCCACGTTGAACCACCCAGCGATAAAGCGTTGGTAGACGATAGCGAATGTTGTTCGAGTCCATCCAGGCAAACCAACCCTGATGTGGAGTACTTAAGATTAGCTGTCCGTCCTGTCTCAGTACTCGTCGAATTTCTTGCAAGCTGATCACTCGTGATTGAGCTGGAATATGTTCTAAGACTTCCAAGCAAGTGATACAGTCAAAGGATTCTGCAGCAAAAGGTAAATCTTCTGCTGACGTATGATGCAGATCAATTCCAGGTAGTTGACGTTGTGCGATCGCAAGTGCGGTTTCATTAATTTCAACCCCTGCAAGCTTCAATCTCGGCATTGCTTGCTGACAGGTTTTGAGAAAAGCACCAACATTACAGCCTACATCTAAGAGCGATAGACTTTCCGGGCGAATCCAAGTGGTTGCTTGCATCGGTTTGATTAGTAAAGTGAGATCAGCGGATTACTTCTTTCTAAAATCGAGTCGAAAAACTCTAAATGTTGTCGTGCAACGACTGACCAGCTATAGGTCGAATGTGCCCTATCGAGTCCTTTTTTTGAGAAGACATTTCTTTGGTCTGGATCATTCAACAACATCGAGATTGCCTGTACCCAAGCTGTCTGATCCTTTTCTTTAACAACAATCCCAGCATCGCCAATCACATAAGGAATTTCTCCACTATCACTGCCAATCACTGGCACTCCGCTGGCAAATGCTTCAATGAGCATTCTGCCAAATTGCTCACGCCAGTTTTTTGTCGTCTGGCTTGGCGCGCAAAGCAGATCCATCGCATTCAGATATTGCGGAACTTGATCATGTCTCACGGTCGTACAGACACGCACTCGATCGCCATAACGCGCACCCCAAGATCGTAAATCCGCTTCCATCCCTCCCGTGCCAACAAACAGAGCACGCCAAGGCTGCGAAATTTGATCGAGCGATCGCATCATTAGCTCTAGCCCTTTCTCAGGTACAAACCGCCCTAAAAAACCAATCACAGGCACATCTCCTGTGTCCCATTCCAACTGCTGTCGAACCTTCTGCCTTGCGGCAAGATCAGGTGCAAATAGTTCCACATCAACGCCATGCGGAATATGTCGAGTTGGCAGATCATAGTGACGACGCTGCTTTAGTGTATTTGCGACGGTCTGACCTGCATAAATCCAAGCTGTCGCACGTTGCATCGAATAGGTTTCAATCCAATTGAACGGGGGTGGATAGGACTTTGGATTGTTCTGGCAGGTGAAATAGACAAGTGGCGTTTTAGGCTGAGTCCATCGTGCAACCTGCCCTCCTGACATCACATAAGGCTCTTGCCAGCAATGAACTAGATCCCACTTTTGCTGAAGAATTTCTCGGAGGCGATCGTGATACATCATCAAATGGGTTGACTGTTGCCAACGCATCGAAACTCCCTCTAGCACACAGCGATCGTCTTGATCTTGCCGAAGTTGTAAAGGTCTTAAATCGCCTTTTAATGCTAAAGGTGAAACGATCGTAATATCCCAGTCTGATCCACTAATGCGCGCCATCTCATTGGCGAGGCGGCGATTGAGCGGAACAATGTAGGAATGTCCAATGGTCAGGAGTTTACGAGAAGAAAACTGCATTCACTTGCAAAATTTAAGGTAAAACTAAGGCTCGTCGATCGCTGGTTTAATCACACTGAACTATCTAATTTTTATGCAATTCTACCCACCGTAGAAACACTCAATCTAAATTCTAATTCTGCAAAATCACAGCAATTTTATGCAAACTCTCAAGGAAATAATCACGATCGTGCCGAAGTTGCCGCCAGAGATCGATGGATTAGGAGACTATGGTTTTCGGCTGGCTCAACAGCTTTTCGCGGATTATGGAGTACGAACTCGCTTTATCGTAGGCGATCCAAATTGGAGCAGTAATACGCTTTCTCACTCTTCAACGGTTTCAGTAAGATCACCGCAAGCCCTATCCGCATTATTACCTCCTCTAGATCAGGTCGTTTTTCTCCACTATGCAGGACATGGGTATGCGAAACGAGGCTGCCCATTTTGGTTAGTTCAAGCGCTCACAGAGTGGTGCAAGATGGGCGGACGCTTGATAACAATGTTTCACGAACTCTATGCCACGCGTCCACTTCTAAGTAGTGCATTACTAACATCACCTCTACAAAAGAAATTAGCGATTCAGTTGATGCAGATCAGCGATCGGGTTTTCACAAATCGCCAATGCTACGCTGAAAAGATTCAAATGCTCAGCCATCATCGAGAGGTTACAACGCTCCCTGTTTTCTCCAATATTGGAGAGATTACCCACCCGATACTGTTGCAAGCGCGATCGCGAGAATTAGTGATCTTCGGCAGTTCCAGTACGCGCCAGCGAATTTATCAGCAGACATCACTGCTCAAGCGAATCTGCCAAAGCCTAGAAGTTCAGACGATTCTGGATATTGGAGCGGATATCAAACTCAAATCTGATTTGCCGATTCGTCAACTCGGAATTCAACCCGCAGAACAGATTAGTCAGATTTTGAGTCGTGCGAGCGCAGCAGTAGTAGACTATCCAATGGATTCCTTAGCAAAATCAGGTATCTTCGCGAGTTATTGTTCGCATGGTCTTTTACCGATTGTTATCTCATCTCGCTTGCATAATCAAGACGGGCTTGAAATGAATCGTCATTACTGGCTAGCAAATTGTAAGTTAGATCTCAATCAGGCACAAGCGATCGCAACAGCAGCATATACCTGGTATCAAACTCATTCTCTGAAAGTTCAAGCTCAATCGATCGCTCAATCCTTAGAATTATTTATCAAACTCTAGCAACGGCTAAGTGCTGCCAATGCGATCGCAACTGCACGCCCCCTGAATCCCGGAGCAGAATATTTGGAGTCTGTAAACCTGGCAAAACCTCTATCTGCCAGCATCCAGGTAAATAGTCCAAGATTCTGCCAGACTCCAACCGAGCAACCAGATCAATCAGATAGCGACCTGGCTGAAGAGGAAGGTTTTCTAACTGCATTTGAATTGTGCCAGTATCTTGTGAGAAGTTCCAGAAACGACCAGACACTTCACTATCGAGAGTCATCAGTCGAGTTCCTGCAAGTGAATTGAAGCCGATTCCAAATGCAACTTCCTGAATGGGTCGGTAGGCTTCGTACTCAAGTTGAATCGTCAACGTCTCTCCATACAAAATCTCTCGACCCTGATTGAAGGTTATGGCTAACAGTCGCAGTTTATCTTCGGCACAATACTTTCGCTCTGCTGTGCGAAGATCAATAACTGGATTGGTAGACTGAAACGTAGAGCCTAAGTATTGATCAGCCACGGTGCGAATTGAGCCAGATAGGACAATCTGCCCATCTCTAAGCCAAATGGCTTGATTGCAAAGGTTCTGCATCACAGCAATGTTATGGCTGACAAATAAAACAGTTCTGCCTTCTTCTGCAACTGTATCCATCTTGGTTAAGCACTTCTTTTGAAACTGTGCATCTCCAACTGCTAGCACTTCATCCACAATCAGAATTTCTGGTTCTAAGTGAGCAGCAACAGCAAATGCAAGCCGCACATACATTCCAGAGGAATACCGCTTGACAGGCGTATCTAAAAACTTCTCAATTTCTGCAAACGCAACGATTTCATCAAACTTGCGTTGAATCTCGGCTTTGCTCATGCCGAGAATCGCGCCGTTGAGAAAGATATTTTCACGTCCTGTCAGTTCAGGATGAAATCCAGTCCCAACTTCTAATAAGCTCGCAACTCGTCCCCGCAGGCGGATCTTTCCGGTTGTCGGTCGAGTAATTCGACTCAAGAGTTTCAGTAAAGTAGATTTTCCAGCCCCGTTGCGCCCGATGATGCCGACACGATCGCCTTGTTGAATTTCAAATGACACATCTTGCAGTGCCCAAAATTCCTCGCGATCGCGAGAAGATTGAGACGATCGGGTCAAAGGATTGAACACTGAGCGCGCACGCTTGACGAGTACGTCTCGCAACGCCACATAGTGCTCTCCTTTCTGATGCCGCAGCATATATTTCTTACCGAGATTTTCAACTCGAATTGCTGGGCTAGACATGCATCAAACTCCTTTTCATCAATTCTCAACGTCTAGAAAACTAAATGATATCTGCGAAGGATTCTTCCATCTTGCGGAAATAGCGGATTCCGCTAATCAGCAGCAGCAGCACCAAGGTTAGAGATGTGATAAATCCAGGTAAATGCAGTGTTGCATTTTCACCCAAAATCGCCCAGCGAAATCCATCTATCACGCCGACCATCGGATTGAGTGAATAGAGCCAGCGCCATTGTTCTGGGACAATATTACTGCTAAATCCCACAGGCGACACATACAATCCAAATTGAACGATAAAAGGAACAATATATCGAAAATCTCGGTACTTCACATTCAATGCTGCTAGCCATAACCCTGCACCAATCGCAGCAGCAAAAGCAATGAGAATAAAAGCCGGAAGGGTCAGAATCCGCCAGTTGGGCACAAAGTTATACCATGCCATTAATCCTAGCAAGACCATTCCGGAAATCAGGAAGTCTACAAAGCTGACAATCACACTGCTCATCGGAACAAGCAGCCTAGGAAAGTAGACTTTGGAGAGCAGATTTGAATTGGCAGTTAAGCTATTGCTAGAGTCGCTTAGAGCATTGGAGAAGAACTGCCAAGGCAGCATTGCAGAGAACACAAGAATCGGATAGGGCACACCTTGAGCGGGAAGTTTTGCTAATCCACCAAAGATCACTGAGAAAACGATCATGGTTAACAAGGGACGTAACAGCGCCCAAGCAATGCCGATCGCAGTCTGTTTATACCGGACTAAAATATCTCGCCAAGCTAAGAAATACAGGAGTTCACGGTACTTCCACAAATCTCTCCAATATTGTCGATCGATGCGCCCCGCTTCCAGCGTTAACTCTTCTAAGTGCATTTCTGTTGATTCCTGATTTAGAGCAAGTTATATTTTCAGCAGGATTACGGACTGAGATGACTGAATCATTCAATCAGCGAGTTCGTATAAAATCGCCTGTAGAATTACTAGATTATTCAGTTAAATAATCGATTGTAGTGAATCGTATAGCTTAATTCGGTTGAGCGAGTTCCAATCGGCTTTGCTGGAATGCCCCCAACGATCGTAAAAGCTGGAACATTGCGCGTCACAACAGCACCAGCGGCAACAGCACACCCTTCGCCTAACGTTACGCCTGGCAGGATCATAGCGCGTGTCCCAATAAACACATAGTCTTCAATCACAACAGGGCGTACTTGTCCTAAGAATTCAGAGCACTGCAAGTTATGATCTGCGGTCAGAATACAAACTTCAGCAGAAATAGAGACATTTCTACCGATCGTGACTCCACCCCGTGTGTCGATACGACATTTCTGATTAATCACCGAATTATCGCCCATGATAAAACCATTTTTGGCATCAAAGCAGGTTCCTAAGAAAATAAAGCTCCCTTGCCCAATCCGGAATCTCAAAAAATGCCGATAGTAGAACAGCCGCAGATGATGAGAAGGGAGCTTATTAAGAATATGATTTGCAACATACAAAACTGCTTCTACTGCAATGTACTTCAACCCAATCAAGAACTTAAAGGCGGTTTTCTGAAAATCTGGGGCTAAAGCAACCATGATATTGGTAAAAGAAGAACACTTTCGGTTTAATACTGCATGAAAATTTGAACAGTATCTTTTTTTTAGGATTTTAGAGTACGTTATATTTTCAGCAGGATTACGGACTGAGATGACTCATCATTCAATCAAGAAGTGCGTGTAAAATCGCCCGTGAGATTACGGCTTGCACCCTCTATATTGCAGTTCATTCCGTGAAACTACGAGCAATTGCTCAAGCCGAGAGGCTGATCTTTGCTCGATCGCATCACCTGTTCATAAAACTGCATCAATTTTTGCATATGATTTTGCAGCCCAAAGGATTGTTGTGCCATGCGCCGACCATTTTCGCCAAGTTGCTTTGCCAAAGCCCAATCAGTTGCTAGACGTTCTATATGATTAGCTAATCCTGCAATATCGTTTGGCTCAACAAGCAATCCTGTGACTCCATCCAAAACGCCTTCAGGAATGCCTCCAACCCGGCTGGCAATCGTCGCTCTCGCATTGAGCATCGCTTCATAAGCGACAAGTCCAGCAGGCTCGTGCCAAACCGATGGAAAAATTAAAGCTCTCGATCGCTGAATCAGTTGATAACTTGCTTCCATATTGAGCCAGCCATGCAAGGTGACTCGATCTGCTAAACCAAGCTGTTGAATCATCGTTTGCAAGGTTGCAGTTTGATTGCCAACTCCTGCAATATCGAGATGAACTGGCACGTTAACTTGTGCGAGCGCGCGAAGCAACCAAACTACTCCTTTTTCAGGAACTAAGCGCCCTAAAAACGCGAAGTGAGGAATTCCGATTTGAGGTGGCTCTTGAACATGCGCGACTTCTGTTGCACACACGTATAGTGTGTGAATTAAATGAGGTGGATAACCTTCGGCAATCATGTGTCCTGTGACAAACTCGCTATTCGTCAAAACTGGAATTTTTGCTAGAATTCGCTTCTCATTGAACAACGTCTGGAAGTTCTCCGCTAATCGGTGGGGACGGATACTTCCACAGTGATCAATCAGATGCCCCCACAAACACCCCTGCAAACTATAAGCGCGATCGCAAGGAGTTCCTTGTCGCTTTAAGTATTTACTTCCGCTTGGACAGTAAGCCTGATGTCCATGCATTGTTCTAATCGTCACAAAGTCTTCGGGAGGCGCAAGGCTCACACTAGCATGAAGATGTAAAAGCTCCACTCCTAGACGTTTTGCTTGTTCGTATAGCGATGCTTCTGTCTCTGCTGCGATCGCTGAATTGTGGTCTGATGGACTTGTGTACTTAGAAAAGTAATAGACAGTATGACCAGCGGCTTGTTGTGCCCCTGCAATCCGTTTCAGATAGACCTCGACTCCCCCTTGACCTTCAAGATGATGAATGTAATGTCCAATAATCATCTCAAGCTCTCGAACTGTTCCAAAATTACCTTAGCCTGTTCAGCAGGCAAAATCAGAATGTCTTGATGTCTAGATTCAAGTTGGCTGAAATCTTGCACTTCTAGCTGAAATTTTCCGTGAGTCTGAGGGTGGATTGCGACTGCGATCGCATCTTCATACAGCAGTGCTTGTAAAGAGAGGTTGTGCTCCTTCAAAATTTGATCGGTCAGCGTTGAAAGCTCCATCAAAATCACAGGTCGATCGCGTTTGAGGGTTTCTGAAAGTCCTTGAAGTACAAAAGGTTCAAATCCTTCTACATCAATCTTGATTAGAGCAACTTCAGAAACTTCAAGCTCAGTCAAAACTTGATCACCTTTGCGAATCGGTAGAGCAATCGGAATATTCTGATTCCAAGATGCACCCGCTACGAAAGAACCTGTTCCCGTATTGTGAGAAGCAGGTTCGTAGTATGCTAGCTCGATTTCCTGTGCCCCTAGTCCAAAGGGGTGAATTTGCCAAGTGTGATCGGCGTAATTCTTCCATTTTGCAAGCAGTGATTGAAAAATTTTAGGATGTGGCTCAAAGCTATGAATCGAATCGACTTTGCCCAACATCAAATTAGAAGTAAAGCCGACGTTTGCACCAACATCAATAAAATGAACCGAACGGCGAAATTGAGCAAGGCAAGTTGCTATCGTAGTCAAAATTTGAGCATTTTGGGGTTCATAAGGCTGCGAAAAGAAGACTTGATAATCAATGCCAAATTTGAGATTACCTGAGTAAGGTTTGCCTTGCTCTAAGACAGTAAAATCATAGTCAAAAATTGCATCCTGCGGGACAGCCCAAAAGAGTAGATTACGCCCTCTCTTCACCCAGTAGCGAAAAAGATGGCTCACAGAATGCAAGATGCATTTCTCAACGGTGTTTGGAGTACGAGTAATCGCCAGTTGCATAGGAATTAGATGAGAGAGAGTAACGAAGATTTTTGTAAGCTTTTCAGCTGGTCGAGCAGTGCTTCCCAGTCTCCAGTTGGCACAATATAACCATTGATCCCTGGCTGGATATGTTCTTTCATGCCTGTGTCTTCTGTGACAATAGCTGGCACGCCACACGCGATCGCTTCCATTGGAGCATAGGAAAATCCATCTTCATACGAAGGATGAACATACACACTGGCACGCTGCAAATGGGGTAACGGATCACCGGGAGCAATCCGAATCCGACAGTCTCGTTTTTGCCAGGCTTCTAAATAGAGCCGCATACCCCGAGTCGTTGAGCCGCCGATTAAAATCAGTTCCGTATCACACCCTTGAAGGCGAGAAAAGGCTTCGAGCAGCACAGGAATTCCCTTCGCCACGCTCAGCGTTCCCGAATAGACAACCCGAAACTTTCCGTCGTTACAAGGTTGAGCAGGGGGCACAAATCGAGGATGGACAGAGAACTGTCGGATGTTTAACTTAGATTCTGGCACGCCTGCTCTGAGAAACGACTCATAACTATAACTAGAGGCAACATGAATAATATCTGCTTCCTCATAAGCCTGCAGAATTTTTTGGCGATGTGCATCATTCAGCCAACTTGCTTCAATACCAAAATCTCGAATTGCTTTGAGATGTTGCCGAGCCACATTGTTGATATGACTGTTATCTGCTTGCAGTGCGAGAACGCGATATCCTAGCTGACGCGCGCGTTTAAAAGAATGAAAAGCTTGTCCAGCACACCCTGTCTCAAATTCATCTGCTGGGCGAAGTGAGGCAGCAACAGCGCGATCGAACCAATCATTAAAGTAATAATTAATCCAACCTGGACTAAACCGAAGCGGAGGACAACGAAACAAGAGTTTGCGGCGATTTGAGATTTCAACGGTTCTTCCAATGGCATCCTCTGCTTTCGGACGCGGAGTATAGTACTCGATCAAGCGATTCTGCGATCGCGCTTCTTCGACAATAAATGAGAAGTGTTGTCCCAGTCCTCCCACATCATAAGGAGCAGAGCAGGCTACCGTTTTTTTCATCGAAGTGTCCTCGGCTTTTATCGCATAGAATACTGAGTCTGAACCGTACTGGATGTCGGAGTTTCAACCGCATCAACAATCTGCTTTGCCATGTGATCCCATGTCTCCCGGTGCAATTGGGGGATAACTTGCGTATGCAGAATTTGCTGGTAGTAATTTTGATGACTTCGCCAATGATACAACTTATCAATTAGATGTGAAACATTGTTCGCATCGGTTAAAAGTAAATCTGTTAATCCTTGGGTATAGCGTTCTGCGACTCCAGCCGTTGCAGTCACAATTGCTGGAATTCCGCAGCATAGCGCTTCATG
The DNA here is from genome assembly GCF_017302695.1 of Leptolyngbya sp. UWPOB_LEPTO1. Classification (NCBI taxonomy): domain Bacteria; kingdom Bacillati; phylum Cyanobacteriota; class Cyanophyceae; order Leptolyngbyales; family Leptolyngbyaceae; genus Leptolyngbya; species Leptolyngbya sp. UWPOB_LEPTO1. The sequence continues at coordinate 20,235 of NZ_JAFLCJ010000016.1, read as the reverse complement.
CACGCCTAATCCATAAGCTTCGTACCGTGTCGGTGCAATCAAGCAATCTGAAGCCCGTAATAGATCCGGTACATCAGAGCGAAAGCCGAGAAACTGAATGCGATCGCTCAATTGCTGATCTCGAACCCGCTGCCTCCAGCGCGGCAGTTCTGCACCTTGCCCAACGACGATCAAATCACTATCCCAAGTTGGGTCTTGGCACAACTGTTGCCAGGCTTGAAACAGAACATCAAAGCCTTTTCGTCGATCGCCTAATGCACCGATAAAAATAACGATCGAACGATTTAAAGGCAAATTGAGCTTTTGACGCAGGAATTTTACTTCTTCAGCACCGGCAGCGTAGAACTTCGATGAATCAGATCCATAGTAAACTGGGCAAATTTTAGCGGGAGTTGCGAGCTTATACCGAATCAAATCAGAGACAGTTCGATGCGAATTTGCAATAATAATGCGGGCATTTTTCAAGTTGCGTTTTTCAGCTTGACAGTAAATTGGATGAGTCAACGCACACTTCAATCGCTGTACAAAGCTAGCTTGGGTGTTCGGCTGATAGGCAGCATGAACATAATGTACCCAGTTCACATCACTCCAACGGCAATTTCCACCATTGACTAAAACGCGCCCACCTTGGGCTGTGATGCGCTTTGCCCAGAATTGCCCAGCCGCATTGAGAAGAAACTCACCTAAAAAGTAAGACTTTGCAATTTTAGGAACCCGATGCCAGAAAACGTTTGGATAGTTTTGTAACTGGGAGTCAACTCGATGCGCGACAAGATGAACTTCAACCGATTGACGAGCTAGGTAATCGGCCAGAGCATAGTTGGCGCGATCCATTCCGCCTGTTTTTACAAAGTCGGCGGCAACGAGCAGAAAAGATTTCATGGTTGTCTCCGGAAAAGATTACTTGCCATGTTTGATGTGCGTTGCTGCTGATACACAGAGGGCTGAATTGATGAGCCAAAAATCCATTCCGGTCTGGCTCATAAACGGAACATAGTTAAACGTAATAGCGATCGCGCCAATGTTGTGAGCAAGAATAATCGCGCCCCAAAGCTGCAGAGATGACCTGCGATCGCTAATAATTCGCCAGACTGCGACGCACGCTGCAATCAGCGCACCTGAATAAGCAATGACTAAAGGGATGCCGCCATCGAGTACCCAGCCTGTCCACTGAATTTCTGCCCAGATCGGCTGAGTCAATGGATTCAATTGATTCCCAAAATAGTTATTCATCATCCCCCATCGCGCTAAGCCTGCGCCCAGCGGGTATTGTGGGATGATCTTAGTGATTGTTTCTTCTAGAAAAATACCTCGGTTCTGATACAGTACTGCATCAGGTGGCTCAGTAATCAGGGACAAAAATCGTTCACTGGTGACTGAGCCTCCTACACTCATTGCCCAAGTTGTGGTTGCGATCGCAATGAGAATGCCAGCGCCGATCATCGCTGTCAGGTGCCAGAGTCGCTTCAGTTGCAATAGAATTAATGCGGTCACAGCTAAGCAGACAAGCGCGAGAATGAAGATTGAACGAATTTGCGAAAGATAGATACAAAATAGACCGATCGGCACACTGATTACGCCCAGCAGCCGAAAAATCAGATGCCCTTGCTGCAAAGCAATACCTGTACCCAGGAGTAAAGCGTAAAATCCAGAGGTTGCTGCACCTCCAGGCAAATCCGTTAGCCCGGTTGGGCGATAGAGTGTCAATCCATTGGCGATTACGATTTTTAAGTGTTCACCTCCGAACGCGCCTTCTTCAATATTTGAAGAAATGGCAAATTGAAAGATCTCGGGATAGTAAACTTGTAGCACTCCGACGATCGAGCTTAGAACATGAAATCCCCAGAGTAGATAGACCAGCCAAAGAAAATCACGCTCTTTGAGATCGAGCCGACTCACCCAGAACAAAGGTGCAAGAATCGCTAAGTACATCAGGCATTGAGCAGCTCCGGCTGGAATACTACTCAAGTAAGGATGCCAAAAGAGCTGCAACATCATGATGCACATCACAGAGATCGCCCAAGGTTTAGCCGGATGCTTTAATCCAGTCTTCGGAATTCTCCATAAAAAAGCTAAGCTTAAGCCAAATACGGCAATCCGAACCAGTGTTCTGAACTCTGCAATAGCCGGAATCAGAAGTGAGACTTGGAAGATGAATTGGCTCACAATAAAAGCGTGTAACCAAGAAAACTTCGGGATCTGAAATCGGACTGAAGAAGATGCGACTGGAGAGTACGTAAGTCGCGAATATTCTTCCTGATGTTTCACAGCTTTACTATTCATAAGCTTAGGAACTTCCTAACATATTGAGCATTCTGCAGGGACTAAGCTGTTAGAACAGCAATAAGTCATCATGTCAGATCCGAATCGGTATGTGATGTTTGTCGGTTCAACTTGAGCAATTAGACTGTCCCAACTAAATCCGAGTTGTAGTTACGGCGGACGTATTCGTGATACTTATGCGCTAAATGCGTACCAGGCTTGAGGCAATTTGCAACGATACCTAAGACTGGGCTACCCGACATTTGCAAGCCTCGCAGCGATTCGATTAAAGCCGTTCGACCTGTATTGCCAAGCCCAACAACCAGAACACTTCCATCCACTTGACCGGATAAGATCAAGCTATCTGAGAAGCCTAGCACCGGAGGCGCATCATAGATAATCAAATCAAATTCCTCTTTGAGGTCTTCCATGAGCGTCTTCATCTTGCTCGACGACAAGAGACGACTTGCATCCATCTGAGCCTTGCCAGCCGTTAAAACAAATAGATTCTGCTCCATTGCAGACTGTTGGATCAACGTATCTAACGGAGCATCTGAGGTAAGATACTGGCTTAAGCCTTGTTCATTCGGAACTCTTGCATAGACATGCACTTTCGATCGATACAGATCCGCATCCACGAGCAAAACCCGCTGACCCATCGTTGCAGCCGCAAGTGCCATATTCATTGCAACGGTTGATTTACCATCACTTGCTAGCGCTGAAGCAACGACGATCGAATGCAATGGATTTTGCAGATTCGTCATTGAAAGGCTGAGATTCAAGCTCCGAAATGCCTCGCGGAAGATAGCAGCATCTTCGCTTAAGTCGATCGAGAACGTTTGAGCAGGTTTACCCGCATTTTCAGCCAAAGCTCCACTCGGTAGATTCCGTAACGAAGACATTGCGGGCAAGCTTGGTTCATGCAGGTTCTTGTAGAACGGAATGACGCTTAGCAATGGAATCTTTGTATCCTGTTTGAGGTCTTCCGCAGAATAGAGAACATCATCGAGTTTATCGACGAGGAGTGCTGCTAAAACACTGAGAAACAGGCTGCCGAGAGCGCCTAATGCCGCACTTTGAGGAATGCTTGGGAAAATCGGTGCTGGACGTTGGGAAGGGGCAGAAATAATCTGCCAGGGCTGTGTATTTTGTGCCGCTTCGATTTGCAATGTTTCACGACTGGCAAGGAAGCGATCCAAGCTATCATTCGCAACCTTGAGTTCTCGCTGTAGATCGACATCTTGACGAATCAGAGACGGAATTGCCTTTAAATTCACTTGCAACTGCCGAGCCGTTGCTACGAGGGAGCGATCTCTCGCCTCTAGCGCATTGATCTCATTGCTCACTGTAATCAGCTGGCGGTTGAGTTCAATTAACGTTCCACTCAGGTTGCCTTGAGCTTGTTTCACGCCAGTTGTACTCAAAGTTTGCCTTGCTTCTCGTTCCATTTGAGCGAGAATTCCCTGGCGCTTCTTGATCAATGCTTGCACCGGAGGAGCATCTGGAGTGAGGCGCTCTGCGTTCATTGACAGCTGAGTTTCAACTTGCTGGAGTTGCGATCGTAGTTCTTGAAACGCTTTCGATTCACTGAGTGCAGAAGCCGCGATCGCAACTTCAGGAGTATTGCCGACCTGCTTTCGCAACGTTGCGTAAAGTGCTTTGGACTCAGCCAGCTTTGCTTGAGTTTGCTTTTGATTCGTTTCAATCTCACTACTGAGAGTAATCAAGTATTTTGCGCGATCTTCTGGATTCACAATCTGGTTTGATTCTCGAAACCCTTGGAGTTGACTTTGAATCTGATTGACTCGGGTGTAAAGTCCAGGAAGCTGTTTTTCGACAAACTTAATTCCTTGTTGAAGATTGCGACTTCTTAATTGCTCCCCATAATCCAAATAGTTCTGCGACAGCTTCTCAACCACAGATAGCCCTTGATTCGGATCGTGATCGAGATAGCTGACTTCAAGAATTTCGGTATCTTTGAGGCGAGTCACAGAGAGTGATGTGAGAAACTGATCAAACTTAAGATTCGGATATTCTTTTTGCAGTTCTTTGAAAGCAGGCTGTAACACCTGAGAACTTTTGAGTACTTGAGTTAGAGTCGTAAAATTCGTACTAGAAGTAAGTTCACTCAGCCCCATACTGGCTTGCTGTCCCAGCATTTTGCCTTTATCTGCCTCAATCAATAGCCGGAATGTACTCATATAGACAGGCTTGCGCGAGACTGACCATGCCATAGTTGCACCCAATAGAATCAGAGCAACGACTGCGACAAAGAGCTTTCTTCGCTGGACAATATCCCAGATCTTCTTGAGATCAACTTCGGAACGGCTCTCCGTGTTTTTTAGGCTAAAAAGGTGCAGCGGAGTTGCGTGCTCTCGCTCAGATTGATACAGCTTGGATAAAGGATTAGTACTCATGAACTCAAGTGGGTATTCCGTGATGCTACTTGCGTATTTTCTGCTGGCAGTGCAGAACACCATCAGGTTGCGCCCAGTATTTCACGCCATTTTGATTCCAGAGTCCGTAATGGTACTGAATCTCACGTTTTGAGCAGTACTGATAATCTAGGGATATTACAGGGTGGAAATTCCCTAGAATCGTTTACCTTAACGTTTGCCTGTACCTTCTTCTAATTGTCACATTTGCCATTAACTTCAATATGAATAGGGCTTTAACTCGCTTGTGTCTAGGCTTGTCAATGGCAATGATTCAGCCGATCGTTGTGTTGGCTCAGACTCCAATGCCACCCTCTAGAACGCTGCCGCTCCTGCAAGCAGGCGTAACCCCCAAATCTGAGATTACGTCAGCGATCGGAAGTAGCTACAAGTTAGGCGCAGGAGATTTAGTGCGGCTCGATCTGTTTGATGTTCCTGAACTCACGCTGGAACCACGCTACACAATTCTACTAGACGGTATGTTGAATCTACCGTGGGTAGGCAGTGTATCAGTTCAGGGATTGACGCTGAATCAAGCTTCAGAACGCTTAAAAGAGCGGTATCAGAAATTTGTCAAGAATCCTGTCGTTACGGTGAGTTTGATTGCGCCCCGCCCTTTGAAAGTCGGCATTATTGGTGCAGTCAATCGTCCGGGATCTTACATCGTCAATACGATTGGGAGTGAAGTGAACCAGGCAAGTTTGAGCCAGCGAAGCTCGGCTGAGAGTGGGAGCCAGTGGCCGACCGTTTCTAAAGCAATTCAAACTGCGGGTGGGATTGCTCAACTGGCAAATGTCAAAGAGATTGAAGTGCGCCGTCCCACAGCAGATGGTACGCCGGAAACAATCAAGGTGAATTTGTGGAAGTATCTGAGAGAAGGTGAGCTAGCACAAGATATCCCGCTCCAAGATGGCGATACAGTGTATGTGCCCATCGCAGAGAAGATTGATCCAACTGAGGCAACAAACATTGCAATGAGCAATTTTTCGCCTGAGCAAATTCAGGTGAATGTGGTTGGTGAGGTTGTTCGACCCGGGGGTGTTGCTGTACGTCCGAATTCGACGTTGATGCAGGCAATTCTCGCAGCGGGCGGTGTTGCACCGGGGCGAGGTAAAAAGACGAAGATTGAATTAGTGCGTTTGATGCCGGATGGATCAGTGAATCGGCGAGAATTTAAGTTTGATGTTGCGATCGGATTAGATGAGAATTCAAATCCAGCAATTCATCAAAACGATGTGATCATTGTGAATCGTAGCAGTACAGCAAAAATTTCTGATCTGTTAGGAGCAGTTGTTAGCCCAGTCACAGGAGCTTTTGGATTGCTACGACTCTTGCTAGGTAATTAGTCTAGTCGTTCGCCACAATAATATCTGCTCATGAACTTCAGGATTGCTCTCGAATCCTGAAGTTCGCTGGTGTTTCGGTTTTGCTCAACAGATACAACCCAGATTTTCGCGATTGCAATATAGTCGATGATTTGATGGTGCATCCACAATAAATTCAAATTGATCATTACACCAAGAAATTATCTAGAAACGTTCTCTTTTCTTCTACAAGCTAAACGAATCCCCGCACATCTACGTAGCTCTCTAGTAAAAGAAACTCTGTAAAATTCAAGTACTAAAATTGATTCGATTTAGTAAGTTTGCAACTATTTCTATCAACCCAGCCTTGGCGACTCATCCTGATCATTGCGGTTGCCCCTTAAGAGTTAGTCGAATGATTGTTCTGGGAGAATTCTACCTGTCAATTTGCTCAGATTTCTTATTGATCTTGTCACACCTGTATTGTAATCATGTCGTACATTCAAATCTCAAATCACATTGAAGCCCCCAGTGTTAGTAGATCTGTACGGAATCCGCATCCCCCGCTGCGAATTTGTCATCTATCAAAGTACTATCCACCTCAACCCGGTGGGATTGAAACGCATGTGCGTGCTATCGCCACTTCGCAAGCTGCACTAGGGGCGAAGGTTGATGTTTTGTGCGTGAACACTTGCGATCGCGAAGGTCGAGAAGCTCAGCAAACTTACACGATTGAAGAACTCGACGGTAATGTACGCGTGATTCGACTAGGACGACTGTTGAATGTTGCACGCGTTGATGTTTTTACAACTTTCTCTCAATATTTTGATAGACGCAGGGCTGCCTATGATATTGCTCATCTACATACGCCGAATCCCGCAATGGGAATGCATTGGGCATTAGCAAATTCAACGATTCCGCTGGTTGTGACGCACCATAGCGATATTGTGAAACAGCGCGTACTCAAGCATGTTGTCAATCCGATGCTCAAGCATATTTACCATCGGGCGGCGCGAGTTTTGATTGGTAGCCCAAATTATCTAGCAGGATCAGATTTTCTACGTCCCTATCGCGATCGCGTTGAAGTTCTTCCCTTTGGGATTGATTTATCCATTTATCGCCAGCCGACTCCAGCCGCGATCGCTTACGAGAGACGATTAAGGGCAATGCATTCAGGTCCAATTTGGCTATGTGTGGGGCGCTTAGTTTATTACAAAGCCTTGCATGTCGCAATTGCCGCTTTACGCGACGTTCCTGGAACCTTAATGATTGTTGGGAAAGGCGAGTTAGCAGACGCCTTGCAGCGTCAGGCAATGGACATTGGTGTGGGCGATCGCGTGGTATTTAAGCAGCAGCTTACTCAAGATGAACTGGTTGGAGCGTATCGGGCATCGACTGCTTTATGGTTTCCGTCGAATGCGCGTAGTGAAGCATTTGGGTTAGTGCAAGTAGAAGCGATGGCAAGTGGGTGTCCGGTAATTAATACTGCAATTCCAAAGAGTGGAGTCACTTGGGTGAGCCGAGGTGGAATTGAAGGATTAACGGTTCCGATGAATGATGCAGAGGCATTGGCAGAAGCTGCTAATCGGTTGTTAAGAGAGCCTCAGTTACGGGGAAAATTGTCGATCGCAAGTCGCACGCGATCGCTGCAATTTGATCAAGATCTGATGGCACAAGAGAGCTTGAGAATTTATGAGCGAGCGATCAATCGCAAGGAAACAGCATTCGTATAAGTTGCAATTTCAGACAGATAGCTTAGCTCAAAGAAGGCTATATTATTTTGATTTTCAGAGGTGCATCCTTCGCAGAAATAGCGTTACATATAAAATTGTTGGATGAGGGGAACCATGTCTAGTCTTGCTGAACAGTTACTTTCTCAACAGCCAAATTGGGATCAAAATCAGGACTTTCTGTATCAGATTGATGCAGATCGAGCAGGTCACTCTTCGATTGATCAGATCGAACAGGACATTGCCCAAATTTGGAAACAGGCACTATCAGTCGAGCAGATTCAGATTCACGACAATTTCTTCGATTTGGGTGGAACCTCAATGCTGGCAATCGATGTACTCGAAGAACTCGAAGAACTGTTTGACCGAGACTTGAGCCTTGCCAGTATTTTTGAAGCCCCCACAATTCAGCAACTTGCACAGAAGATCAAAGCGTGTAGCCCTTCTGCGTGGTATTCCCTTGCTCCGCTGCAAACCAAGGGTTCTAAGCCCATTTTGTTTGGTATCCATGTGCTGGAATATCGCAGTCTGTGTCAGCATTTAGGATCTGATCAGCCTGTCTACGGACTGCGCTACGGGATTGCTCAAGAGTCGATCGAGCATGTTCCAGATTTACCCCGTCAGATCGAAGCCTTAGCAGGTCATTACATCCAAGAAATGCGATCGCTACAGCCTCAAGGACCTTACTTTTTGATGGGCTTTTCTTTGGGCGGCAGAATTGCGCTGGAGATGGCGCAGCAGCTAATCGCGTCTGGGCAGTCAGTCGGTTCGCTGATTGTTTTTGATACTTTTCTCAGCAAGCGCTTGAGATGGAATTCGTTCAAGCAGACGATCACTAAGCTCTCGGAGCTTGAACTGAGTGAAATCATCCGCAGAACTCGCGCAGCATTGTTTCCTCGTGTCCAGCCTTCTCCTGAAGGAGCTTATAAAGCGTATCAAGCATATCCACTTGGAGAATCTCATTTTTTCGAGCCGTATTTGCCAAAACCTTATCCGGGTAAAGTCTTACTCTTCCAGGCTCAAGAGCGCGAGAGTGGGGTTTTGCGTTCGCGAGAAACACCGGAAATACTTTGGAAAAGTATTGCTTTAGGAGGGTTAGAGGTTCATGAAATGCCTGGGGATCATGGAGCAATGCTGGCGGAGCCATATGTGCAACACTTGGCTCAAATTCTGAAGCAGAGCTTAAGTCATCCTGTTCACACTAAAGTTTAGCTACCGAGGAGATACCGTGTGATGCGAGTGCTACATCTGTATGCTGGAGAACTCTATGGTGGGATTGAACCGTTTTTAGCGACATTAGCCAAGACTCAAGCTGTCATGCCCTAAACATAGTACAAGGTTGCACTTTGCTTTCCTGGCAGACTAGTAACCGAATTCTCACTTGATCATTCGTAAGCCTGGGACAGTTTGGGCTGCTCGATAGAACCATTGATCATGCAGCCTGAAGCCCGCGATCGCTGAGCAAAAGCTGGCGTGACGCGGGCAATTAAACTATGCGATCCACAGCGGCAATTACATCAACTGTTTGCAATTCTCGATGCTCAGATCAAACATCATGACAGCAAGAGAGCGACTACCGCGACATTGCCAGCGGTCGAGCTTTGATTTTCTTCTCACGCGCCCAACTCGATAAAGACCAGAGATACAAAAACGCAACCCCCGCAACAGCAGCACCCAATGCCCATTTCGTGCCCTTCTTGACCAGATTCTGCGTCTGTTGGGCGACGGTTGCTTTGAGTTGAGCTTCTACCTGCTGAGCTTGCGCTTCCACGCCTTCTAGCTGCTGCTTGCGAAACTGAGGAACATTAAAGTTCTCTACGGAGCCAATCGCCGATCGCTGAACTAACGCTTTGACTTGTTCATCTGACAACTTGCCTAATTGTTCTTGAGCCGCTTTAGTTCGATCGCGCTGTTGTGCAAGTTGATTCACCAGCTTGGCGTTGTTCTGATTGTAAATTCGCCAGCCTGAGCTAACTGTGAGCGGAACTAGAAGCAAGTAAGCGATCGCATAAATTAAAAGCGCCCACGACAAGGGCTTCAGCGCAAACCGCTCGACCTTGTGGCGACTCGTTTCCTCACCCAGAAAGATCAATCCGAACCCAACTAGCGGAAAGCCAACTCGCTCGACCAAATTTCCAACCGTATTGAACTCCCAATCCGAGTTAAACACTTGAAACGGATATAACAAATCGACGAGATCGAACACACATAAGACTAAAATTCCATAGCCTACGATTCGCAAACCTGCGATCGCCTTTCCGGCAGAAGACGACTCAAACTGCATAATCACTCTACTTTGCTAACGTTTTGGAAATCTTGGCGACCACCAAGCATAAATCTCTTGCCAAACTGCGACTAATTGCTGATGAACGGCATCCACCGACTGATTCGCAATGGGTGCTGAAATTGTAACCCACAAACATCGGGAATCACGCAAATCTTCTGTGCCTAAAATTACCGGGATAGCTCGATCGAGCTTCAGATCGTACGTGTTGCGATTCGCGAAAAATTGCGCGTGCGTCACGGTACTCGAACCGCGAGGATTGATACAAGAACTGAGATAAGCAGTCTGTTCATGCTCAAATCGATCGTAAAAACCAGTCTGTCCTTGCTGCTGCTGAGATTTCACAACAGCTTTTTGAGAATCAATCCCATAGGCAGATCGATAGCTCGCCATATCTCCATCTGATTCTGGCAGGTAGTAAATTTTTACTTTGAATGCCTGATTGTCTTGTTGATAAGTATATTCATAGCCTTTGATGTCTCCCCAATCTCTAAGCAAGCTTTTCGTTTCAATCGCCTGTCCTGCAACAAATTGAGCTTGATCGAGTTGTACTTGATTGGGAAACTCAAACACTGAATCTTGACCAAGATTCGGATCAATCGCAATTCTGCCAGCAACTAGAACAATGCTGAAGAGAGTTAGCCTGAATGGCACAAGAGAGAAAATCATAGAAGATTAGCGAGATGAATGCTCTAGAGACTTCTCTGAGTGAGAAATTTCTGGCTTTGGCTGCTCGATTAGAGACTGACAGTAACCACTAAAGATGAACATCGAAATCATCGAAAAGAACTGCGCACCTTGACTGCCATGCCAGTAATCAAATCCTGCTGTATTGTGACTTGCAACTAAATGTGCTAACAGCATGATTCGGAACCCATTCACAATGAATGCAGAAAGAATCGCGATCGCCAGAACCCAAAACTTTTCTCTGTGACGAGTGGGATAAACCATTAAAAAAAAGAATGCCACTTTCAACGAAACCAGAATTGCTTCTAAGCCTGAACACCCTGGATAGACATTCACCGTTCCCGTTGGCAACGAGAGTAAGGTTCCCTGGCGCTCGACTAGAAATCCGCAATACCACATCAGCGTAAAAGAATACTTTGCCGTGAGCAGGCTAGAGTTGATGAGGCGATCAACCAGAGTCAACGCTTGCTCTAACGGCAACGCGATCATTGCAACCATCCAAAACTCGCGTTGATAGTGCTTGAATTGCTGAAATCCTACTGCGATCGCAGCCATTGCAATCCCAATCAGCAGCGAATTCAAGCCAAGAATACTACCACTCGCGCTGGTCAGATTCCATCCGCGCACAAGTAAAAGTGCGATTAAGAACCACCCGAACAGCTGCGCCCCCCTTTCCCGTCTCAAAACAATGAGATCGCGGCGTTGCCAAAGCCGATAGAACACCGCAGACCAGCCGATCAGTTCGATCGAAACATAGTTCAAATTGCCCGTAAATCGCCAATACATCAGCAGATGGAGGCTGATTAATGCGATCGCGACTCCAGCAAACTCAGCCTTCACATCGCTGAGTATCTGAATGAGTTTCAACCGATAGCGCAGGAAATACATGAGCAGGATTAAAGAGGTAGAGGCAAACTGCTAGGATTTGCGAATGGCAGTTGCCAAGCAAAGATCCGAGAGCATTGAATTCACGATCGCTCAGGTTTAACCACCAGTCGCCAAGGTCGCTCGAACTCGACGCAGGATATCGCCAAGGGTTTGAAACTCAGGATTCTGCGATAGAGCCAAAAGCGCAGTGCCACTCGTTTCATTCACCACTTTGTTGTAAGCCTGAATTCCTGTTCTCAGCGCATTCATATTGAATCCTGTACAAGCTAAAGCACTCGCCTCGCCACAGCCTCCAAATACGGCTTCACTTGCGATCAGCATTTCCGCCAACCCCTGAGACAGTTGCAAAATCTCAGCCGACGTTAAACTCGTATTCCCAAGTGACAGTACCATACTTTTCGCAGCTTGCAACGTCAATGGAGACGCATTCGCAATATCCAGTGCAGCAAGCACACCTGCTAGTACCGCTGCTACTTTAGAATTTGGAGCAAGAATCGTTTCAGTCATCTGCTTCCCTATAGCATCTTTCAGAGCAGGAGAGGTCGATGTAAATCGCAACTCAACCTGACGCTCTGATTTTGATAGGATCTCAACTCGAAGATCGCGCGCCACACCTTGACGATCGTTGCCAAAGATTCTAAAGCGACCATTCTGATTGCCCAAGGTATCCACATAGCGAGTAAACCGAGTTGCAATCTGGCTCGGTATACTGCTTTCACCCTCTAGGTTGAAGCGCACAAATCCCGGAGCATCTTGCTCAACTCCTGGCTCATTCGGCGGAACTGCGGACTGAGAAATCACGGTTCTGAGTTCTCCGATCGTTTCGTTATACCGATACAAGCGACCCGTTGAAACCAGAATATTCGCGATCGTTTGTTGAGTTGGATTACCCGATCTGAGCGCCTGCAAGATGCTAATGATCTCTTGAGTAAACTGAGGTGACGGGTTCGGAGGCACAATCCCAGACCCAGGTGTCAGCCCATTCGATCCAGGGGGAGTGTGAGCAAGACTGGGTGATACGATCGCGAAAGTAAAAACTGCGCCCAGTGCCAGCGTGCGCTTCCAAGAAACTAAGGTTTGATGCATAAGAATTCACTAAAATTTAGTACCGATAGCCTGCGTAGTTGAAACCGTAACCAATCCCGAAGGAGAACAAGGTATTGTTATCGTTGCGCCCCAAAACATTGCCGACAACAAAGGTCAAGAACAGCGGAGTTGTCTTCAGGGGCACATAGGAAACACCCAAATTGAGATCTTGTCCTGTCCAACTTGCGATCGCGGATGCCTGTGGCACAACCCGCAGTCCAGCACTTGCAAAGACTCCCACTCCTCCTCGGCGATTTTCAATGTTCTCAAAGCTGCGGAATCGTCCACCGCCGACACCCAAGGTTAATGTCAAAGGTAAAGAGTTGACTTGATCGGTAGGACGCAAATCGAAGATTTTACTTGCAACACCATAAAAGGTCGAGACGGTATCCCGATTCGCTTCACCCCAAACGATGCCTTCATCTAAACCGATTGCGATCGCGGCTTTTCCAGGGAGCGCACGATGGAGTTTTAGCCCGATATCGCCATTTCGTCCGAAGCGTCGCAAACTGCCAATGTTCGCATTAACTTCTAAACCGAGGGCACGCTCAGAGTCGCCTAATCCAAATCCAGCGCTCAGCGCACCATCCGATTCGTTGATTCTCGGTCTGCGGTTAGAAAATGCGAGTCCAATGAATGCATCCCCAAAGTTTGCGCCAAAAGCACTGGGAACACCAACAGTTGAACCGGGAGAATAGGCAGGAATCCGCAGTTCGGTCAAGGGTTCAATCGTTAAGCGCTGACGTAAGCTCTCTGTATTTTCGCTGGCTTGAGCGATCAAGCTTTCTGAAGTTGAAGACTCTGCAAGTAATTGGCGAGCGCTAGCCTGAGCTTGAGTTTTGAGAAAATTTTCTTTAGTGACACCTGCTAAGCGCGTCGTTTCGGGCTTAGAGATCGGCATTGCGGGTTTAGAGATCGGTTTTTCAGGCTTAGAAATTGGCGTTTCGCGCTTAGAAAACTCAATTTCACTTGCTTCAGCCTTAGGAGTAGATTTAAGCCAAGACGCATCCCTAGGATGTTCTAAATCGGGCTTTTCAGCTTGGCGATCGTCCGATTTGAGATTGTCCGATTTGACAATGACTTTTGCTTTGAGGTCGAGAGTAGCTTTGCTATCTGAGGTAGCTTTTGCCGCGAAGCTCATCCCCCCAAATCCAGCAAGGATGAAACCGAATGCGAAACATCGAATCCAGAGGATTGATATCGGAGGGCATGGACTTGAGTAGGAGATTTTCATAAACTGGGGCTTTCGTCTTTATCTGACTGAGAAAGAATCAAGGAGATCCGCACCGACAGTCTATAGAGAGTCTCTCTACGTATACTCCGTAAATTTGTGTATCTTTTTTGTAAAAATCTGCAAAAGGTGAGTGCTCTTACTGAAAGGGTTGATTCAGTGAGTTCATCTAGCTTTCTGGAATTGAGGTCATGATTTTGTAGTTAAATTTACAAGCTTTTAGATAGACTGCTCTCATTTCAGGTTGCATCTTCAGACTTCGCTACTTTGCTCTATCTACGCTTGTCATCCCATCGATTTCTGGGTTGGCAATGATGAAAACACAAATTCATTCTTTTTTATCGATCGCGCTACTCATCGGGACTTTAGTTGTTGCGCCTCTCCCCGTCTCGATGCCTGTCTATGCTCAGACAGATACGATCGCGCAAGCAATTTCAACTTACAAAAAAAGCAATCAGCGCTGGATTGAAGTCGATCTTGCACGGCAACGTGTATATGCCTGGGAAGGAAAAAAACAAGTTTATGCCGTGATTGTTTCGACCGGGAAACCAAGTACTCCAACTGTGAAAGGCGTGTTTAAAATTCAATCTCAGCATCGGTTTGCACGCATGCAGGGAGAGGATTATGACACTCCAGATGTCCCGTATACGATGTACTATTATCGCGGTTATGCGATTCATGGCGCTTACTGGCATCACAACTTTGGAACCCCTGTCAGTCATGGCTGTGTGAATGTTGCAGTCGATCACGCGAGATGGCTATTTTACTGGGCAGAGGTTGGAACACCTGTCATTGTTCATTAATCATTTACGAGTCTAGAATCACTCTTGCTTCGTATGTCTTAAGTCAGGACACTTTCACAGCAAGAGTGATTTTCTATGTCTTAGGAGAGGTTTTCTTAATCTTTTATTAACCTTTTTTTAACTTCTTGTACAATCTCTGCATCGGATGGGTTTGCATCTCTGAACACAAGGCACCGTAGCTGAAGACTAGCAACTGTCTTCCTACATGACATGAGTGTATTCAGCATTTAATCCGGGTGTATTGCGTCAGAAATATTAAACTGTGAGGAAGACAGGCATGACAAGATTGAGAACGCCAAATTGGGCGAACAAATTGTTCTATCTTCTAGTCCTGACCGATCTTGGGTTCATCTTGCTACACTTTTTGGTCTTTATTTATAGTTCGCGGCAATGGAGTCCGACTTCTGATGTGCATTTCTATTCTGTTGAGCGCGATCGCGGAATGCCAGAATTTTTCCAATATACAAAGGAATTTTGGTGTGTGCTGATACTCGGCTTTATCGCATTGAGAAAGCGGGTACTAACCTATCTAAGCTGGATGTTTCTATTTTTGTATCTATTACTCGATGATTCACTCAGCATTCATGAAAATCTAGGGCTATATGTCGGGAATCAGCTAGGATTTACCACCCTGTTTGGTCTACGGAGTGCAGATTATGGAGAGATCCTAGTATCCGGCGTGATCGGGCTATGCTTGCTAGCAGGCATAGGGTTTGCGTATCGGATGGGAGATCAGGTGTTTAGAAAAAGCTCGAAAGTCTTAATTAAAAGTCTCTTGGCGCTGGTCGTATTCGGAATTGTGGCAGATACTATCCATATCGTTACCCCGGATCAGTTCAATAAGATGATTGGACTGCTAGAGGACGGAGGTGAGATGCTAGTCATGAGTGCAATGACCGCGTTTATTTTTATGCTGCCCGAACAAGTACAGCAGCACAATCTCAATCTCACCTCAGTCGCTACACTGCCTCCGCGAGTCGTCGAGCTTGAATCTCAAGATAGATCAGTAAAGCGTTGATATCAGCAGGATTGACTCCGCCAATTCTGCTCGCTTGCCCGATTGTTAAAGGACGCACTTTCGAGAGCTTTTCTCTTGCCTCTTTTGAAAGCGTATCGATCTCATGATAGTTCAAGGTTTCCGGCAACTTGCGATTCTCTTGTTTACTCACTTGATCGATCTGATGCTGTTGGCGCTGAATGTAGCCGGAGTATTTGATATCAATCTCGGCTCCTTCTTTCTCAAAACGATTTAGCTCAAGATTACCTAAGCCGTACTGCTCTAAATCCGCATAGTGAAATCCAGACCGACGAAGCAGTTCAGCTAAGGTAATTGATCCTTTGATGGCTTGCTGCGTGCCTTGGGCGATCGCTTTACCAACTTCATCGAGTTCCTTAATGCGAGTTTCATGCAGTCGTTCTTTCTCGGCAGCAATGTTTTCTTGCTTTTGCGTGAACAATGCCCAACGTCGATCGTCAATCAATCCGATCTCACGTCCTAAAGGCGTTAAGCGCTGATCAGCATTGTCTGAGCGCAGAATTAAGCGATACTCCGATCGAGAAGTCAACATCCGATACGGCTCACGCAAATCTTTCGTACACAGATCATCGATCAATGTACCAATGTAGCTCTGCTCACGCGGGAAAATGACCATTTCTTGCCCCTGACACAATCGAGCCGCGTTAATTCCGGCAACTAAACCTTGGGCTGCTGCTTCTTCATAGCCTGTTGTGCCATTGATTTGCCCTGCACAGAACAATCCGTTGATTTTTTTAGTCATCAGCGTCGGATAGCACTGTGTCGCAGGAAGATAGTCATATTCAACTGCATAAGCAGGACGCAGCATTGCACAGTTTTCTAGACCCGGCAGCGATCGCAACATTTGTAGTTGAATTTTTTCAGGCAATCCGGTCGAAAAGCCTTGAATATACAATTCTGGAATGTCTCGCCCTTCAGGTTCGATGAAGATCTGATGGCTTTCTTTATCTGCAAAACGCACAATCTTGTCTTCGATACTCGGACAGTAACGCGGTCCTTTCGCATCGACCCAACCGCCATACACCGGCGAGAGATGCAAATTCTCCCGAATGATCCGATGCGTCTCAGCAGTCGTGCGCGTTAAATGACAATCCATCGTTTCACGCTCGACCCATACTTCTGGATCAAAGCTAAACCAACGCACATCCGGATCGCTCGGTTGCGGTTCGAGCAAGTCAAAATTCACCGATCGACGATCGACCCTCGCCGGAGTCCCCGTCTTCAGTCGTCCGGTTTCAAATCCGAATCGATTCAGCGTTTCGGTTAAGCCGATCGCGGCAAATTCTCCAGCGCGACCTGCATCCATCGACTTATTGCCGACCCAGATTTTCCCACCCAGAAACGTTCCTGTCGTCAGGACAACTGCCTTGCACTCAAAAGCTACACCAAAGTACGTTTCGACTCCAATCACTTCATCATTCGCATTCAGCACCAAATCAGTCGCCATGCCTTCGCGAATGGTCAAATTCTCTTGATTTTCGACGATCGTCTTCATTACCTGAGCATATTCGCGCTTATCTGTCTGCGCCCGCAATGCCCACACTGCTGGGCCACGCGACGAATTCAAAATCCGCTTTTGCAAATAAGTCCGATCCGCCATTTTCCCAATCTCGCCCCCCAAAGCATCTGCTTCGTGAACAAGCTGAGATTTTGCTGGGCCTCCCACGGCTGGATTACAAGGTTGCCACGCGATTTTGTCCAGATTGAGCGTCAGCAGCAAGGTACGACACCCTAAGCGCGCCGCTGCCAATGCCGCTTCACAGCCAGCATGTCCGGCTCCAACGACAATCACATCATAAGCATCCAGAAAATCCACAGGCGCGTTCATAAGTCACAAGACATAGCGGTGCGTCTTCTATTTTAGGGCTATACCTGGAACTCAAGCAGGATACCGGGAATGTTAGAAGAATCTAAACTTGAAACAAAATGCTGCCCGAATCGTCATGCTTGAGCTATCTCCCCCAAAACAAAAGCTGTTAGATTGGCTTGAAGATTACATCGATCGCTATCATGCTGTGCCATCTTATGGTGAGATGGCAGCCGCTTTGGGCTACAAATCAAAAGATACGATTCGATTTCATTTAACAGATTTGAGAGCAGCGGGCTATGTTGCTTGGAAAGAAGGATCGGTAAAGTCGCTCGTGATTTGTAAGCCGCGATCGCGGACGATTCCGATTCTCGGGGTGATTGCAGCCGGGGGGTTAGTCGAAACCTTTCCAGATTCAGAAATTGACGAGTTTGTTGATATTTCCACCTTGCCGCATTTTGTGGGAAAAAGACGCACGCAGATGCAAGAGTATTTTGCCCTACGGGTGAAGGGAGATAGCATGATTGGAGCCGCGATCGCGGATGGCGATGTTGTGATTCTGCGAAAGACATCTGAGCCGAAGTCGATTCAAAACGGTGAGATTGTTGCGGCTCGGTTTGAAACGCAAACGACGTTGAAGCATCTCTTTTGGAGTGGAGATCAGATCATTCTGCAACCTGCGAATCCGAGCTATCCAGTCATTGAGAAACGTGCGGAAGATGTTGCGATCGAGGGAATCTTTGTAGGCTTAGTCCGAGGATTAGTCTAGTTTCGCTCTCCAGGCAGAGATTTACAAAAGGCAGAACTGAAAGAATAGGGCTGTATTGCACTTAAATCATTGCACTTAGGCTTAACTTCTATGACTTTCAGTTTCTTTGATCTGATTTGGATATTCTTTATTTTTTCCTCCTTGCAACCGCTCTGGCAGCGCAAACAGATTGAGACAAAGCGATATCGCACCCTGAAGCAGATTGAGCAGAAACACAACAGTCGAGTGATCTTGCTAGTGCATCGCCAAGAATCGATTAGCTTATTAGGAATTCCGTTATCGCGCTACATTACGATCGAAGATTCCGAACAAATTCTCAGAGCAATTCGGTTAACTCCACCAGATGTCCCGATTGATTTGATTTTGCACACGCCAGGTGGATTAGTTTTAGCAACAGAACAGATTGCAAGAGCGTTGATTCGCCATCCTGCCAAAGTCACAGTGCATGTGCCTCACTATGCAATGAGTGGTGGAACCATGTTGGCATTAGCAGCCGATGAGATTGTTATGGATGCGAATGCAGTATTAGGGCCTGTCGATCCGCAGTTAGGAAATTTCCCGGCTGCTAGCATTCTCAAAGTTGTCGAAGAGAAGCCGATTTCTGAAATTGATGATCAGACCTTGATCATGGCGGACTTGTCGAGAAAAGCGATCGCTCAAGTTCAGCGCTTTGTCAGAACCTTACTCAAAGATTCTGTGCCCCAGCAGAAGATTGCGCCAGACCGGATTGAATCTGTGATTGATGCCTTGACCACTGGGAAAGTGACTCATGATTATCCGATTACGGTAGAGGAAGCTTCGGAGATGGGATTACCGATCAGTGTAGGTCTGGGTCGAGAGATTTATGACCTGATGGAACTGTATCCGCAACCTCAAGGAGGTCGTCCTTCGGTGCAGTATATTCCACTGCCTTATGAGCGGCGACCTTCATTGCCTGAGCCAAAAGGTAGACCTCTACCAGAAGGCGCAAACATCCATTGAACCACTCCCACGGCTAGAAGCACGTGGGATTCAGGCTTCAAGCAGAGATTGCAGGCTGAGCCTGTCTGATATCTCCTAAGCCTATGGACGGTTTCTCGCCCATTTTGATATTTTTAGCGGCGCTTTCATCCCGGTCATGCAGCGTATTGCATTCGGGACAGCGCCACTCTCTAGTTTTCAAATCCAGCGATTCTAAAACGTGCCCACACTTAGAACACATTTTGGAGCTAGGAAACCACGGGTCACGATACTCCACAAGTTTTCCTTTCTTCTGAGCTACCCATTCCAGAATGCTCAGAAATTCACGCAACGCAAGATCCTGAATCTTTCGCCCCCAAAGACGCTGCATCCCTTTGAGGTTCAACGTCTCAAAATAGAGAACGTCGAATTGATTCGTCAACTCATGAGCGAGTTGCCAAAACCAGTCTCGTCTTTGGTTGGCAATCTTTTCATACTGTCGCACCAAATGCTTTCTGGCTTTCTCTCTCTGTTTTGATCCTTTCTGCTTGCGCGATAGTTGCTTGCAGGCTTTCCGAATCGCATTTAAGCCTTGCTTGAAAAAGAGCGGTGATTCAATCTTGAATCCTTCTGAGCAGGTGAGGAACGTCTTCAAACCGAAATCAAATCCAGCGATATTACCCGTCTCGAATTGGGTCTCTGGTTCAGCAACGCTATCAACCACCACAACCATGAATAACTCTCCTAATGGAGTGCGCTTAATGGTTAATGTTTTGACTTCTCCCTCTATTTCTCTGGAGTTCCAATACTGAAATAAACGGCTTCCAATCTTGATACGATTTCCGCCTATTAACCTGGCAATCGAAGAGAATGCAGAAGTAAGGAGAGAATTGCTAGAATCGAGACATGAAGAAACCCGATGCTCGACTGCTGAATCCAACTACCCAAAATTACCTGAGACAACAAGCGATTCG
>NZ_JAFLCJ010000015.1:0-185426 GCF_017302695.1 Leptolyngbya sp. UWPOB_LEPTO1 | reverse complement strand
ACTATACACTAACGATTGGGCGTGTTCAACGATGGTTTCCATAACCGTCTCATTTTTATTTCTACGCCCTTTCTTTCAGATTTTGTTGCGTTTGGCAAGCCTTATTGAGAATGGTGCAAGATCTCAGGAGAGCCTGATCAAACTTCAACTATCTTTGTTTTACACCTGTGATCATTCGCGCAAATTTGCCTTCGCGTTTCGTCTCAACATGCCAATTTTAATGCGTCGCAATGCTGATCCGGTAAATCGTCGATCGTATTCTGCTTCAGAAATCTCAGCTAATTCTTTCAAGGTCGGGGCAATATTCCACGATCGCGGTTGAAAGTCTTGTACATCTGTCTCCTGAGCAAACCGCTGATTCCAAGGACAAACATCCTGACAGATATCGCAACCTGCGACCCATCCTTTGAGATCTATTTCTGGTAAATTCTCAGCCCGATTCTCGATCGTATGGTACGCAATGCAGCGATTTGCATCAATTACGAATGGTTCTGTGATTGCATCGGTAGGGCAAGCGTCAATGCAACGAGTACAGGTTCCACAATGCTGGGTATGAGGTTGATCGATCGCTAAATCTAAATTGGTGACAACGCCACCGAGAAACACCCAAGACCCATAATCGCGAGTAATCAGATTACCATTTTTCGCAATCCAGCCGAGTCCTGCTTGCTGTGCCCAAAACTTATCTTGCACTGGAGCAGTATCGGCAAAATAACGAGTTTGCGCTCCATTTTGTTCGAGCCACATCGAGAAGGCTTTCAGTTTTTTGTGCAAAATTCGATGATAGTCTCGTCCCCAACCATAGCGAGAAATTTTTGCATATTCCTTGCCTGCGGGTCGCTGCTGCGCGGTGTAATAGTTCAAGGCAACACAGATGATCGATCGCGCTTCTGGAACGAGTTCGCAAATGTTCTGACGTTTCGGATTTGCCATCCACGCCATGTCCGCTTGAAATCCGCGATCGAGCCAATTCTGCAACGCCTGAACTGCAGAACTTTGAGCCGGATCAGTCACCGATGCAATTCCAACTTTGTGAAATCCTAGCTCGATCGCTTTTTGCTTAATTTCTTCCGTAAGCGTCATGACATCTCTTGCGCAGCTTCTCTATTCTAGTTTGACTGAAACGAGGGAAATTCTATGGAGATTGAAGGCATTTCACACCCCACGATCTTGCGATACTTTGCAACGCTAAACGCAGGCGAATTCGGGGCAACGAGCGAATTATTTGATCCAGAAGGAGCGATGCAAGCGCCGTTTGAATCGCCGATCGTGGGAAGAAGTGCGATCGCAGATTATCTGCAACGAGAAGCCGTAGGATTACAAGCTTTTCCACGTGAAGGAATTGCGGTTCCTGAAACAACCGACTATCAAATTACTGGAAACGTTCAAATGCCGATGTTTTCAGTCAATGTCACGTGGTTTTTCACGCTCAATTCTAATCAAGAGATTACGTTTACTCGCATCAAACTGAATGCGACTCCTCAAGAGCTGATGAAACTGCGCGGTTAGAATGAAGACTGTGCGTTTAATCTGACTCAATGAAGCTAACCACACGCGGACATTACAGCGTGAAAGCCCTTTTAGATCTCTGTTTTCAGCCGGAGTATGGTCCTGCTTCGGTGAAAGCAATTAGCGATCGACAGGATCTCCCTGCTCCCTATTTAGAAAAGCTGTTGATTGAGATGCGACGTGCAGAATTGGTCGTTTCGATTCGCGGCGCACATGGAGGCTACCAGCTGGCGCGGCATCCTTCCCAGATTTCGCTGGGAGAGATTCTAGCAGCAGTGGGTGAAAGCATTGATCCTTTGCCTCATCACACACCCGATGAGGGTCAGGCGGAAGATTGGGTGGCATTTAGCGTGTGGAATCGCTTGCATCAGAAATTGCAGCAGGCTTTGCATAGCATTTCGTTAGAGGATCTCTATTACGATGCGCGCAGTTGGCAAGCTTCACAAGGAGAAGGGGCAAGTTTTGTGGTGTGACTCCTTCCATGTACTCGGCTTTAAGATGAAGCTGGAGGTTTTCTGGGTTGGCGATCGCATAAACAACAATCACAGATAGCATTCTTCTATTTTTCTCGATAAAGTATTAGGCATTAGACGGTACTTTGTCCTGAAGCGTGTGACGATGAAGCCAATCGAGATTTTCATTTCTTATTCCCATTCTAAGCTAGATGAAAAGTTGATGCAGAAGTTGGAGAATCATCTCAGCAATCTTCAGCATCAAGGCATCATTCAGACCTGGCACACGCAGAAAATTACTGCGGGTTCCGAACGGGCAAAGCAAATCGATCTACATCTTGAATCTGCTGGAATTATTCTGCTGTTGATTAGTTCGGATTTTCTCGCTTCTGGCTATCGCTATAGTGTTGAACTCGCCCGTGCGATGCAGCGGCACGAAGCCAGAGAAGCCTGCATCATTCCGGTTATTCTGCGTCCGGTCGATTGGCAAGATTCACCCTTTAGTAAGTTGCAAGTGTTACCCACGAATAGACTTCCAATTACGAAGTGGGTGGATCAGGATGATGGATTCCTAAATGTGGTGGAGGGAATTCGCAGAGCGATCGCACTTCCACCATATGACATTGAGGCGATCGTTCAAGAGGTGCGCGAAAAGATCAGTGGCGACATTCAAAGACGCTGCGGCACGATGCGAGTGCTGGATATGGAGCAACCGATTACGATCGATTCGATTTATACAACTGTGAATATTCTGGAGAAGGTTTCTAGCTATCAGCGAAGCAGTGTAGAGAACTTACTAGACGGGTGCGATCTGACCAACTTCGATCGCTTGAGTTTGGGACGAGTGCGACAAGAGCGAATTCCTGGAGTAGAAGCAGTTCAGCGACACGATAAGCTGTTGATTTTGGGCAAACCGGGGGCAGGGAAAACGACCTTTCTAAAATGGTTAGCACTGCAATGTAAGGAAGGCAACCTGTATCGCCATCGAGTTCCGATGTTTGTGACGCTGAAGGAGTTTGCAGAGGCATCAGGACAACCGACCCTTCTAAAGTTTCTTGCGCAGCAGCTTGAGAACTGCGGAATTCATACTGCACTCGATACCATAGAGCGCCTGCTGCAATCGGGGCGAGGGTTTGTGTTTCTGGATGGATTGGATGAAGTGCGCGTGGAAGATAGCGATCGTATCTTAGACACGATTCGGCGCACATCAGAACAGTTCGATGGCAATCAATTTGTCATGACTTGTCGAATTGCAGCGAAAGAATATACCTTTGCAGCCTTCACAGAGGTCGAAATCGCTGACTTTAACAAGGAACAGATTGCTGACTTTACCAATAAATGGTTTCTGCCGAATGATCCAACTAAAGCTGAGGAATTTCCAAAGGAACTCGAAAAACATCCAGGCTTGCAGGAGCTAGCAACGAATCCGCTGTTACTAACACTGCTCTGTCTTGTGTTTGAAGAACAAGCCGGATTTCCAGCGAACCGCTCAGAACTCTACAAAGAAGGAGTAGATGTCTTGCTGAAGAAGTGGGATGCCAAGCGCAACATCAAACGAGAACAGATCTACAAGCAACTCTCGCTCCAGCGAAAAGAAGATCTCCTCAGTCAAGTTGCTTCTACTACCTTTGTGCGGAGTGAGTACTTTTTCAAACAGAAATTTGTCGAAGAAGAGATTCGGGACTATATCCGCAATTTACCCAATGCCAGTAATGATCCTGAAGCGTTGCAGCTTGATAGCGAAGCAGTATTGAAATCGATCGAAGCCCAACATGGTTTTCTCGTCGAACGGGCGCGAGGAATTTATTCTTTTTCTCATCTTACCTTTCAGGAATACTTCACGGCTCGGCAGTTTAAGGAGAAGTCAGAAGGCAATTTTGATGATCTTGTCTGCCACATTCCTGAGAAGCGATGGCGAGAGATTTTCATTCTCACAGTCGGAATGCTGAAGAATGCCGATAAGCTCTTGCAGGCAATGAAAGAAGAAATCGATCTCATCCCAGCACAAGAGAAGAAACTACAAGAATTTCTTGCTTGGGTTGAGCAACAGTCCTACTCTGTAGATGCTCCCTACCAACTTGCTGCAATTCGAGCCTTCTATTTCGCTCTCGCCCTCGCTCTCGCCCTCGCTCGCGACCTCGCCCGCGATCTCGACCTCGCCCTCGCCCTAGTTCGCAACCTCGACCGCACTCTCGACCGCGCGCTCGTCCTCGCCCGCACCCTTGCCCATGGTCGCGACCTCGCTCGCGACCTCGCCTTCGATCCGGAATTGCAGCAGAAGTTGCAAAAACTCAAAAACCAACTTCCTTCTATCGACAACTGGGAATCTTACAAATACTGGTGGAAAACGAACAGGCAAGCTTGGACTGAGCAACTTAGAACTGTGATGGTTCAATTCCGCAACATTGGGCAGGATTGGCAATTTACCCAGGTTCAGGAAGAACTGCTCCTACAGTACTACGATGCCAACAAACTTCTCGTAGACTGTCTCAACAGTGATTGCTACGTCAGTCGCGAAGTCCGCGACAACATCGAAACCACATTACTTTTGCCCTACGATCGAACTCGCCAATCCTCAGAGCCTTGAGAAGCGCGATCGAGCAAGGGAGAATGTCGAACGCACGTGAACATCCTTGGACAGATAAACTTAAAGACAGTTCTCTCAAAGTAGAATGCCAGAAATTAGCCGCTTTTTCGGAATCGTGATCACGATGTATTACAACGATCACCCGCCGCCTCATTTCCATGTACGTTATGGGCAGCAGAAAGCGATCGTAGACATTCAAACTCTCTCAATCCTAGAAGGAAAGCTCTCAATTAGAGTCTTTGGACTTGTCCGGGAATGGGCAGAAATACATCAAGCTGAACTTCTGGCAAACTGGGAGTTAGCACGACAAGCAAATCCTCTAGAATCGATCGAACCTTTGGAGTAATTCGATGCTTAAAGACATTGTTAGCGCTCAAGCGATCGCACCCTACCAAATTCACCTCCGCTTTGAGGACGGCATCGAAGGCGTGATTGACCTTTCCAAAATCATCCAATTCTCAGGCATCTTCTCTGCTCTTGCTGATCCAACGTACTTCGCAACCGTGCAAGTTAACCCAGAATTTGGCACGATCGTTTGGGAAAATGGCGCAGATCTCGATCCAGACGTGCTCTATTCGATCGTCTCCGGTCAACCGATTCCTAATTACACCATCGAACCGAAGCACGATCGCACTTCAGAGCCTTGAGAAGCGCGATCACGTTTTATCTACCTGGAAAAGAAGCCGTTAAAAATCAACGCCACGTTTCAGGTCAACCCCTTTCTCTGCATAATGCTTGTGACAGACCATCTCCGAGTGAACCGTTGCTAAATCGAAATAAGCAGGTGGATTCTTACACCGTCCGGTGATCACGATTTCCGTATCGCGAGGCTTCCGCAGCAACGCCTGCACGATCGGTTCTTCCGGCAAAAGCTCTAAATCGACTGTCGGATTCAACTCATCCAAAATAATCGTTTTATACAAGCCCGAAGCAATTGCAGCTCTCGCAATTTCCCAAGCCCGCTCCGCTTCCACATAATCTAACTCTTGCTGCTGACCCCGCCAAACGATCGCATCTCTTCCCGATCGCTGATGATCGACCAAGTTCGGATAGCTCTGACGCAATGCGTTAATCGCTGCATCTTCGGTGTAGCCAGTGCCACCCTTCAGCCATTGCATGATCAAAACGCGGTGGGATTTATCCTGACTGATCCCTTTCCCGATCGCTTGCAGAGCCTTGCCTAATGCACTCGTCGATTTCCCTTTTCCTGCCCCGGTATAAATCTCAATGCCTGCAATTCCTTCTTCCTTTGCAGAATGATAATGCGGCTTCATTTCAGAATGTAAGTTCGCAATATCCACTAATGCTTGTGGAGCCGCGCGTCCCGTGACAATCACCTCCATGTGATCCGGCTTTAACGTCAGCGTTCTCACCACTTCATCCACAGGTAAGAGTCCCAGATCAAGAACGGGATTGAGTTCGTCCATGACCACGACCGAATAAAGCCCAGATGCGATCGCACCTTTCGCCACATCCCATCCGCGCTGAGCCTCTTGGCGATCGAACTTCGTAATCTCATCCGCCCCAAAAAATTCGCCCCGTCCCGTCCGAACTTGGTCAATCAAATGCGGAAAAGCACGTTGCAGCGCTGCGATCGAGGCATCTTCGTCATAAGTCCGTCCCGGCCCCTTGAGAAATCGCAGCAATAAGACTCG
This sequence comes from Leptolyngbya sp. UWPOB_LEPTO1, assembly GCF_017302695.1. NCBI lineage: Bacteria > Bacillati > Cyanobacteriota > Cyanophyceae > Leptolyngbyales > Leptolyngbyaceae > Leptolyngbya > Leptolyngbya sp. UWPOB_LEPTO1. The sequence continues at coordinate 179,223 of NZ_JAFLCJ010000015.1, read as the reverse complement.
CGTCGGTGAGAGATTTTGAATTCCGAGTCCAATCGATCGCAAAACCACACCCAAGGCTGCTTGAGACTTGCCTTTTCCTGCGCCATCGTACACATGAATTTGTCCGGTCATGCGTTCCGATCGTGTTTGGGCTGTGCGAATTCCAACACCCGCTCTAGTCATATCTTAAATCGCCGCTTCTAAATGCAGATTTACTTTAGCAGGTTTCTTCCAAACGGATCCGCGATCGCGCATTTGATTGATTCTATAAATTAAACCAATGCAAGTTAGCTTGAAATATAAGCTTATCTCAAGTTTAATCAAGTTCATGACTCATTCTTAAGGAGCCACCGCTATGCAGGATTCGATCAAGCCATCGTACTCATCGTTGACTGAGACCGAAGAACGGTGGTCAATCAATTCAAGCCGCGCTTACTTGGTTAAAACATTAGAAACGGTTCAAGATTTGATTGTTGTTTCGCTCTGTATTGGATTGTTCTGTGTGATGGTGATCCAATTGCGGGCAATGTTCTTCTCACTCTTGCCGCCCTTGAATTTTCATGGTGTTACGGCAGACATCTTGTTTTTGCTGATTTTGGTTGAATTGTTTCGGTTGCTGATCATTTACTTGCAGGAACAGCGTGTCTCGATCGGCGTTGCGGTTGAAGTTGCGATCGTTTCAGTTCTCAGAGAATTTATTGTTCGAGGTGTATTAGAGGTTCAGTGGACGCAAATCCTAGCAGGCTGCGCGTTTCTAGTCGTCATGGCGCTGTTATTAGTTGTTCGGGTTTGGCTACCCCCCACCTTTGAAGGAATTGATCCTGAAAAACAGCTTTCGATGCGCAAACGGAAAGAAGCGCATTAATCCTGACTGGATTTCGATTGGTCGCCCAAAGTAAAACCTCCGAGATTTTTACAACCTCGGAGGTTTTTGTCAAAGTCAGAATTTATTTACCGCCGGAGATCTGTGCCGCGACTTCTGCCGCAAAGTCAGACTCTTCTTTCTCAATGCCTTCGCCCAGGACAAAGCGCACAAAGCGACGAATCTGGATATTCTCACCCAATTGAGCAACGTTCTGCTTCACCAATTCCTCAACCGTGATGTTGGGATCTTTGATGTAAGGAGTCGGCAACAAGCACATTTCATTCAAGCGCTTATCAATCCGACCTTGAACGATCTTCTCTTTAATATTGTCAGGCTTACCCGCGAGGTCGTCTTTGCCCATTTCGATCGACTTTTCACGCGCCACGATATCCGCTGGAATATCCTCGACACGGACATACTCAACGTTCGTACTCGCAGCGATCTGCATCGCAATGCTGCGAACTAAGTCTTGGAATGCTTCGTTTCTAGCTACGAAGTCGGTTTGGCAGTTCACTTCTACCAACACCCCGATCCGACCGCCGATATGAATATAGCTTCCGACCAAGCCTTCAGCCGCAGTTTTGCCAGCCTTCTTATCTGCCGAAGCAATCCCTTTCTTCCGCAGCCATTCGATCGACTTTTCCATATCGCCGCCATTTTCGGTCAGCGCTTTTTTACAATCCATCATCCCTGCGCCAGTCTTTTCGCGCAGTTCTTTCACCGCTTTTGCTGAAATGTCTGCCATTTGCCTGAGTTCCCAATTTCTTCTCTGATATTGTCCGACGAATTGGGGGAGTGGGGAGTAGGGAGAAAATCCTTCCCCCATTCCCCTATTCCCCTACTATTCTGCGGCAGCTTCCTCTTCAGTAGCTTCCGTTTCATCGTAGTCGTACTCTTCTTCTGCGCCTTCGTAGTCGTACTCTTCTTCTGCTTCGAGTTGACCATGACGACCTTCGTAAATGGCATCAGCCAAACGTCCTACGATCAACTTGATCGATCGAATTGCGTCATCGTTAGCAGGAATGGGCACGTCAACGGTGTCAGGATCGCAGTTGGTATCGAGCAGCGCGACGATCGGAATATTCAACTTGACGCATTCTTGAATCGCGTTGTATTCCCGACGCTGATCCACCATGATGATCACATCTGGCAGTTTGCGCATCAGTTTGATACCGCCGAGGTATTTCTGAAGCCGTTCGAGTTCACGACGCAGCACAGAAGCTTCTTTCTTCGGCAACAGATCCAATCCGCCTGTTTCTTCGCGACGTTCAAGTTCTTTTAAGCGCTCGACACGAGTTTTGATCGTTGACCAGTTGGTGAGCATTCCGCCCAACCAACGTTGGTTCACATAGTAAGCGCCACAACGCGAAGCTTCTTGAGCAATAATTCCAGCAGCTTGGCGCTTGGTGCCAATGAACAAGAATTTTTTGCCCTGTTCAGAAGCAGTCCGCACGTAGTTGTAAGCACTATCCATCAACTGAGCGGTTTGCACCAAGTCGATGATATGTACACCGTTACGAGCGGTGTAAATGTAGGGACTCATTTTGGGGTTCCATCTGCGGGTTTGATGCCCAAAGTGAACGCCCGACTCAAGTAATTGAGCCAATGAAACAACTGGCATGAATTGATCTCCTAATTCGGGTTCATCGTCCATTCAGGAGTAGCTTTCGCCACCCGAAATCCTGAATGTGTGAGTTTAAACAGCTTATCTAGGGTAACACAAGACCTTGCCCTTGCTACGCTGATATAGAGTTGAGGCTTCTGAGAAATGAGCGTACCGACAGAATTAGATGCAGCGATCGCCGTAGTCGGCGGAATCCTGACGGCAATTGCTATTTTTTGTATTCCCAGACAAAATCTCGATCGAGTCCCGATGTCTGGATTGTTCTTGCTGTTGATCATTCATGCGATCGTGGGTTGGGTTTTGGCAATCTCAGACGTTCAAATCGGATTATGGCTGGTCGCTGCTGGCGCAGTGTTGATTGTGGCAATGATTCGGTCTTTGCAATTAGGGCAGGCGGGTGCAATTTCGTTGGGCGGGGCAGCCATTAGTGCAATCGTTTGGGCGGTGCGTCAAGATGCCAATGCCCAGATCAGTGCGATCGCATTTTTATTCCTCGGCATTTGGCTGTGGGCATTTGGGGGTGCGCGATATCGGATGGAAGGTGCGGGATTTGGAAAATCGATTCGATGGGTTTTAGCGATCGTCGGTTGGGAGGGATTATGGATTGGCTGGCTGATTGATACCTTTGTCGCGCCCCAGGTCGGAATTTGGCTACGTTAGCGTTTCTTCGTTCCATCTCTTATGCTAGAAATAGCTGCTTTAGGAATTGATTCATGCAATCTGGTTGGCGAATTGGGTCACTGTTTGGCATTCCTTTGCTGATTGACCCGTCTTGGTTTTTTATCCTCGTGATCGTCACCCTGAGTAATGCGCTGCGGTGGCAATATCGCTATCCGGATTGGGGCACGCCTGTGGCGTGGGGCACAGGCTTCGCGATGGCAATGTTGCTGTTTGCCTCGGTGCTGCTGCATGAATTGGGTCATAGCCTCGTCGCGAAAGTCCAAGGGATTCAAGTGCAGTCGATTACGCTGTTCTTCTTTGGAGGGATTGCCGCGATCGCACAAGAGCCGAAAACTCCTGGAAAAGCTTTTCAAGTCGCGATCGCAGGGCCAGCCGTCAGCTTTATGCTGTTTGTGATTCTGACGCTGCTGACGCTGGTTTTGCCGAATAATGAAATGCCTTTGAGCATTCTGTTTCGAGATTTGGCAGCGATTAATCTTGTCTTGACCTTATTTAACATGATTCCGGGCTTGCCTTTAGATGGGGGGCAGGTGCTCAAAGCGATCGTCTGGAAATTGACTGGAAGTCAGATTAAAGGAATTCGGACGGCGGCGAAAGTTGGGCGATTCCTGGGGCTGTTTGCGATCGCTTGGGGCTTAGCAGATGTTCTGGGTGTCACTCGCAATCTAGGATTACCCACTGCGGGTGGATTATGGGCAGCGTTGATTGGATGGTTTGTGGTGCAGAATGCGAGTGCATACGATCGCATTACTGAATTGCAAGAAGCGATGCTGAAGGTGAAAGCCGAAGATGCAATGACCCGAGATTTTCGGGTTGTCGATGCATCGATGTCGGTGCGGAAATTTGCAGACGATTATTTAATTACGGAATCGCGTGCGGCTGTGTATTATGCTGCCTCGAATGGGCGCTATCGCGGCGTGATTAATACGGAAGATTTGCAACGGATTGAGCGCAGCGAGTGGGAGAGCAAGACACTTTTAGACATTGTGCATCCGTTGAATGAAGTACCGACCGTGCAAGAATCCACTCCGATTGTGGAAGTGATTCAGCTTTTGGAAAATCAAAGTTTGCCGCGAATTACGGTCTTGTCTCCGGCTGAGGCAGTTTCTGGGATCATTGATCGCGGAGATATTGTCAAAGCGATCGCGCTAAAGATGAATTTGAGAATTTCTGATGCGGCAATTAAGCAGATTAAAGAAGAGGGAGTTTATCCGCCAGGATTGCAGTTAGGAGCGATCGCGCAAGCGGCATCGGAATTAAGATAGGCACGGTTTGCAGCTTAGACTGTCTATTTTCTGGCAGCATCCATTTAGCAAAGGAGCGATCGGCGCATGAGCATCGCAAGCAATCGAACTGTACAACATCGACCCCTGAGCTTTGATGAGTTTTTAGCTCAATACGGTAGTGACAATCGCTATGAGCTAATTGATGGAGAGGTATTTGATTTGGAACCGACTGGTTTGCATGAACAGGTCGCAGGATTCATCACTCAAAAAGCTTGTGTGCAAATCGACTTAGCAAATTTGCCTTGGCTGGTTCTGCAACGTCCCCTTTTCCGTCCGCCCAACATTGAGATGACAGCATTTCGACCGGATGTAGCTGTGATCGATGAAATGGCGTTAGAGAATGAATTGCTCTGGCGAGAACAGTCAATTTTGACACAGGGCACTTCGATAAAACTTGTGGCTGAAGTGGTCAGTAGTAATTGGCAAAATGACTATTCTCGCAAGTTGGAAGACTATGAAACTTTGGGAATTCCAGAGTATTGGATTGTAGACTATGCAGGCTTAGGTGGCACTCGTCATATCGGTAGCCCAAAGCGTCCCACACTTTCCATTTGCAGATTAATAGAAGGTCAATATCAGATTCAGCAATTTCGGGGAGAGCAGTTGATCAGTTCACCCACATTTCCGGGTCTGAATCTGACGGCTGACCAAGTTTTAAGAATTAGACCATAAACCACTTCTCCTATTTTGTTTGTTGCCAGCGTTTCGCCAAGTTCCAGCCTTCAAACACATCAACTATTTCATATTTTAAGCCAGGTGTCTTAGCAAGATTGGGATCAATCCAGGCGTAATCGGTGTTGGGTAGAATCTTGGGATTCTCGATTTCTTGTCCGATTTTGGGGGTGTAGAAATTGAGTAAGAGTTGCGTTTTGCGATCGTCACGACTCAGTGCTTTTTCATCGACGATAAAGCTCACAGGCTGCGATCGCAAAACTTCCTGCACATTGGTTTGGAGTAAAAATCGCTTCAGTTGCGGATCGTAATCTCCCCACAATCCAGTTAAATGTAAAGCTGCGATCGCGAACCAAGACGTGACGAGCCAACTAGCTGCCCAGTAGTTTGCAGAGTGAGCCATGCGATCGCGCAAAATCCAAATGAGCGGCAAACTCAACCAACCTAAGCCAACGGCTAAAACGACCAGTGCAATCTTATCTAATTCACTGCTTCGCAAACTGCTAGATTGCAGCAATTGGGCAATTGTCGTGCGTTTATTCACAACAACTAACAAGAAAATCGCGATCGCACCCATGAATAGATTCAGCCCGATAAACGCTCCTGTGTATTTCTTCTCGGTATAGAGATGGACGAGATGAGAAAGCGCGATCGCGGCAAATAGCCCAACGAACGGCATTAATTGCAACGGATAGTAATGTGTTTTCGTTCCAAACAATGTTAATTCAATAAACAGAGTAACAGGATAGCCAATGAGTAAAAATCGAGTTTGATGTGACTTTATTAATGCTCTGATATCTGGATGTCGAAATGCTAACCACAATCCGCCTAATGCAAAAAATACCCAGGGAAATCCATTTGCAGGAATATTCCAGAAATAGTAAAACTGATTTGCTCCTTGATACGTTTGTCCACCTAAATGAAATAGTTTGCCAAATAATTCTTGAATTGGTGCGGTTCCATATTTCTGAATTGCTGCTCCTAACCAGAAAATCACAGGCATAAGCCCAATTCCGAATCCTAGATACAACCAAGGATCGAGTAAATGCCGATGCCGACGATGCTGAGCAATCAAATAAGGAAAGAGCGCGATCGCCGCTGGAATGATCATGAAGCCTTTGATCATGAAGCCCCATCCGAACATTGCTCCAGCCACAAATCGCCAAGAACGACCCGAAGTCTCGGCAAGCAGTAATGTCCAAATTGCAAGCAGTTCAATGCAGACTAGAACCATGTCTTGAGTTCCGAGCCGCGCATATTGTGCGACTAAGGGAATGACGCTAAAAATTGCGGCTCCGAGCCAAGCCATTCGAGGAGTCGTCAGACGTTTGCCGATCGCATAAGTAAGCAATACACTCAAAATAAATGCGATCGCGCTAGGAAGTCGAGCAGTTCCTTCACTAATCCCGAATCCCAGGTATGAGCTAGCAATCAGCCATTGAATCCCAATGGTACGATCGAAACTATAGCCTCCTCCCCATTGTGGTGTGATCCAATCTCCAGTTTGCAGAATTGCGCGAGCTTGAGTGGCGTAAATCCCTTCGTCGTGAGCCATGAGGCTTTGTTGAGAGCTTCGTAGTACAACAATAGGGAGTACCCAGAGAAAAAGAGTGAGATAGGGAAGGAGCCGTTTGAGATTCACAACGCACCAGAAAACGCTTTCGGTGCGAATTCTACCTTAGATTCTTCGCGATCGACATTGGATCACTTTTGCGGAAAGTCTCAGGTGTAATTTGAATCTGATGGCAGAATGGTGCTGGTATCGCGCTTTTCGGAGTTGCTTATGCGATCGCTGATTGAAACGATTGATCAAACGCTGTTGCCTGATTTAAATATCGAGAGTTGTGACCCGCATGATCCGATCGTCATTCATCATGTACCTGCACCTTGGCAAGTGCTAGGAACCGGAAATTATGCAGCCGTGTTTACGCATCCAGATTTTCCTGATGAGGTGGTGAAAGTTTACGCACCAGGACGACCAGGTTTTGAAGAAGAAGTTGAAGTGTACGATCGCTTGGGTGCTCATCCAGCTTTTTCGCAGTGTGTCTATGCGCGAGATGGAATGCTGGTTTTGAAGCGACTGCATGGAGTCACGCTTTATGACTGTATGCACCGAGGGATTCGGATTCCGGTGCAAGTGATTCAAGATATCGATCGAGCTTTGGACTATGCGTGCGATCGCGGTTTACATCCGCATGATGTTCACGGGCGCAATGTCAACATGTATCAGGGTCGCGGCTATGTGGTGGATGTGTCGGACTTTTTGCATGAAGAAGCGTGTTCCGCTTGGACAGATTTGAAGAAGGCTTACTACTGGGTGTATCGCCCGATTCTTTGTCCGTTACGGATTCGGATTCCTTATGCGCTGCTCAATGCGCTTCGGAAGACTTATCGCTGGTTACGATCGCTTAGAGGTTAAATTCTAGTCGTCTATGAGATTTGTTCGACAATGGATTTATAGTTGCTGAGCTTTAAGATGCAACTTTGTTCATGGATTGGGTTGTTTCTAACTGAATATCTGCAGGAGCTAAGGTTAGAAGCGCGATTGTATGCCCTTTTGCATTGATGAATTCAATTTCAAAAGCTTGCCCGTCGCTATAACAATGCACAACAGCTCCACGATCGCCAGCTCTTAGACCATTTTCTTGAATATCGCGAGTCAGAATCACTGTGTCTAATTCTTGAATCATTTCAGCCTCTTGTATGTTCAAAGTGGATGTGCAGTTACAAAGCGTGGGGTTTCTTGTCCCATATCAATGATCCAAACGGTTCTTAGCGAAATCAAGTATCCATTGGGGGCTTCTATTTCTCCTTCGATGATGTATTTTGTGCCGTGTGGAGAAGTAACAACTTCCTTGACAGATTGCAATCGCGCAATCTCCAGAAGTCTTTGCTCTAGGATATCTACATTTTCTTCATTAAAGCCAGCACCACGAAGTAATTTTGCTTTTGAGCCTCCAACGGAGTGAGTTTCTGAGAGCAAGTATCCAAGCAACTTTTGGGGTTGAATAAATGCGGTTTCTCGGTTCGGTAAGTTCATACGGTGCGATCGCGAATCCTGTCATATCATCTCAAATTTTCTAGGTGCGATTGCTTTCTCCTATTATCCGCGATCGCACATTTTCCGCAGATTCGCGATCGTAGGATTTTACTCTAGACCTAGCGGCTGTTTTAGAGCGAGCTGCGATGAACTATTTACTGGTGAACTGTGATCTCATTACGACTCAGTTCCAGATAAGAGTGTTGTTCAAACAACTCAACAATTCGTGATAGATTTTGCGTAAATACTGTCTCAAGATCTGAGTTTTTGATATTGCCAGTTGTGACTAACAGCAATTTGTATGGTTGTTGAATGGTTAGAAAAGAATTGAGAAAGTCTGCGTCTTTTGTAATGACAATTCTTTGTTCTGCGATCGAGAGCGTATTGATGTCAGCATCGGAAGTTGCATTCTGTTGTGGAAGATCGCGCGTATGTAGCGTGTCGTATCCTGCTTCTGATAATAGTCGTGCAAGACGAGTGGGCAATTGAGCATCGACTAGAAATTTTATGAAGCAATTTTGTGAATACTTTTAATTTGGCTGAGACGAGCGGCAAATAAAAGCGCTGCGAGGATATCTTCGCGTTCTAAATCTTCATAGTCTGCCAAGATTTCTTCGATCGTCATGCCTGCACTCAGAAGTTCTAAAAGGAAATCCACCGGGTAACGTAAGCCACGAATGCAAGGTTTACCGTGACAAATGTTGATATCGTGGGTGATTCGTTGAAGTAGATTCGTTTCCATAATAAATGTGCGATCGCTTTCTCCTATTATCCGCGATTGCACATTTTCCGCAGATTCGCGATCGCATGTAACTTAGATGATGTCGTTGTCTGAATCTTCTTCTGCGGGGTTAATGGCATCAAGAACTTGTCTAACGATTTTAGGATGCAGAATTTTACCTGAATGGAAAGGTACAACTACTCGAATGCCATTCTTGAAATAGATTCGATGACTACCGTTTGTTCTGATGAGGGTAAAGTCAGCATCTAATAAAAGTTTTTCTGCTTCTTGAGCAGTTAGACGTGGCGCTTTAGGCAACTTGCACCTCTAATGTCATGGTCAAGATTTCCTGCTTTTGAAGAATGCTTTTCTCCTCATCTGAAAGAGTTTCAAGATATAGCTCGATCGCTTCTTTAATATTGGCTTGAACTTCTTCTAAGGTGTCTCCCTGAGTTTGACAGCCTTTGAGCGCTGGACAGTAAGCATAATAACCGTCTTCGTCTTTTTCAATTACGACATCAATTTTGTACGACATGATATCTGTCCTCGATCGCTTTCTCCTATTATCCGCGATCGCACATTTTCCGCAGATTCGCGATCGCAGGATTTTACTCTAGACCTAACTGCTGTTTTAGAGCGATCGGAACATTCCTTGCCGTCTCTAACCCTCTTACTCCTTCCCAATTTGTTTCTTCATTCCAAGTGATGTTGTAGAGGTTGGCGCTAGAGAGGTTGGCGCTAGAGAGATTGGCACTAGAGAGGTTGGCACTAGAGAGATTAACTCTGGAGAGGTTGGCTCTGGAGAGGTTGGCGCTGCCGAGGTAGGCACTGGAGAGGTTGGCACCGTAGAGGTAAGCACTGGAAAGGTTGGCTCTGTAGAGGTTGGCACTGTCAAGGTTAGCGCTGTCGAGGTTAGCATTATCAAGGTTGGCGCTGTCAAGGTTAGCACTATCAAGGTTGGTGCTGGAGAGATTGGTGCTGGAGAGGTAAGCGCTGAAGAGGGCAGCTCTGGAAAGATTGGCTCTGGAGAGGTTGGCTCTGTAGAGATTGGCGCTGTCAAGGTTAGCGCTGGAGAGGTAGGTGTTATAGAGATTAGCACTGTAGAGATTGGCATTGTAGAAGTAGGCACTGTAGAGGTTAGCACCGTCAAGGTTGACATAGCTTAGAAAAGCACCAACGATCGGACTAAATCCTACTAGTTCTACACAATCGCTGTAACTAATGATTTTTAGAAGACGAGATGTGTAGCGTTCTCCTTCCGCAAGCTGCCCGCTTGGATAAAACACAATCTTCTCTTTGAGTTCCTCCCTTTCCTGAGCAGCGCGATGTAATTCCAACAGCAAAATCATTACATTCAAGCCTGCATAAACATCTACTTGTCGAATTCCGAGCGGCTTTTCTTGCTCTGGCAGATGTTCTCGCAACAAGCGCATTTTCTTCTGCGGTAAGTTTTCATCCGGAAGCGCATCAATAAACGTTCCCTCACACCAAAGCTCATAAAACTCATTCAACCGCTCAAATAGTTCTACAGGCTTAAACTGATCGCTTCGGCTCAGCATCGCCATCAAATAGTTCACAATTTCAACAGTTAGCACAGGCGAACCGAGTAGATCGTAAATCTCTTGATTGAGTTGTTCCGTCCGCACGTAAAACTCATTGCGTCTCCCTCGCGATTCTGTCCAACTTTCAATGGCATCTTTCAGCCGCTCTGCACACAGAAACTCACCAAAGCTCTTATGTGTAAACTCAACCGAACCACCCTTATCTCCCGATGCAGGCTGAATATAAAATGCCGTTAAAAGACTATTGAGCGCTTTTGCTTCATCTGTTTGTGTTTCTTGCCTTGCCTTCTGAATCAATTTCGCGATCGGGTTATTCGTATCTCTCACACAACGCATTTCCAGCATCCGAATCGGCGCAAACTCGTTCCCCGCCTGCACCACACACAGCGCTGCCTCCGTCAAAAACCGCCGCAACTCATCAGACTCCAACCCCGTCAGCCTAAAATTCTCATTCTCACGCTGCTTATCAATCACCCAATTCACTGCCGCATCATAAATCCGCACCTTCGCCTCAATTTTCTTCTCTGTTCTTAGCATCTCTGCATCTAACCGCTTTTCTCGATGCAACCTAGCTAGTAAATACAGCAGTAACGGCTCTCGTGCTAGCTCATTGTTTACTTCCGTCGGACAGTCTGCTAAAAACTTACTAAAAGCATGAACTTCATCCGTGCCGAAATGCTGCGCCCACTGACTCAGCCAGCGCTCTCGAATTGCATCCTCCATTGGTAGAATAGCAACTCTTACTAGCTTCTTAGACTGAGTAATCACACGATCGATTCCCTGCAAAGAAAGCGGTCGTCCCGTAATCACAAATCGATGATGCGAACCGCGCTGAAAATCTTCAACCTGCGTCAAAAACTCCTTCAGCCCGCCACTTGAGCGCCCCTCCAAAAGCAACTCATCAAACCCATCTAGCAAAAACAAAAACCGCGTATTTCGATCCGTCAACCAACTCGAATCACTCGTGACAAAATCCAAATTCTGCAAATAGTTCTCCAACGTCTGCGTCAGATTATTCGCCAAACTTCTCAAATACCTCAGCCGAATCACAATCGGGCTAAACGGCAAAGTCCGTCGCACTCGATCGCTAAACATCCGACAAAAAACACTCTTTCCCCGACCCGCTTCCCCTTGGATAAAAATGACTTGCCCCGTCGCATCCAATAACTGTTGTTCCACCCAAGTTTCTAAATCGATCGGTGGCTGCTTGAGCGAATTTCCATCTTGATCCAGCAATTGCACTTTCAGCCGAACATACAAATCCTGATAGGTCAGACTCTCCTCATCAAAAACCTTCTCGCTTGGCTTCGGCGCAATCTCCCTTGCCAAATAATCATCCAAACTCTGCAACCGCTCCCAAACCGTCTGCCCATTCATCCGATAGAAATCAGCCAGAGGTTTAAGCTGATCCGCTGCCTTCGCAAGCTCCTGAATCAAAATCCGAGGAACCGCCCAACTCACACGATCGCAGAACAGAATCGCCTTATTCGTCGCCATCCCCGCATCTTCGAGCCGCACCTGCAACACCTGACTCAACTGATGCGCCAAATCCGAATCTGGAAAGCTAGTAATTGCTTTTTTAGCTTCTCGATCGCTAATCTCAACCTCAGCAAATTTCAAAACCTGCTCCGGTTTAGAAAACTGCTTTTCACCAATTTGAGCTAATAGCTTCTGATCCTCTGCAAGCTGACCCTTCACACTTTCCAAGTACGCCGCCTGAACTAATGCAACAATGCACTCTTCCAACGTCGGATCTTTCTTCGTCGCCTCACAAACCAAATTCAGCAATGTTACCGCGATCGAGGCAAACGGAACCACTTCTTTCACCATCAATCCCAACGGCGAATTCAGCACATCCAGCAACGAAGCCATCTGACCCACATAAGGCTGAACCGTCTTCAACAACTCCCCATCCAACGGCTTTTCCTTAATCGTCTTTGCCAAATCAAAGAAAGCTTTAATTGAATCTGTTGCCTGTTTAGTTAGTTCAACTGTTTGCTTACTTCCAAGTTTTGCCAGAAATGATCCAATCTTGGTTGCCATTGCCATTTGCTCGATCGTCATCGAACTTAAGGTAGCGCGAAAAAAAGCGATCGCCCAATCTCTTAAACATTTGCATGACAACGATTTGGCAATGATTTGGATACTAGCTTGCAAGTACTGAAAAAGATTCGAGATCCAGTGACCTCAAACGTCGAACTTTCATCGCTTTCGCTTCTTCTTTTTCGCCTTCGGATCTTCAACTGGAACAGGTTCTAAACGATCTAACTCCGGCAACTTCAGCGCAATCCCCGCAAAAAACCAGTAATACACCGCCACTGGATCAACATCTAACGGATAGTAATACGTGTTGTAACTAATCACCAACACAAACGTCCAAAGAACCGCTCCATATCCCCGAATATTCTTATCTTTGACCGATCGAAACGCTCGAAAACAAGCGATCGTCAAACTCGTCACCAACACCACAAACAACACGGTTCCAATCGGTCCAATCTCATACATCACCTTGGGATAGTACGTCTCAATCAACTGCGTATCCCCCATTGCCCGCGCCGAATTCGTTGCGCGTCCCAGCCCCTTCCCAAGGAGACTCGCCCCCCGCACTACCGTTTCAAATTGCTCTCGAATAAACGCATCAGGCGGTGATGCATTCCAGCGACCCACTGCACTATCCAGCCGTTCCTGTACCACCGCTGGATTCGATGCCATCGCCACCATAATCGCTCCCGCCAGTCCAATTCCGATCGGCACAAATCGCTTCAAATTTGCAATCTGCCCCGTCGTAAACAACTGAATCACAATCATCACAGGCACAAGCATCAGCGCAATTCGCTGCCCACAAATCACCGCCATAATGATCGTCATCAGCATTCCAATCCCACCGATGATCTTCCAGATCAAGTTGCGATCGAAAAACGTCACCGCAAACGTCGTAAACGCACTCGAAATCAAATACCATCCCCACTGCCACGGAGCTACAAACGTCCCCGGCAATCGAATCACCCCTTGCTCTGGCGTATACAGTAGCGCCCCTCCCACAAAACACCGTGCATCCAGCGACGCCTTAAACAATTCCGCCCCTGTCCCTTCAGTCCCCTTGCACCGTCCTGTCTTCAGCATCATGTACTGCACAAATGCCAACCCACAGCAAATGATCACGACCACCACTGTGATTCGCATAAAGTTATAGACATCCTGCTTCTTCTTCATCAAGTAATAAGCGCAGGGAATCAGTGGCACATAGCCTAGTAAAACTTTTAAGCCCAAGATGCCCATGAAAAAAGGTCGTTCAAGCGGCTTCTGAGTCGTCATTGCCACCTCAGCCGCAGACAACTGCTGCGAACCATTTACGAACAGAAGCACCAACATACAATAAACGAGCAGCAGCATCAGAGGCGTTTTCATCAACTTCGGGATCATCATCGACAAATCCCGCTGCTTACAGTACTGATAAATACTGATCAAAGCAGGAATATACATCCCATCTTTTGCCAACTGCATCAGCGGATTATTCCCCACCGTGGCATACGTAATCGTTCCGCCAAACGGCATGTAAATCATAAAGGCATGAAGCGCTTGCCAGGGAAATTTGAACGATAGCATCAGCGTCAGCACGCCTGCAAAACCGCCGCCTGCGCCTTTAATGCCTCCAACCGCAAATAATGCTAATCCCACCACGATCGAGATCATCGTGGACATAGAAATAAAATTAACAGCCGCTTTACGGGCTAACATCACCCGACGTTTTTCTGCCAAACGCTCTTTCAGGGACAATCCTGGCTCTGCTTCTGAGACCTTGCTTTTGCGCTTCTTAGCCATATCCGTGTCAAAATAAGCACCTGGATCATAGCCGAGAAAGTCAGAACGGGAAGACTACTTGTAGCCCCTAACCCATGAGAATTATGCTCAATCGCAATTTTCTCCTCTATTGCCGAAAAAGCTTAACGTTAGAAATTTTGCTCGGTTGCACGATCGCATTCGGAATTTTCCTCCGTATTCTCAATCTCGGTACGCGCGAATTCTGGTACGACGAAGTTCTCTCGCTGCTGCTTTCGACCGGACAACGATCTGCATATTCTCTTCCCGCTGATGGCACGATCGCACTTGCTCAACTCACCTCCCTGCTTGATCTGCCCCAAGAATCTTTTGCTAAAACGATACAGGGCTTACTGCGCGGACTCTATGCAGGCGAACCCCATCCGCCCCTGTTCTTCTTTGCACACCATTTCTGGCTGCGCCTGTTTGGCAATCGCGAAATTGCGATGCGCAGCTTGCCGATGCTGTGGAGTTTCGGCGCGATCTCTGCTGCTTATGGTTTGGGGCGCAAACTGCTAGATCATCGCAGCGGACTTTTATTTGCCGCATTGATTGCAACGAATCCCTTTTATCTCTTTCACTCGCTCAATGTCCGAATGTACACACCGCTTGTATTTTGGGCAATTTTGAGCGTTTGGGCATTGCTCGAAATCATGTCTCAGCCTCGCTGGACATGGCAAATTATATTCGTGATGTCGATCGTTGGCGGTCTGCTCACGTTCTATTTATTTGCATATTGGATTGTTGTCGTTTCGGTGCTGATTTTGGTGCTCGATCGGCGGCATTGGTTCCAGCATGGCATTCGGCTGATCATTGCAGGGCTGCTGACCTTGCCTTGGGCAATTTGGGGCACGTTGAAGCAATTGCGAAATGCCGACCTTGGGCGGTTTGGCAACCCAGAAGGCAACCCTGCCCTTTTACACCTTCAGGATCTCTTTCAAACGATCGGGATTCATCTGATTGTGGGAGACTGGACAACGAGTTTACCACCTGGAATCACCATCCTTGCTGGATTGTTGGCAACCTGCGGATTGGTTCTATCGATCATCTGCCTTAAGAGATCTGGTCAAAAAATAAGTTTGACAGTAGGGTTAGGAATGGTGATCCTACCTTTGTTGCTTGCACTCTGCGTCGATATTGTGACGCGAAAGTATACATTGGGATTTGGAGAAGGGCGCGCGCTGATCTTTGTCTTGCCCGGGTGTTTGTTGCTCATGACGATCGCAATTCGCCAAGTTAAAGCGTACCAAAGCATCATCGCTCTGACTCTGTTGCTGTTCTATCTCACGATCGATGTGGGTGATTTGACTTTAAGAACCCGTTCGGTGTTTCATCAAGTATCAGAGCTGATCCAACTCGATGCGGCTCCAACGCTGATCGCAATGGACACACAAGCGTGGGGACATGTGAATCGCTTAGCGTATTACATCCCGCCCCAGAGTCGAGTCGATCTGCTGGCTCAACCTGCGGCGAAATTAGGTACAGCTTTGAAGACGGTTTTAACCAATGCTCCATATCGACGGGTGCTCTGGCTAGAAAGCGCTGCACCCATTTGGTCGCCCGCTGCTACCGAGCAAGACCGCCAAAAAATTCAGCAAACATTAGCGGAACGTTTTACGATCGCCAAGACTCAATCTCTATCGGGAACTATGAGCTTAGACGAATTTCAAATCAAGCTGTATCAAGTGAGTCCGTAGTTTCGTCCTTGTTGTCCTACCTAACCGCAAATTCATGATTGTGCCTCCCTCTCTCGTCCCGCCACCTGCGGGTGAATTAAAAATCCCACACGCAAACCCGGCGATCGAGCGACAATCTCAGTCGATCTACTTTTCGCTGATCGTTCCCACCTACAACGAAGCGCGAAATGTAGAACAAATCGTTCGCGTCCTGACGGGATTGTTGGATCATGCATTGCCAAATGATTACGAGCTGATTATCGTCGATGATGACAGTCCCGATCGCACGTGGGAAATTGCTCAGCAGATGACGGTGGATTTCCCAAATCTGCGAGTGATGCGGCGGCAGGCGGAGCGCGGCTTATCGACTGCCGTGATTCGCGGTTGGCAAGCCGCACGAGGCGAAGTTTTAGGCGTAATCGATGGTGATTTGCAGCACCCGCCTGAAGTATTGTTGAAACTTCTGCAAGCGATTAAGAATGGCGCGGATCTGGCAGTTGCGAGTCGGCATATTGAAGGGGGCGGAACCAGCGATTGGGGCTTGATTCGGCGTGTACTATCGCGAGGCGCACAACTGCTCGGATTGGTGATCTTGCCAAGCGTGGTTGGACGCGTGTCTGATCCGATGAGCGGCTATTTTATGGTGCGACGTAGTGCGATCGCGGACTGTCTGCTGAGTCCACTCGGCTACAAAATTCTCTTAGAAGTAATTGGTCGGGGTCAGGTTGACCGAGTTACCGAGGTCGGCTATGTCTTCCAAGAGCGACAAGAAGGCGAGAGTAAAGTCACTTGGCGGCAGTATGTTGAATATCTCATGCACTTAGGCAAACTGCGATCGCGCGGCAGAATTAGCCGATTGCGGGAAAAATTCCAGTTGGGACGCTTTTTACGCTTTGGACTCGTCGGCTTCAGTGGCGTCTTTGTCGATATGGCAGCCTTTTATTTCCTGCGCACCTCGCTCGGCTTGAATTTGGCGCGCAGTACGATGCTCTCCGCAGAATTGGCGGTGATCAATAATTTTCTCTGGAATGACCTTTGGACATTTGGCGATATCGCGCGCGGTCAACCCGGCAAGCGGCAACGATTTAAGCGTTTTCTCAAGTTCAATACGATCTGTTTGATGGGGATCATTCTCCAAGCCTTAATCGTCAGTCTCTTTCATGATGTGTTTCACGTCAGCGAATTCATCGCCAAACCGATCGCGATTGTGCTGGTTACTTTCTGGAATTTCTGGATCAATCTGAAATTAAGCTGGCGGGTCACTGACGTGCGACGAAAATAGACCTCAGATGTCGAGCTTTGTGGATTTCAAGGAACTATAAAACAGGACTGAAGCCGCACCTCTCAGGCTCAGCACCCCTCAAACTCGTTCCTTGAAATCACAGGTAACCCATGAGCTTCCAGATCGATCGCGGGCTATTTCTCTCAGACTTTTCCGACTCTCACGCCATTTTAGGTGTCTCGATCGAAGCCGATGTCAAAGAGATCCGAAAAAACTATCTAAAAATCGCCCGCCGCTTACACCCCGATAGCTGCATTTCTGAAAGTGAGGGAGATAGACAACTTGCTGAACAACTCTTATCCAAGCTGGTAAATCCAGCCTGGGAAAAACTCTCCCAAGAAAAAGCCCGGACTGATCATTTGATTGTTTTGAAAATGAAAGGGCAGGGAGCCGCCCGCAATTTTCACACCATTGGGGTGCTTAACAGTCTAGCTCAGCAGCTTTTGAGCGCAAGCAATCCCGATCACTTTTACCGCACAGCGCTGCAAGATTTATCCAATCGGCAGTATGAGCAGCTCGATCAGGCTTGCGAACTGATTGCCCAAATCAGCGAACTGAATCTTGCCTATCTGATTCGTCGAGAAGCCGCCAGCGATTCTGTTGGAGTTCCGAAAAACAAGACTTTCATCCCCGCAACTAACAACGCTCAAGCCAAGCCTCAAGAGGTTCAAGCCAAAGCTGAATCGTTGAGTGATCAGTATTATCGTCGCGCAGAAGGATTTGCGGCAAAGGGAAATTTTGCCCAAGCAACGATAGAATTGCGAGATGCCTTAAAAATTGACCCAAACAGTAGCCGCTGTCACAGTTTAATGGGCATGGTTTATTTGCGGCAAAACCAACCGACGATGGCGAAGATTCATTTTACGAAAGCGCTGTCGATCGATCCGCAAGACGAGCGCGCCTTGATTGGCAAGCAGAGACTCGATCCCCCTGCGATCCCTTCGTCTTCAGAGAAGCCGAGTGCAAAATCGAATGCGACGAAGCAACCCTCATCTAAATCTGGCAGCGGTCTGTTTGGCGGTCTTTTCGGTAAGAAAAAGTAACGCTAAATTTCTCTCAAAATGGTTTACCAGCCTCCTGCAGGGGCACGCGACCTCCTGCCTCTCGATGTCGCCCAAAAACGTTGGATTGAAGATCGGCTTCAGCAAGTGTTTCATGCTTGGGGCTATCACCGGATTATTACCTCGACGCTCGAACGCTTAGACACGCTGATGGCAGGGGGCGCGATCGAGCGTTCTACGGTCATTCAACTGCATCAACTCGAAGAAGATCCGCTCGGATTACGTCCAGAACTGACGGCTTCGATCGCACGAACCGTGGCGACTCGATTAGCGAATAGTACATTTCCGCAGCGACTGTACTACAACGCCAACGTCTTCCGGCGCGCCCAAGAAGGCAGCCATACTCGCCAACAAGAGTTTTATCAGGCGGGGGTCGAATTACTCGGCGGAGACGGGGTGTGCTCAGATGCAGAAATTCTGTTGCTCGTCATGGATTGTCTGCACGCGGTGGAGTTGCCCGGACAGTTGATTTTAGGTGAAGCGGGATTAACGCGATCGCTCTTATCGGGATTTCCAGAAGCGATCCGCTCGAAAGTTCGACACGCAATTGCCACGCTCGATCGCTTAAGTTTAGAAGCTTTACCCCTCTCAGACGAATTAAAAGCACGTGCCTTACTGCTTCTAGATTTGCGCGGCAAGCCGAGTGATGTATTACAGCGCGTCAGCGCCTTGGATTTAGACGACTCAGAACGAGCGATCGTCAATAATCTCAAATCGTTAGTTGAACTCCTGCAAGCGAGTTTGACCGTGCCGATCGTGTTAGATCTCAGCTTGATCCAGACCTTCGACTATTACACCGGAATCGTGTTTGAAGTCGTAACCCAATCCGGGCAAGTCGTTTTAGGACAAGGCGGAAGATACGACCAACTTTTGGGGCAATTTCACTCGCAAGGACAATCAATCCCAGGGATCGGATTTTCACTCCACTTGGAAAATCTGCATCAAATCCTATTGGCAACCGGACAACTTCCTAAACAAACGCGATCGAGCGATTGGCTAGTCGTGTCAGACTCGCCTCAACTGGCATTTGCACAGGCGCAGAAATTGCGCGAATCGGGAGCCGTGGTCGAGGTGAATTTGACGGCTGGAACCCGTGAGCAGATTCAAACCTATGCCCGACAGCGACGAATTGCCCGAATTGCCTGGGTTCAAGAAGATGGGCAAATCCTTGTTGAAGATCCATTTGACACAGAACGCACCTCGTGAGGATAATGGGAGTTTGTTGAAAACTTTAGACTCCTGAAAACCCTTGGCTAACGTAGTTGTTATTGGCGCCCAGTGGGGCGATGAAGGTAAAGGCAAAATCACCGATTTATTAAGTAAATCGGCAGATGTCGTTGTGCGCTATCAAGGTGGTGTCAATGCAGGGCATACGGTCGTTGTCAAGGATCAGACCTTTAAGCTTCATTTGATTCCGTCTGGAATTTTGTACCCGGATACGGAGTGTATTATCGGCTGTGGAACGGTTATCGATCCCAAGGTGCTGATTCAAGAGTTGGATCAGCTTGAGGCGCTCGGCATTACGACTCAGAACTTACTGATTTCTGAGACGGCACATGTGACGATGCCTTATCACCGTTTGATCGATAAAGCCGCCGAAGAACAGCGCGGAAATCACAAAATTGGCACAACCGGACGCGGCATTGGACCGACCTATGCCGATAAATCTGAGCGCGTCGGCGTTCGGATCGTCGATTTGATGAATCCAGAAGGATTCCGTGAGCAGTTGGCTTGGACGATCGCCCAAAAGAACACCATTCTCGAAAAGCTCTATGATCTGCCCCCGCTGAGTGCAGACGAAGTGTTTGAAGAGTATATGGGCTATGCCGATCGCTTGCGTCCGCATGTTGTGGATAGCTCGCTAAAGATTTACGATGCGATTCGCCGCAAACGCAATGTCTTGTTTGAAGGCGCACAAGGCACGCTGCTCGATTTGGATCATGGAACCTATCCTTATGTCACGTCCTCGAATCCGGTATCCGGCGGGGCTTGTGTGGGGACAGGGATTGGGCCGACGGTGATCGATCGCGTCATTGGTGTCGCGAAAGCGTATACCACTCGGGTGGGCGAAGGTCCGTTCCCAACCGAGTTGCATGAAGAAATGGGCGCATTGTTGTGCGATCGTGGTGCTGAGTTTGGTACGACGACGGGGCGACAAAGACGCTGTGGCTGGTTTGATGCAGTGATTGGACGGTATGCCGTCCGCATCAATGGTCTGGACTGTCTAGCGATCACGAAGCTAGACGTTTTAGACGAAATGGATGAAATCAAAGTGTGTGTTGCCTACGAAATCGATGGGCAACGCTGCGAAGATTTTCCCAGTAATTCGCGCTTGTTTGCTCAATGCAAGCCGATTTACGAAACGATGCCAGGATGGAAACGATCGACCGAAGCATGTCGATCGCTCGATGATTTGCCGAAAGAAGCGCTGGATTATCTCAAGTTCCTGGCAGAATTAATGGATGTGCCGATCGCGATTGTTTCGTTAGGTGCAAAACGCGATCAAACGATCATTGTTGAAGATCCCATTCATGGACCGAAACGGGCGTTGTTGTATACCAACGGAACGCCCCAACCCGCAAACGTTTAGTAGATTTTAGGTTTGAATTATGCCGTTCTCGATCGAAGCTCAAAAACGTCCTGAAGGAACTAAGCCGAATGCGCTGCGTCGCGATGGCAAAATTCCTGCTACTTTGTATGGCCACAATGGTGCTGAGTCGATTCACTTAGTCGTCGATGCTAAGGCTGCGGGCTTCCTAGTTCGGGATGCTGCGCCGAATAAATCTGTTGTAGAAGTGAATATTCCAGAATTGTCCTGGAATGGCAAGACCGTGATGCGTGAAGTTCAAACCCATCCTTGGAAGGGTTCGTTGTATCACATCAGCTTTTTTGCTCAAAAGTAAGCCTTAGCTTACGGAGATTTGAAAAGCCAGGGATTTCTCCCTGGCTTTTTTAGTCAGATGTAACCAGAGTCAGTTCTCGCTTATATGCAGGCTGTAGTCCGAGCACAATGTCTTCGCGATCGATGCCTCCATCTGATAAAGCTTGCACCAAGTCTGTGTCAGTTGTATTCTGCTGAATCCACACTTTGCCATCTTTGATATCAAGATGGATCACAACGTGATAAATGCGTTGCGAGCCTTTCCAGCCTACCCGCATCCATTGATAATGATCTCGCTGTGTGTCGATCAATAGCTGGCTTTCCACTTCCGCTTTTGTTGGAAGTTCAGCAATATAGCGCGTCAGCAGGTCTTGAATAGACTGCCGATAGTGTTCTAGTTTCTCCATTCGAGAATCTCCTCCAGAACTGGCTCATAAATCAACAGATTCAACGGATAGCGCTCCAACACAATCTGAGCAAATCGAGTCTGAAAGAAGGTTTGATACGTATCTGCTGGAACAGCTAGATACAAGATTCGATCAGGCTCGTTTTCTTCTAGCATAATCTGATAGTCCAAACACTGTCCGAGTGCAGTATGAAACTCGCTAATCGCTGAATCTCCTGCAAAGCTTTTAATTTCTACTGCGATCTTTTCTCCATCCCGTTCTGCCCCAATCAGACGTTCTGCCGCCAAATCGATTTTGACTAAAATTTCCTCAATTTCTAGAATCAGCGGATCATCTGTGATTGACCAGCCTTGTTTCTGTAAGGCTCGTTTGACTGCAAAGTGAAACAGATCTCGATTAGACATCGATCGCATGAAAAAATGGACACTGAAATCATCATATCTAGATGCTTTGAAGATTCTGGGATTTATGACTGCTTGCTGACCGATCTAATGTATATAAAGCTAGGGAGAGATCCCTGGCTTTTTTCATGCCTCTTGAATTCCCGTCCTTCTGTGTAGATGTAATTTATGACGACTACGACTCTTCCTCCGATCGTTGAAGCGCTGCTCAATCCCGAAATTTATGATCATCCGGTTCAAGGCGAGATCGAGTTAATTCAGACTCACGTTTCCTATGTTTTTCTCACCGGAGACTATGTTTATAAGCTGAAAAAACCTGTGAATTTCGGTTTTTTGGACTATTCCACTTTGGAAAAACGCAAACATTTCTGTGAGGAAGAGTTGCGGCTGAACAAACGCGGTGCAGCAGAATTATATTTGGGCATTGTGCCGATTACGCAAGATGGTGACAAGTTTGTGCTGGATGGTTCAGGCGAAGTCGTGGATCATGTGGTGAAAATGCAGCAATTTCCTCAAGAGACATTGCTGAGTGCCATGTACGATCGTGGAGAACTCACCGAGCAGCATTTACTCGATTTAGCAAAGGTTTTAGCAGCATTCCACAAATCTGCACCGACGAATGATTACATTCTCAGCTTTGGGGAAGTGTCTCAGATTCGCCAAGCGATCGACGAAAACTACGATCAAACGGTTGGCTATATTGGAGTGGCTCAGACTCAAGAACAGTTTGATCAGACGAAAGCTTACACCGACAAGCTATTTGCTGAGAGTGCAGCCCTTTTCAAAAGCCGAGTCGAACATAAATTTATCCGAGAATGTCATGGCGATGTTCATTTGAGAAACATCTGCTTCTGGAACAATAAGATTCTTTTGTTCGATTGCATTGAGTTTAATGAGCCGTTCCGATTCGTCGATACGATGTTCGACGTTGCTTACATCATCATGGATTTTGATGCTCGGAATCGTCGGGATCTAAGCAATCTGTTTTTGAATGCTTATCTGGAACAATCGGGCGACTGGGAAGGCTTACAAGTTTTGCCACTTTACAATAGCCGTCAGTCTTATGTTCGAGCGAAAGTTACTTCATTCTTGCTGAGTGATCCGAGTGTTCCAGAATCCGTGAAGGCAGAATCGAAAGAAACTGCTAGCCGTTACTATCGTTTGTCTTGGGAGTATACGCAACCGAGACAAGGCAAGATTGTTCTGATGTCGGGACTCTCTGGATCTGGGAAAAGTACGATCGCATCTAAACTAGCCCGTGAAACTGGAGCCATTCAAATTCGCTCTGATGCAGTTCGTAAGCATTTAGGTGGCGTGGCGTTGGATGAGAAAGGCGATGCTTCACTTTACAGTCCTGAGATGACTCAGAAGACTTACGATCGCTTACTAGAACTCGGCACAACTTTAGCATCGCAAGGCTATACCGTGATTTTGGATGCGAAGTACGATCGTCAAGCTTTACGCACTCCCGTGATTGAGAAAGCACAAGCACAGGGAATTGAGATTGAGATTCTCTACTGTGATGTTCCGGCGGAAGTTTTACGCGATCGCGTTGCGCAGCGACAGGGGGACATTTCCGATGCTGATCTCGATGTTCTAGCAAACCAAACGTTTGAAACGTTTAGCGAGACGGAAAAGCCATTGGTTAAAACCCTCAGCTAGTACAAGTTAGAGGCAGACTTCCTTACCTCTGCCTCTCTATCCAGAATTTACAAGTGTTTGAACCGTCGAGCCGCGCGATCGCGATCATAAGTTGTCCTAAAAAGTCTGCATAATGAGGACATAAAGCGATCGACATCGTGCATTCGCCTGTATCCTCATAAAGAAACTTAGGAATCAACGATCGTGGCTGAGAAAGGAGAACCAGTATCTAAAGGCTTTGCCGTTGGGCTTCAGATTTGGCTGTTATTTCTAATTAGCCTCTATGCTCTGGGCTATCCAGCGCTGTTTAGTATTGCACTCGGCGCGATCGGGGGAACGGCAAGCGGATTTATTGTCGATTGGTGGCTGTCGAAAGATGAGAACATCGAACCGACTCGAAGACGAGTGCATGACGAGGGAGTGGAAAGTGTTGCGCGATCGCGGCAGCGTCGCCGAGGCACAACTGCTCTACAACATCGCAAACGCCGCAAAGAACAAGAGCCAGTCACGTTAAAGACGCTGACTAGAACGTTTTTTCAGCGCGAGCAACCCAATAATCAAACTAATAACGGTGAAGAATAGCGGTAGATCGGGCTTGAATTTGAACGCGAAGAGCTACTAGTTCACCACGTTAATTTTGGGGAGTGGGGGAATAGGGGAATGGGGAGAACCTAGATCTAGATTGCTCTCTATCTCCCCATCGCCCACTCCCCAAAATTAATTTATGAATGCGCTCATTTCAGATTTCTGCGCTAGAAAGAAATAGAGCCTTTCATCGAAAGTGTTATGCCTGAAGAACCCTCAAAACAAGCTCCTATTCCAGAATGGCTTGCGGGAATTCTCGTCAAAGTGCTGAAACCGGGTGGGATTGGCGTGGGCGGAGGGTATGGGCTGTGGCTCTTGCTGATCGAACATAAAGTGAGTGAAGCGATCGCTTCAACTTTGATTGGATTTTGTCTCTCTTATGCTGGGAAGTTGCTAGAGCCGATTCATAAAGGCAATCAACAGCGGTTAGAAAAAGCTGGAGAAGTCGTTAACAAAAAGCTAGATCAATTCGGAGAACAAGCGATCGCAAAATTGACTTCAGCCGAAGATCGATATTTTGAGGCGCAGGCAGCAGAATGCGAAACTTGTAGCACCGAAGGAATGGCGAAGATTAGCGGCATTTTTACACCGATGCTAGAGCAAGTCTTTGTGCCGTTAGAATTCGATGGACGGGTGGCATCTCCAGGATTTTCTCGATCGCTTGAAGATTTGGAACTGTTGCAATCTGCGGGTGTGAGTATTTGGGATTTGCTGGCGCGGGCAAAGCGGGATGCGATTTATAGCGAAATTGCGATCTTGGCTTGGGGTGGCTATGGCAAAACGACGTTACTACGGCACATTGCCTTTAGCTTAGGCAGAAATAAGCAGCCTAAAGAGGTCACTCGCTATATTCCAGTTTTGTTACTGCTGCGGAAGTATCGAGAGATTTTGAGTCAGGAGACTCCGCCGAGTTTGCCTGAGTTGATCATGCAGCATCACATTCCTAGCTTGCCGATCGCGGATCTGAAAATGCCGAGCAATTGGGCAAAGGAGATGCTAGAGCAGGGCAAAATGCTGGTGATGTTGGATGGATTTGATGAAGTTCCGAAGGCAAAACGTCCGCTGGTAGCACGTTGGTTGAATGCTCAGCGCAAAAAATATCGCAAATCGCTGTTTATTCTCACAGCGCGACCGAAAGCTTACAACGAGCAAACGAGTAGCGATCGCATCGATTTTAATTCGCTGCTGTATGTCCGAAACTTTAATGAACAGCAGCGCAAAGCTTTTGTGGAGAAATGGTACTGGTGTCAGGAATATTATCACCACGGTAAAGAAGATATTCCAGCCGTGAGAAAAGCGGCTCAAGATGCGGCGGATGATTTACTCAAACAAATTAACCAGCGGCAGGATTTAGCAGATCTGTCACAAAATCCGCTGCTGCTGAATATGATCGCCATGTTTCATCGACGCTATCCCAGTAGCAAGCTGCCAAAACGTCGCGTCGAACTGTATCAAGAAATCTGCGTGCTGCAATTGCGCGATCGTCCTGGTGCAAGAGATATTGAAACTTGGCTCACAGGGGACAATGATGAATATGCGACAGCGCAAGTCATCTTGCAAATGCTGGCACTGGAAATGATGCAGCAAAAAGAAGAACGAGTCGAGCAAGCGGTTTTGCTGAAGCGGCTGGAGGGATATCTAAAAGCTCAAGAGGAATCGATCGCGCCTGCGGACTTTTTGAGACAGATTGAGCAGATTAGTGAACTGTTGGTGCAGCGAGAACCGGAAGAGTTTGAGTTTCCGCATCTCAGTTTTCAAGAGTTTTTGGCAGCAAAGGAAGTGGTGCGCCGAGGTGAGGAGAGTTTGCTGTATGAACGGTTTGGCGAAGACTGGTGGAAGCCTGTGATTTTGCTGTATGCGGCACAGGTGAAGAAACCGAGTACTCTGATTCGCACAGCGTTGTCTCAAGGCTTTAAAGATCTTGCCTATGCTTGCTTTCAGGAGACGAGCAAGCGAATTGATGCCGACCTTCAGCCAGATTTGGCAGAACTGAATGCACTGCGGGAAGCGGCAACTGAGGTGAAGACCTCGCGCTATCAAAGGCTTGAGGAACTATTGAGCACTCAGCAATGGAAAGCGGCGGATAAAGAAACCTATCGGCTGATGATTACAACAGTGGGCAAGGAAGAAGGGCAATGGTTTAGCTCCGCTGATCTCGAAAACTTTCCTTGTGAAGATTTGCGGATACTAGACCAACTGTGGATAAAATACAGCAGTAACAAATGGGGCCTCAGCGTACAGAAACGAATCTGGCAGGAATGCGGTAGCCCGATGTCTTACAGTGATGACTGGGAACAATTTTGTGATCGCGTCGGTTGGCGCAATGATGGAAACTGGTTGAGTTCCGACGACCTCACATATGACCTAAACAGATCTCCACAAGGAAAGTTTCCTTGTTTTGATGGTTGGAGAGGGTTGGTTTTGGGGTTGTGTCTCTTCTCACGAGCAGAGACTTGTGAACTTTAACACGAGTTAGTCCTAGAAATTTTTGAAGGTTTGTCAACGACTGGCTATTCCATGATTTTCCACTTTTTCAGAAATAAGCTACCTGGAACCATATTTTACTTTTTGCACGGAAAAGACGTTGTTTGGAATTTCCCTCACTCAAACCTCAAACTGGCAATCTTGAGGTCATAGCAGTTTGCAACAAGTCGGGATTAGATTGCTCGATCGATTCCTAGTTCGCGATCCAAATTGTGTTGTATCTATTCCTGATTGATAAATTCCTGCACGGTCTCTACTGAAATTCCAGTATCTTCAGCGATCTCCTCAACAGTCCAGCCTTTCTGAAGAAGTTTTGGAACCATCCGAGTTAGATACTCCTTCTGCGCTTCTTCGCGTCCTTCTTGAAGCGCTTCTTGATATGCCCGTGTTTGCTTTAAATCGCCAAGCCCCAACATTTCACCGACCTCGCTAAAAGATAGTTTTGGAAATTTGTAAACGAAGACCGTCTCCACTAATTCTATAAAATTTCGCTGGACGGTCAAATCTGTGAGTTCTTGCCGAGTTCGGTCAATCAGAGATCGACCTTTTGCCGGAGCCTCTTTCGGTTTCGTTCCCAGCAGCTTTAACAAAGACAACCCGAGACTACGATCGCTTACATCCGACGGCAATTCATCCAAGTAAATGCGCTGCAACCTTGGATTATTGTCATACTCCGAATAGTGATGCGGCAAAGCTTGATCAAAACGTCGCTCTGTGAAAATCACCACTGCCTGCCAAGCATTTACAGGCTCGTAATCGTTGAGATAGAGATGAATTTGACTGAAGAAGCGATAGTAGAAGTTCCGCTTCTCTTTGTATGCTTGCGCTTCTACGAAATAGATGGGAAATTGGCGCAATCGAGTCGGAGGCATAAAGATGCCATCGAGCCGGAATGCTGTTTGCTTCACTTCTTGAGAGGTGAAGGCATAAGTCACAGTCCGTGGATCATCCTCGCCAATTAACTCGAAAAAGGCACTGGGAAAGAGTTGGAAAATTTTGTAAAAGATGGAATCGGTTTTCAAGGATTACACACTTTTGAGGAATTGAGCAGTGAGAGCGATTTTTATCTGAGGTCAGGCAAATCTATTCTGGATATTTTCTTGCCATGAAGCAATAGAACAAAAGATAAAAGCCTAAAACTGTTTCAGGATAAAGGATTCCGCTCTCAGATGTGAGAGCAGGAATTGACGCTGGATACAACTTGAAATTGGAAAAGCAAGCTTGATTCAATCCGGTGGATCGAAAATCACTTCATACACAGCTTGTCGATTTAATCGTTTCAATGCCTGCATCTGCGCTTGAGCATGATTGCGATTTCGGCAGCGACAGACAACGATGCGCTGCATTTTCGGCAATAAGCGAATGATGCACCAGGGAAAAAGAGAATCGCGATACGTCATCGTCCACCTCCACGCCAAAATGCAGAAGTGTCAACGCATGACAAAACTATTGGTATCATGTCTGTACCTCATTCGTAGGTGCGATCGCTTCAAGTTTTCCAGGCTAAGAGCGATCGCTTTGAATTATGTTGTTTCCCAGGTGTATCGAGATTTCGATTCTGGGTTATGACCATTAAAAATCGAAATCTCGATACTGTCAAGCTAGGGTAAAACGTGTTTAGGTTGCGAATTAAGGAGCTAGCTACCGAGCGAGGATGGACATTGAAAGAAGTTGCAGAACGTTCGGAACTTCCGTATAGCACAGTTGCAACCTATGCAAATTCTCCCGGCATGGTCATGGTGAATCTGCTTTCTGTTCGGAAAATCGCACGAGTGTTTGATGTCTCGATCGAAGAACTCGTCGAAGTTTTAGAAGAATAGCGTCTCTGCTTTTTATCGATCTCCCCTTCATCGAAATCATAGAAGAAGTCAATCACGCCTGAGCCAACCCTTTGCCCAGACGATACGATAGCAATAGAAAAAAAATTAAGTCATTTTATGTCTGACTCAGCCCGCTACCTCGTCAATGAACAAGGCGATCGCGTTGGTGTCATCCTCGACCTCGACCACTATCAACGCTTGGTCAATTCCCCCACAGCCGACCCAGACTATCTGATTGGCATCAGTCCCACAGAACTCCACGCCCTTGCCAATTGCAAACTCGCTCCAGCCGATCAAGTTCGACTCGACGATTTACTCGCAAAACAAACAAACGATCAACTCTCCGAGACAGAAATCGCCCAACTCGATCAACTTTTAGCCGAAGCCGACGCTCTCACGCTCCTAAAAACCCGTGCGCGGTATACATTACAGCAAAACAAAGACCTCGCACAGGCATCATGAGCGGCTACATTCCTGTTGATCTACAAAGAAGAGTCCGAGAGCGCTTCGCTAACTGCTGTGCTTACTGCCACACCGCAGAAGCACTCACCGCTATGACCTTTGAATTCGAGCACATTGTGCCACGTGCAGCAGGCGGCGAAACAAAATATGAAAATCTCTGCTTTGCCTGCCCATTTTGCAACCGTCATAAATCAAATCACCAAACCGCGATCGACCCAGTCACTCATGAAACTGTGCCCCTCTTCCATCCCCATCAGCAAATTTGGGTAGAACACTTTTCATGGCAGGAAGAAGGAGTAGAACTGCTCGGATTAACTCCTGTTGGTCGAACTACGATCGCAGCCTTACAGATGAATCGTCCACAACTCGTCCGCACAAGACGACTCTGGATCAAACTCGGAGAACATCCACCCAAAATAGACTAGATGGAGCCACAGCAACCTAGTCAGCTTGCCGCAATGAATGCTGGAACCAATAATCAACAACCCGCCGGATTCGGTTCGCGCTCTGGTTGGTTCAAACGATAGCCTCTACTGTGAACCGTTTCGATCAATTCTTCGGATGCTCCCGCCGCTTTGAGTTTTTGGCGCAGCCCGCGAATGTGAACCTTAACCGTCGGTTCTTCGGGAGACGACTCAGAAGACCACGCATGGTCAATCATCACACTGCGACTTAAAACTCGACGACCATTGCGTAACAGCAATTCTAAAATCGCATATTCTTTCGGAGTCAAATGAATCGGAGTATCTCGATAACTGACCTCACAGGTACTCGGATTCAGACTGAGATCACCCCAAGTCAGAACCGGAGTCGTACTCACGCTACCTCGACGCAGCAAAGCCCGAATTCGCGCAAAGAGTTTTTGTAAATCAACAGGCTTCACTAAATAATCATCCGCGCCGACATCCAGCCCATTGATCTCATCGTTGAGTGTGTCGCAGGCAGTCAGCATGAGAATCGGTAAATCATAGCGATGCGATCGTAATCTTTGACAAAGGCTAAATCCATCTAACTCTGGCAGCATCACATCTAGCACGATCAAATCGTACTCGACCACTCTGGCTTGATGCCAACCCGACTCTCCATCAGTTGCAATATCCACCACGTAAAGCTGATCGCTGAGCGCTTCCGCCAACGTTTCTGCAAGCCGCACATCATCTTCAACCAGGAGAATCCTCATACCGTGAGGGTGACTTCATAGAGATTTATACTCATTCATACCAATTTTACGAGAAGTGAACTTCAAAAAAGATCAGGAAATCTCAAGATTTGTTACCCACGCTGATTCTTTCCGTTTTCTTTACCGTTTCATCACCCATTTCCTTACGGCTCGTATGAGATCCTTCAGCTTGAAGGGTCGCGCTAGAGTGCGATCGCTAGAAAAATCCCGTTTGGAAAACGCTTATGTCCATGTCTCTCTTAACCTATCCCCCCGTTTCTCAAAATCATCGAGTCGAAGGATTTGAGATCCCAGGTGATGAACAGCCTCGGATCTACACAACCGATAATCTCCTGTCTAGAACTGACTTTGATACATTGATCACAGCAGCTTATCGTCAGATTTTTAATGAGCAACAAATGCTCACTTACTATCGCCAACAGTTTTTAGAATCACAGTTGCGATCGGGACAAATTACCGTCAAAGGATTCATCGCGGGCTTGCTGCTGTCGGATTCCTTCCGGCGACTCAACTATGAGAGCAATAACAATTATCGATTTGTTGAGCTTTGCATTCAGCGCGTTTTGGGACGAAATGTGTATGGCGATCGCGAAAAGATTGCTTGGTCGATCGTGCTTGCCACCAAAGGATTGCAGGGATTTGTCGAGCAGTTGCTCAACAGTGAAGAATACTTGACCACTTTTGGCGAAAATACTGTGCCGTATCAACGTCGCCGCATTTTGCCTCAACGATCGCAAGGCGAAGTGACGTTTGCTCACACCGCACGCTATGGCGAGGATTACCGAGATAAACTGTCTCAACCGACCCTGAGAGGCAACCGCAGAGATTCTGCTCGCTTGGATTACCTGCGTTGGGCTTGGCAAAAGAATCCACCCGCAAGCTTAGAAAAAGCCTGGATCGGTTTATTCTATGGAGGCGCGGCGTTTATTGTGTTGCTGTTTTTGGTAACGTTGTTTGGTTTCTAAAACACGGTGAATCACTTTGTCCTCGGTAGTTTAGCACTCTTCTTTCTTATCGCTCTTTCTCGGTATGTTACGCAGGCAAGAATCCTGCGGCAGCAGACCGATCGAGAGCGATTAGTCAATCAGATTGCTCAGCATATCCGTGAATCTCTGAATCTCGATGAGGTGCTAAGTCGAACAGTTGAGGAAGTTCAACGCTTTTTGAACGTCGATCGAGTCCTCATCTATCGGCTTTGGGACGATGGAACGGGTTGTACGATTCACGAAACCGTCTTACCGCCTTATCCCAAGATTCTAGGACAAGGGTTTCCAGAAGAGGTGTTTCCCCAAGAGTACCATCAGGCTTACTCTTGGGGGAAAATTCGGGCGATTACGAATGTTGAGCAAGCAGATGTAGAACCTTGTTTAGCAGAATTTGTGCGGCAGTTTGGGGTGCAGGCAAAGTTAGTTGTCCCCATTCTGCAAAAGCATCGTGAGCCTCTCG
Organism: Leptolyngbya sp. UWPOB_LEPTO1; assembly: GCF_017302695.1. Taxonomy (NCBI): domain Bacteria; kingdom Bacillati; phylum Cyanobacteriota; class Cyanophyceae; order Leptolyngbyales; family Leptolyngbyaceae; genus Leptolyngbya; species Leptolyngbya sp. UWPOB_LEPTO1. The sequence continues at coordinate 147,648 of NZ_JAFLCJ010000015.1, read as the reverse complement.
AACAACCCTATCTTTGGGGACTGTTGATTGCTCATCACTGTCGGAGTCCTCGCCAATGGAAAAATTGGGAAGTGGAATTGATGAAGCAACTTGCGACTCAAGTTGCGATCGCGATTCAACAATCCGAACTCTATAACCAACTTCAGCAGCTAAATTCTGATTTAGAGCAGCGAGTTCAACAACGCACCGCAGAACTAGCAGCAGCGAATGTTTCTTTAAGAGCAGAAATCATCGAGCGACAACGCACCGAACTCGCTTTACGTCATACGAACGATACCTTACAAGCTTTAGTTACTGCTTCGCCCCGTGCCATTTTGATGCTCGATCGAGTCGGGCATGTGCAGATTTGGAATCCAGCCGCCGAGCAGATGTTTGGCTGGACTGAAGCAGAAGTACTCGGTCATCCGAGTCCCATTCGTCTCGATGATCCGTTAGAAGGAGAGACGAGCTTACAAAAGAGTGTACTAGCAGGTAAAACGCATCCGCGAGTCGAACTCTGTCGGCATTGCAAAGATGGAACCGCGATCGACATTATTTTCTCGGCTGCACCGCTGCAAGATAGTCATGGCCAGATCAACGGGATGGTTGCTGTGATTGCTGATATTACTGAGCAAAAGCAACGAGCAGAACAATTACGACTCTTACAATCAGTCGTTGTGCATACGAACGATGCAGTGATCATTACTGAAGCTCAACCGATCGATGAGCCTGGTCCTCGCATTCTCTATGTGAACGAGGCTTTTACGCGCATTACAGGCTACGAGGCAGCAGAAGTTTTAGGAAAAACGCCTCGAATTCTGCAAGGAGCAAAGACCGATCGTGCTGAACTGCAAAAAATTCGCAATGCGCTCGATCGATGGGAATCTGTCACCGTAGAAGTGATTAACTATCGGAAAGATGGCTCAGAATTTTGGAATGAATTTAGCTTAGTCCCTGTTGCCGATGCTCAGGGTTGGTATACCCATTGGATTGCAGTCCAACGCGATACCACTGCTCGAAAACGGGCAGATGAGATTCGATTAGCACTAGAGCGCGAGAAAGAACTGAATCTCTTAAAAACTCGCTTTTTCTCAATGGCATCTCACGAGTTTCGCACTCCACTAAGTACTGCTTTAGCTGCTGCTCAAGTGTTAGAAACTTCTCAGGTTGAATGGAACCAGACTGAAAAACGATTGCGCAATCTGCACCGCATTCAAGATTCAGTCAAAAATATGGTGCAATTGCTAGATGACATTCTGACAATCAACCGCGCTGAAGCTGGAAACCTAGTTTTTCATCCCAAACCACTGTGCTTAGACCAGTATTGTCATCAGTTTGTTGAGGAAATGCAACTGAGTGCAGGGAATCAGCATCATCTCACTTTTACTTGTCAAGGAAAGCCTTGTTCGATCGAGCTAGATGAGAAGTTAATGCATTCTGTCTTGTCCAATCTGTTATCGAATGCGATCAAGTACTCTCCAAAAGGCGGAACTGTCAAGCTAGCATTAGAATTTCAATCGGATGCAGTACTTCTCAGCGTTGAAGATGAAGGCATTGGCATTGCTCCAGAAGATCAGCGGCGACTCGTTGAACCCTTTTATCGCGGTAAGAATGTAGGCTCGATTCCGGGCACTGGTCTAGGTTTAGTTGTTGTTCAAAAATGCGTGGACTTACATCAAGGAACAATGCAGATTACGAGTACACCTGGAAAAGGAACGACTTGCTTACTGAAGCTTCCCTTGAAGCGCTAACGAGAAACACCCAATCAGTCTGAGTAGGAAGGTGAAATGAATTGGAAGATAGTCGCTCTTGTTTGCGTCCCGCCCTAAACTGGAAGTCCGGGCTAACTGTGCGAAGTAGGTTGAAACCCACTGAAGAAGCCGTTTTCATCGGCTGTTAGTCCCAGAGCGGACTTCGCACAGTTAGCCCCGAATTCATTCCGGGGCGAGTGAGCAACGAAGCGCGAGAACTTGCTGAACTGATTTTGATCTACTTAATCGTTCACCCAAGCCAAGCTGATAGAGAGATAGGGAGCAATCTGAGCATAGGTTCTCCCCACTCCCCACTCTGCAAAATTCATGCAGTTTGACGACTTCACCACTCTAGCCACATTGCCCGCGCTGTCTCAGCAAGTGATCACACAGCACCAATGCAACCATCGCCTCCACCATCGGAACCGCACGCGGCAGCACACAAGGATCATGTCTTCCCTTCGCTGCTAACGTCACAGCTTCACCCGTATTCGTCACGGTTTTCTGTTCTTTGCGAATCGTTGCCGTCGGCTTAAATGCAACTCGAATGACGATATTTTCACCATTGGAGATGCCACCTTGCACGCCGCCCGATCGATTGGTCACTGTCCGCAGTCGTCCCGACTCATCGGTATAAAATTCGTCATTATGTTCGCTTCCGGTCATTCTCGTTCCCGCAAAGCCTGAACCGATCTCAAAGCCTTTCGTCGCTGGAAGTGACATCACGGCTTTTGCCAAATCCGCCTCTAGCTTGTCAAACACAGGCTCCCCTAATCCCATCGGAACTTGCCGCGCCACACATTCGACGACTCCACCGATCGAGTCTCCTTGCCCGCCCGTTTTCTGAATCAAATCGATCATTGCTTCTGCACAATCGGGATCAGGACAGCGAACAATATTGCTTTCAACTTGGTCTAAGGTGACGGTATTCGGATCAATAGCTGCTTCAAGGTCTTTAATTTGTTTGACATAAGCTACGATTTCAACGCCGGATTGCTGCAAGATTTTTTTCGCGATCGCACCTGCTGCAACTCGTCCGATCGTTTCTCTTGCAGAAGATCTTCCCCCGCCTGCAACGGCTCGAATCCCATATTTTGCATCGTAGGTTGCATCGGCATGTGACGGGCGATACTTGACTGCCATTTCGGTATAGTCTTGCGATCGCTGATCTTTATTCCGCACCATAATCGCGATCGGCGTTCCCAACGTTTTGCCATCGACGATGCCGGATAGAATCTCACAGTGATCCGCTTCATTTCGAGGCGTTGTAATCTTGCTCTGACCGGGACGACGGCGATCAAGCTCGACTTGGATCTCCTCCGCAGAAATCTCAATCAGGGGCGGACAGCCATCAATCACAACCCCGACTCCACCCCCATGCGATTCGCCAAACGTACTAATCCGAAATAAATGCCCAAACGTGCTGCCCATGTGATCTCTATTGATTGCGTAGGATGTCGATCGTAGCGGAAAAAAGTACTCTAAGGAACACTTCAGAATCCTTGGGATTCTAAAAATTGGAGCTATCTATAATGATTTCCACAATGTCGAAAATCCTACAATCCTGTCTCACCCTTGGAGCCGTGCTGCTGCTGAGCAAATCTGCGATCGCAGCAGAGCGAGTTATTTTCAGATACAAAATTTTGCAAGAATCCGTTTCTGTGCCAGAACTCGCCACCTTCGCAGAGACGGGACAAGCTTCACCCGATTTACAAACTTATTTCCGTCTCTCGGGTCAAAAGCCAGAAACGGTGCGTCAGACCCTCACTCGCCCGATTAAGGTGAATCCAATTGTGCTCGATCGAGTTCTGAATAGCCCAGTTGGCAATACGGTACTCGACCAATTAGGTAAAGCGATTCAAACTCCAAAAGGTGGAGCAGAACGGCAAGCACTTCGGGGTGCTTTGGCAGTTTCAGCCAGTGATGGAAGATTAACCGTTTTGGAAATTTTGCAGAATTATCCGACGCAGGAAGTCGTTGTCGATGGCGATCGCATTGAAGAGGCGTATCGTCAATTGAATCAATTTGTCGATCGTGTACGCAATCCGCTCGATCGATTGCTGCGCTAAATAAAATAGCCGAACTAACCTTAGCTCGGCTTTCAATGAACACCATTGAAAATTAATAAGCTAACGTTTCAAGCGTTTCACGCAAATACTGATGAACTAGCGCATCTAGATCTTGACTTTGGGACGTCCGATCCAGTTGCCAGCTTTGAAACCCTGAACTTTCAGAGATCGCAAGCTTCAAGCTTTCCCACATTTGGGAATCGCTCAATTCGGCTGCATCAGCGGGATAGGAGGAGTTAGCCATAAAATACCTTTGTGTGAGAGAGCAAGACTGATTAGCATAACTATTCCAGAATAACGTACTCACCAAAAACGTCTGTGCTGTTGAAGACATTTTCGGGATCAAGTCGATTTCGGAACGTCCAGCGGCGGCACGATTTGATTCACCGGAATTCCAAATACGAGAAATCGTTTGGCAACTTGATCGACTGGAATCGGTTCAAGCTGCATGACATCTGCATCACTCGATGCCATGACGAGAAAAACACTGAAGGGAACCTGCACAAACAAATTGCTGGCAAGAAAGCCGATCGCGGCAACAATTAAGCCCAATCCATGAGACGAAATCGGGGTGATCGCTTCTGCAATGGGCGCGATCGCATAAATCCATCTCAGAATCAGCACCAACACTAAAGCGACTAAGCCAATCCCGATCGGACTTCGCCGCACCAGAAACAGCGCTAATAGTTTTCGTTGCAATTCACTCAACCGCTCCGGCCGCAATGCCACGAAGAGCAGACTAAAAATACAGAAGGGTTTTTGAGACTGCATCCATGCGATCGGCGCAATTCCCGCGATCGCAACGAGTCCAATTTCTAACCAAGGCGGCAAAATCGGATCACCGGCGGCAAATCCCAAGAGGCAAATCAGCAACGATAGCGGCAGTGCCGCAATTCCTGCAAGATGAATCCACAAATACGGATCAGACCAGAACGATTGCATAAGCCAATGTCGGAGGCAATAACTGAATTAGTATATCGTTCCGAGGAAACTGCAAAAAACAAAGGATAGAAATCGAAAAGCTAGACTTCGCTTTTGTTTCCTATCCTTTATTTTTCGACTGAACTACGAGCTTATGAAATGGTCACGACAGCCTGATCGGTACGTTGTTGCTTGAGTGCTTGAAGCTGTTTGAGGAGGGAATCAGCCTCAGCTTGCAAATCTTGCAGCTTTTCTTGTTGGTCGGCTCCATAGAGAAGTTTTAGTTTCTCTAGGGAAGGATTCGATGCACCTGTCTGAGGTTCACAGACTGCTGTGTTACTAAACTGTCCGTTTGAAGCGTTAGATTTCATATCGTTAGTGATTTGTACTTACTCACACCACCAGAATATCTTAACCTGAACTTTACAGAAGTTTGTATTCTGGTATTCATTTCTATGACGATATCAGATTTTTCCAGTTCCGGCGAAATTGTCAAGAGGTTCAATAGATTTGAAGATGATATACCGCTGTATTGTACGCTACGGATGACGATCGTTTTTCTCAATTTCGGACATTTACATAGACTAAAGAGTTGTAAAAGGTAGTGAGAATTACCCCTGGGATCAGAGATAGTGTTCATAATTAGGCATTGAAAATTGAAGCCACCAAACTGTGATATTCACAACTCGCCTTCATTTCTCTCGCGAATATCTAATATGTTCGGTACGCCCTGCGGATCACCATCTCGCTATTCGGATCAGACAAGCTCAGCGATCGACGATCTCCCGTCTGTCTCAGCGTCAGGAATGGGTTTAAAAATAAGGAACCGCCTAAACCGAAGTTCAGGCGGAGTGTGGTGTGAGGAGTGAACGGAAACATGCGTCTCCGCTACCCTCATTGTAGACGACAGAATCTGTTTTACCAGGCAATCTTGCAACTCCTGGTAAAACTCTTAAAGAATTGATCAAAAGATTATCGAAGCGTTCGCAATCCTTAAATAAAACTCAGGAATCATGCTGCTTTTCGACTGCTTTTATTTGCCCATGCCTAACTGTTGAGCTTTCTGATAGACCTTGCCTTCAGTTAACAACGAAGGCGCAATCACCACCTCAACTTGCTGCATTTCCTTGATATCTTTCGCGCCTAACGTACCCATACTGGTTTGCAGTGCGCCCAGTAAATTGTGCGTCCCATCATCTAATTGAGCAGGTCCACGCAGAATTTGTTCCAAGGTTCCCGTCGTTCCGACTCGAATCCGAGTTCCTCTCGGCAAGACTGGACTCGGTGTTGCCATACCCCAGTGGAATCCTCGACCTGGCGCTTCTTGAGCACGCGCAAACGGCGAGCCAATCATCACTGCATCCGCACCGCACGCAATACATTTACAGATATCACCGCCAGTAATTAAACCTCCGTCCGCAATCACAGGCACATACTTACCCGTTTCACGCTGGAAATCATCGCGGGCAGCCGCACAGTCTGCAACCGCAGTTGCTTGCGGCACACCGACTCCCAACACGCCTCTCGACGTACAGGCTGCACCCGGTCCAATGCCAACCAGAACGGCTGCGGCTCCAGCTTTCATCAAATTCAGGGTCACTTCATAGGTCACACAGTTTCCGAGAATGACCGGGATCGGCATTTCTTCACAGAATTTCGCCAGATCTAAAGGTGCGATCGATTCAGGAGACAAATGCGCAGTCGAAACCACCGTTGCCTGAATGAAGAACAAATCTGCACCTGCTTTCGCTGCGATCATGCCAAATTGACTTGCGCCTGCTGGAGTCGCGCTGACTGCTGCAATGCCACCTTGCGACTTAATTTCTTGAATGCGCTTTTCGATCAGTTCGGGCTTGATCGGTTGAGAGTAGAGTTCTTGCATTAAAGGCACAAACTCAGTCGGTCCTACTGATGCAATGCGATCGAGAATTGGGTTCGGGTCTTCGTAACGCGTTTGAACCCCTTCTAAATTGATGACACCTAACGCTCCAAGCTGAGAGAGTTTGACTGCCATGCCCACATCGACAACGCCATCCATTGCAGAGGCGATGATGGGAATCTCGCGCTCAATGCCGCCGATCGTCCAACGCGTATCGGCTAGTTTCGGATCTAGTGTCCGGTTCCCCGGAGAAAGGGCAATTTCATCGAACCCGTAAGCTCTGCGAGCCGTTTTACCTCTACCGATTTGAATATCCACGCCAATGTTCCCCAAGAACTAATTGGATAAGAGTATCAAATTTCAATCCGAATTGTGTGAGAAAAGCCAACGGAAAAATGATCAGGTAGCTGACAATACTGTTTCTTCTTTCCATTAATGTTGTGGCGCTTTCTTGATCAATTCGATTTTCTCGTTCCAAGTCTCTGAAGCGACACGGTTGGAAACGCTCGTATTTGAGGTGAGAGACGGTAAGATTGGCTCTAGTACTTCCCGCATATCCTTTTGCCTTTTTGATCCATGTTTGACACTGCTCAGTTAATTCAAAATGCTCAGTACCTCGGAATTGCCACGATCGCGTTCGGCGTTTTAGCGATCGTCGCTTTTCTCTTCAAATGGGGAATTCGATTCCGCTTAGTCGGAGTCACCGGATTTATGGCAGTGCTCACCGGAGGCATCTTTGCACTCAGCTTGGGATTGTATACTCGTCCGCAAATTCCAGACTCGATCCATTATTCACGCGTATTTGATGCAGGAGCGGCGCAAGTCGTGATCACTGTACCGCCAACCGTGACCGAATCTCAAATTGAAGCGACGTTGAAACAAGCTGCGATCGACATTTTCTCTCCGGGTCGCTTATCTCAAGGTTCTGATCAAATGACGATTCGCTTGCGGACCGTTTTGCATCCAGAACCGGGAGTTTCGCAACCTTTATATTTAGGTGAAGTTCGGCGATCCCTTGCCATCCGCGAAGATGAAAACGCTACGATCAAGTTGTATCGTGAAAGCTTGGCACAACTGCCCAAGCCAGCCGCTTAACGTTTGTTTCTCATCTCTGAACATGCCTAAATTGAATCCGATTGTTTCGTTGTCGATCGCACCTGCTCAAGTTGTTCGCGGGTTTAATGCGATCGAACAAGTTGGGGATCTGATTGCGCGCCTCGGTTCTCGTCCTTTGCTGATTGGAGGAGATCGATCGCTGGATGTCGTCAAATCTCGGTTCAAGTCTGTTTTCAAATCTCACTCGCTCAGTGCTGAGAAAGCTTCTTATGGCAAGGATTGTAGTGAGAAGACTTTGGCGAATTTGAAGGCAGCCGTTGCGGGTCATCAGGCTGATTTGATTATTGGAGTGGGCGGTGGAAAAGCACTGGATACTGCGAAATTAGTCGCGTATCAGTGCAATTTACCGATCGTGACGATTCCCACGTCTGCTGCAACTTGTGCGGCTTGGACTGCTCTCTCCAATGTTTATTCCGACCAACATGCGTTTCTCTATGATGTTGCGCTAGCGCGTTGTCCGGATCTGCTGGTGCTCGATTACGATTTGGTCGCGACTGCACCGCAGAGAACGTTGGTTGCAGGTATTGGAGATGCGATCGCGAAATGGTATGAAGCTTCGGTTAGTAGCGGTCATTCTGACAAGACGTTGCTGATTGCCGCAGTTCAACAAGCGCGAGTGTTGAGAGACATCTTGTTCCAGAAGTCTCAAGCTGCATTGCTGAATCCTTTGGGATCAGATTGGCAGGAAGTAGTAGATGCGTCGGTATTAATGGCAGGTGTGATTGGCGGAATCGGTGGGGCACAATGCCGAACCGTTGCGGCTCATGCGGTTCATAACGGACTGACTCATTTACTAGAAAGCCATCATGCACTGCATGGCGAGAAAGTTGCTTTTGGCATTTTGGTACAGCTTCGACTCGAAGAGATGCTGCAAGGGAATGTACTAGCAGCAACTTCTCGACAGCAATTGTTGAAGTTTTACGATGAGATTGGTTTGCCGAAGACTTTGGCAGATTTAGGATTAGCTGAAGTAACGATCGCTCAACTTCACCAAGCAGCGGAAGTAGCTTGTTCAGAGAACTCTGACATTCATCGATTACCGTTTAGTGTCGCTCCGAGTCAATTGATGGCGGCAATGGTTTCGACCACGGCTCCTGATTCGACGATGCGAACTGAGATTGAAGAGATTCAGCGATCGTGCGACAGAGGCGAGATTGTGCAGTAAGAACGATCTCACGTTGAAATGAGGTTGATTAAGTTGCTATCAAGTACAGTCGAATCAACCTCTGTATGGAAAAGAAAACTTCTGCCGCACCCCGCATAAGTTCAATGTAGAGCATATTGAGAGTAACTAACGACCAAGCTCACCGGACGCAAGAAATCTTTGTAACTCAGCCGACCAGCTTGTGGTGTTCCGGTGCAGCGACTGGTTATGCCTCTGGCTGCTCAGATGGTACCTGCGACTGAATAAAGCTGTGTCCACGATCAAACCGTGGAATCATTCTACAGTTGAGCTGTCTAAGTTCATCAATGATGTCAGGACTATCAAAGTCTTTGGAGTTTCGATTTAAGAAGCAAGCCTGTTCTGGTAAATCTTGTCGTAAATGAGTAATAACTGATGCGTATACAAGAGCATCTTGCGGTGTTAAGTCGTAAGCAGTTTCATAAGAGGCTGCTTCGCTCAATATATTGGCATTGAGCGCAACAATTTCTCCAACTTTAAGGAGTCGATCTCGACATTGAACAAAACGATGCCTTTCTTCCTCGTTACTCTGAATCATCAAGCTAGCAATATCCTGAATGCTCTTGATACGACTTGCATAAGGGGCTGTACGTAAAAGCTGCCGCAACTCAGCATCTAACGAGTGTTGCAGTTCTCGACGACTTCGTGCTTGGCGGCTCAGTTTTTCATGAGGTTCAGCAAGACTATAAGCTGGAACGATGAGCTTTGCTTTTCCTGCTTCACACAGTTGCAAAATCTGCTCACAACTTGAACACTGCTCTTGCTCAAAGGTTAGTTCTAAAACAAAGTTTGTCTCAACATAAATATTCACGCAGCCGCCTCATGCTCAAGCTTTCCTCCCACTAAGGCAGCATAAAGCCCTGACTCAATTAACCACTGTTGAGAAGCATCAATGTTCTCAGGCAATTGATTTGAATGAATTATTTCTCCAAGCCAAGAGGCAACTATGAGTTCTAGACTAGCTCCACTGATTTGATCTGCAACTACTCCTGCCCTCTCAAAGTAGGGTTGAAGAATTGGGAATGCATCAATAGTGTAGGTAGGTTCGCTCTGATCCTGATAAGCTTGACTATTAGACCATAGGTAAAATTTATCTGGGAAAACCATCAAAAAATACGGAGCTTTTGGAAAAGTTCCGTGTGCAAGGATATTTCGACGTAGCTTTGCTGCCCACTCCGGCGATACATTGGTTTTGCGCTTGACCTCAACGACAAGGGTCAGTTGACCGCTACGATTATCAACTGACAAGTCCCAATGTGAATCAGGTCTCATAACCATAATTTAGATTCGCCCGCGAAACCGTTACCCACTATTTAAGGCTTACATTAATTGTAATGCAACTTCTAGCCAATAGATTTTTAGGAGATTTTTAGGTGCGTCCTCACCGGGATCTAAGAGGCATAACTATTATTTGGACTGAAAGTTTCCGCCTAAGATCCCAATTTGAGGCACTTAGCCTGAATTCTTCTGCCTAAGTCCGGATTGAGCCACTTAGCCCGACACGATTTCCGCATAATACCCCTCGACAGAGATCTTAGGCGGAAACTTTCCGTATTTCTTCCAAAAGAGAACCTGTGGCTGTCTGCCTAAGATCCTGAGTAACAGAATTATGGAGTTAGGATTTGCCCTGATGGAGCCACGCCCCAGAAAACTGCTCGAACAAGTCTCTGACCTGTTGCGGGTGAAGCATTATTCCTATCGCACTGAACAAACTTATATTCAATGGATTCGGCGCTGTATCCTGTTCCACAACAAGACCCATCCCAAAGATATGGGAAGTCCAGATTTTGTAGGATTTTTGTATGTGGTGTAAGGAGCGATCGAGTACACTCTTTGCGATCGCTCCTCGAATAGCTTCATTCGCACTAGAGCAAAGATTCGACGATAATGACGATAATAAATAGAGTATCGAGTTTGGTCGCTGCCCATGACTCAGCAATTGATCAATACGGATGAAATCGTCACCGAGCTAGACATTAGCCATTTGACGTTGCCTTCGGCACACGAGTACGTGTCCGAGGATGATACGCCCGTGGACAACCTGCAATCTGAGAAACAACAACGGTTATTGGTGGAACCGCTTTACAGTTCCAGACCAATTCCGGCACCGTTTCTCGCCGCAGCAAATGTCGGACTGTTCTACATTCTCAAAGGCGATCCGATCGTGCCAGACATGATGCTGAGTCTCGGAGTGCAATGCGCGGACGATTTTTCGCAAAGGGAAAATCGCGCTTATTTTGTTTGGGAATTCGGCAAACTCCCAGAAGTTTGTATTGAAATTGTCTCGAATAAAGAGGGCGACGAACTGACGTTGAGTTCTAAGTCGAAGCAGAAGGGAAAAACGACTGCCAAAAAAGACTTGTATGCCCAAATTCGCATTCCTTACTATGTCGTGTTTGATCCCTTGCGCCAGATTCAGACCAAACCGGATATGAATCAAGCCCTTTTGCGGGTATGGTCAAATTCGGCAGGGCGTTATATAGAGTTAACTCCTACCCAGGGAATCAACGATGTCGGGCAGGTAGTATGGCTCGAAGAAGTGGGATTAGGACTGACGCTCTGGTCAGGACAATTTGAAGAAGATATTACGCGAGTTTGGTTGCGCTGGTGCGATCGCACCGGGCAAGTCATTCCCACAGGAGCGGAACGAGCGGAGACAGAACGATTACGCGCAGAGACGGAACGGCAGCGAGCAGAACGACTCGCAGAAAAATTGCGATCGCTAGGAGTTGATCCAGATCAAATCTAAGTAAGCCTCGTAAATCCGCATATGTTGGAGGGGTTGAATCTGCGGTAGAATAGCCAACTCAGCCATACAAAATGTCGTCCTGACTCCGTTTCAATCCCATGAATTTGCCCTGGATTTCTCCTGCCGATCGCTTAACCAAGCTTCCTCAGTATGTGTTTGCACGTCTCGATGAGCTAAAAGCCAATGCCAGAGCGCAAGGCGTTGATTTAATCGATTTAGGGATGGGAAATCCAGACGGGGCGACTCCAGCCCCGATCGTCGAATCTGCGATCGCAGCCATTCAAGACCGCAAACATCACGGTTATCCTCCCTTTGAAGGCACTGCAAATTTTCGTAAAGCGATTACCAATTGGTATCAACGCCGATATGGAGTCATGCTTGATTCAGAGGGAGAAGCGTTGCCCTTGTTAGGCTCAAAAGAAGGCTTGACTCATTTAGCACTCGCCTATCTTGATCCGGGAGATGTTGTCCTCGTTCCTAGTCCTTCTTATCCGCCCCATTTTCGCGGGCCCTTGATTGCGGGTGCGACACTCTATCCGTTGATGCTAAAAGCAGAGCAGGATTGGTTGATTGATCTGGGCGCGATTCCGGATGAAGTCGCTCAGAAAGCGAAAATTCTGTATTTTAACTATCCAAGTAATCCAACCACGGCAACAGCTCCGCGCGAATTTTTTGAAGAAATTGTCGCCTTTGCCAAGAAGCATGAGATTTTGCTCGTTCACGATCAAGCGTATGCAGAGTTAGCGTTTGATGGGTATCAGCCCACGAGCTTGCTCGAAATTCCAGGCGCGAAAGAGATTGGAGTCGAGTTCCACACGCTGTCTAAAACCTACAATATGGCAGGTTGGCGAGTTGGGTTTGTCGTCGGGAATCGTCAGGTGATTCAAGGCTTGCGGACTTTGAAGACGAATCTGGACTATGGAATTTTCTCAGCGATTCAGACTGCGGCAGAAACCGCGTTGAATTTGCCCGATCGCTATTTGGTCGAAGTTCAAGAACGCTATCGCACCCGCCGAGATTTTCTGATTGCAGGCTTAGCTGAATTAGGCTGGTCTGTTCCGAAACCGAGTGCAACGATGTATCTCTGGATTCCTTGCCCACCCGGTATGGGATCAACCGATTTTGCGCTGTCCGTGCTGCAAAAAACTGGAGTCGTTGTTACTCCGGGGAATGCATTTGGCGCAGGCGGAGAAGGCTATGTGCGGGTGAGTTTGATTGCAGAATGCGATCGCTTAGGAGAAGCCCTGAACCGATTAAAACAAGCCAATATCCGATTCGCTTAAGAGAAATCAAATTTTCCCAGTAGAACCGCGATCTGACGGTATCATATTCGACGAATTGATACAGGCACAAGGACATTCTCATGGGTCATCACCTACTCACGATCGAGCAATTTGCAGACGAAGGAATTCGGTTTCCAGGATATATCGTGAGTAGTACTGCACCGATTAATGTCGAAGACAAAGAAGAAATTACAGTTGCAAGAGATCCCAACGAAGTCTTAAAAGAAATTGCAGATTATCTCAAACAGCATGAAGGCAATGCTGAGATTTTAATCGCCATTCACGGTTATAACTCTAGCCCATCTGGTTCAAGATGGTGGTACGAAGAAACGCGAAAATACATTGGCAGAAATTTTGACGCGCAAGTTTCTCCGGGGTTTGTTGTGATTGGATATCGCTGGCCTTCTGAGCAGGTTTTGCCAAATACAGGCAGTTGGATTAAGAATGTTCAAAAATTGACGAAATTTCTTCGTATCGCTTTTAGGGCGCTGCCGAAACCTTTAGCGTTGGCTGGAATTTTTGGGATGTCGATCTGGGCAATTGGCGCAGTTTTGAACACGGCGATCGCAATTTTTAAAGTCATCAACGATTTAACCATTCTGATTGCTTCCTCCGTTGTCCTCACAATTTCACTGTTGATCCTTGTCGTTATTCTGACTGTTTTTGTACTGCGCGTCTCTGGTTATTTTCGAGACACGTATCGCGCAGCAAATTATGGAGTTGCTGATTTAGTTGAATTTATTCGTCAGTTAGATAAGCAGATTGTTTCTCAATCTCCGACGGACAATCTGAGGCAAAACTATGAGTTTTGGGAACAGGAAGAAAATAACGATCGCCGAATTCGGTTGCATTTTATCGGTCACAGCATGGGCGCGTATGTTGTGACGAATACGGTGAAAGTATTGTCAGATGTTTTCGATCGTAGATCGATCGGAAATTTAGAAGTCACAGACAAAGAGAAGTGCCCTTCTTCTAATATTGGCAATGTTTTTCGCTTAGGACGATTAGTCTTGGTCGCGCCTGACATCTCATCAGAATCGATTATCTCAGGACGAGGCAATCCTTTACGATCGTCGCTGCGCCGCTTTGATGAAGCCTATCTCTTTAGCAATGAAGGCGATATGGTTCTGAAGATTGCTTCAACCGCAGCCAATTATTTTAGCTTTCCGGCAAATACGCGCGATGGTGGCTATCGATTGGGCAATGTTTTAGTCAAATCTCCAAATGCCACCGTCGAAAAAATGGGAATTGTCAATTTAGATGATCAAGGAATTCTGATTCCGTTCAAGAGTGAAGAGTTTCTCAATTGTCTTTATTTGCACGAAGGTGTTCCACTTTCAGCCCGTCAAAAAGAAGTTGGAGTAGAAAACGAGCGGTTTATTGCTGAGCTTTTCACATACTTTGATTGCACCGACTACAAAGAAAATGGCAAAGGAATCGTGAGCAAGGCGTTAGGAAAATCGTTTTTAAGCTTTTGGGATTATGTGACTCTCATTTTCTCAGGAATTGATGGACATGGTGGCTTTTTGTACAATTCTGATGCGCATTTTTGTCGTCAAATTATCTATGGGTTGAGCAGTCTTGGATTTGAGAAATTTCTCGCCACGATCGATCCCAATCAAGGAGATCGCCGATATCTACTCAAGCTCTTTTCTCAACACTGCCAAGCAAAAGGCATACAGGTTTTACTAGCAAATGAGCGATACGATGTCAGTATTTTGAAATTTGGGGAAAAGAGTCGTCAGGGATATTAAAGAAATCCGAGGTTGAGGAATATTTTGAGCAGCAATAAAACCTGTGCCTAGAATATCGGTCTGTTTAATGATCGCAAGCATTGAAGGCAGTACAAGATCATTTAAATCTTGAGATCTCAAGATTTAACACAAAACTATTTACAAACACATCGATGCAACCTTTCATGCAGAATTGGCTATTCAGCCCACGATCGGCAACCGAATACAAAACTCAGTACCTTTCCCTGGCTCTGACTGAACGGTTAAACTGCCGCTGTGTTTATCGACCACAATTTGACGGGCGATCGCTAATCCCAACCCCGTCCCTTTGCCCACCCCTTTGGTGGTAAATAAATGGTCAAAAATTTTCGCCTTCACCTCTTCTGGCATCCCTTTCCCATTGTCACAAATTTGAATCTGAACCTGATCGGCATCGACGCTTGTACGAATCGTAATTTTTTGAGGATGGGCTGCGAGTTCAGCAAAAGACCGAGTTTGAGCCATTTCGTCAAACATATCGATCGCATTCGCCAAGATATTCATAAACACTTGGTTGAGTTGTCCAGGAAAGCAGTCTAGTAAAGGCAGATTGCCATAATCTTGAATGACTTCAATCGCAGGACGATGCTCGTTCGCTTTGAGGCGATATTTCAAAATTAAGATAGTACTGTCCAGTCCATCATGTAGGTTAGCACTGACCTTGTGTTCCGTATCAGCACGAGAGAAAGTTCGCAGGCTGGTGCTGATACCTCTGATACGCTCAGTTGCGCCTTGCATGGAATCAAGCAATTTAGGCAGGTCTTCGCTGAGGAATTCGAGGTCAATGTCTTCGGCATGATCTTGAATGGGTGAGACTGGATTCGGATAATGTTGCTGATAGAGTGCAAGATGTCCCAGCAGATCTTCCACATAGTCTTTTCCATTGTTGATACTGCCATTGAGGAAGCCGATCGGGTTATTAATTTCGTGGGCAACCCCAGCGACTAAGTTTCCGAGGGATGCCATTTTTTCACTTTGCACCACTTGCAATTGCGCCCCTTGCAGGTCAAGCACTGCCTGTTCTAGCGCTTGAGTTTTTTCCAGGATCGACTTCTCTGCCTGCTTTCTCTCAGAAATATCTCGAACGATCGCAACATAGTACTCCTGTCCAGCAAATTCCAAATAATTGACCGAAATCTCTACGGGATAGATCCGTCCACTTTTGGATTGATGACTAGACTCAAACGTCAGGCTCGTTTTTTCCCTAACCTCTTGCCGATGGGCTGCCCAAAATTCAGCGGAAACATTAGGGTCAATGTCAGTCACGGAAAGTGCCATCAGTTCTTCGGGAGAATACTCCAATGTCTCACAAGCAGTCTGATTAACATAAAAGAAACGGGAATCGGGATGCATCCAAAAAATGCCGTTCGCAGCACAGTCTACTGAGAATTGCGTCAGAGATAACTTGTGGTTGAGTTGAGCCAATTGTTCGGCTTTCTCTCGCTCCGCAGCATAGAGGCGAGCATTTTCGAGGGAGATGGAAGCTTGAGTACAGAGGAAGTTGAGGATGAAGACGCGATCGCTCGTAAATACGCCACTGGTGGAGCGATTTTCTAGATACAAAATCGCTCGCAAGTTGCCCTGGTTGAGAATCGGTAAACACAGGACACTCTTAGGTTGATGGTGATGCAGGTAATCGCTAATCACGGGCAAGTCGGTCTTGAGGTCGTCGATCACAACCGTCGTTAGGCTGTGTTTCACATAGTGAATCAACTGGACGGGAACGGTGGGATTATCCTCCAGAGGCACAGATTGCAGCATGACCTGCTCTAGGTTCGCCATCACCCGCACCTGCCATTGGTTGTTTTCACAGAGCAGCAAGGCACATTGATCTGCCCCAGAGTTTTGCAGCAGGGTGAGAGCCAGGGTTTGCAGCAGTTCATCCAGAGCGATCGTGCTAGCGAAAGTCTGAGACATTTGCAGCAGGGTCGAAAAATCGAGCGTTTGGTTAATGCTACTGCTAGAGGAACTCTTACTTGAGGTGGAATGGAGCGAATAGGTTGGTGCCGAGATCGTGGCTAGCGTTTCTAATATTGTGAGGGGTTGGTTGGTGGCTTGCAAGATGGGTTGTAGCAGTTGGGGATAGCATTGTTCTAAATCAGCAGCTTTGGCTTTGGCTCCCCATCGGGCATAGCAATAGTAGGCTTCTTGCAGGTATCCAGCCGCAATTTTTTCTTTATCCCAAGTCAGATAGAACTTTGCTGCTAGCTCATTCGCTAAGGCTTCTTCTTGAACATAACCATTGGCTTTCGCTCCGGCAATTGCTGATTCATAGGCGAGAATTGCAGCGGGCCAATCTTCTCGCAACTTATACGTTTCGGCACAGATTAAGTCATAGCGATGCTGACAATTCATCGGCGCATGACTCGCCCAACCCTGGAGTTTGGCTTGAGCCGTTTCGATCGCTTGCCAATACTCTGCATATTCTGTCTGGGATAAATTGGCACCCGGTGTCGCCAGGATCGCTAAGTTCGTCAGTGCCTCATACCAACAAAGAATGGGCACTGTGGGCATCCCAACTCCCCCAGCAGCATGGGAATAAGCCTGTCCTACTCGTAATTTTGCTTGTTCAAAGTCACCGAATAAATAGCTCACGATCGTTTGACAGTTTCTCAAATGCCATAAGCCTGTTTGATCCTGTTCAGCTTCTAAGGCTTGAGCAACAGCTTGCTCGTCTTGAATGCCTGTGAGTTCGATCGGATCTGTTGTCTCACCGAGGAGATTCGCGATCGTTTGGCGAATGATTCGCAGATACCGTAGCGCTGTTTTCTGTTCAATGCCTTCTAGAACTGCATCATAGGTCGCCGACTCAGAATGCAAGTCGGTTAGTTCTCGACCCGCTAGAAAGGCATGGAAACAATACATAAATCCGCCATAGCCCGCATAGGTCAAATCACCCGTTTCGATGCCGATGGTATGGGCAGTCTTCAAACCTTCTAGGGTACTGCTGAGCGATCGTTTCCAGTGATTAACAAAGTGATTGATGATGACTTGGGTTTTTGGTAAATGTTCTTGGCTATTAAAGCGTTCTGATAGCTGTTGAACCACTTGACCAAATTGGTATCCTAGCTCAATATCTCCTAACACACCACAGAGGAGCAAACCATAAACCGAATAACCAAACGTCGAAGCAGCTGCATTTCCTTTAGTCGCTGATAATTGAACTTGTTTAAAGACAACTAAAGGATAGAGGGCGGGTTGAGCAACATAAATTGGGTTGCTCAAATGCATCAAGATCCGCAGGATTATATTGGAATCTGGACAAGTCATAGCTGGCAACTGCACAATTTCGTCAGCACTACGACCAGCTAATACCTGCTGTGTTTCTCCTAAGTAGGCAGCAAAATCTTGTTCAGTGGGTTGGCTGGGAAATTCAATCCCAAAATATTTCAGAAACTCTAGCCCGATATTGATTGCCTTAGCAAAATCGCCCTGATTACTATAAGCCTCAATTTTGATTTCGCAGACTTCGGTTGTATCCAGAAAAGTTTGAGCCTGCTGGCAAATCAGATCTGCAAGGGATTCCATTTGAGATAAATCACCTAATAGATAGGCAACTTCAGCCATCGTGATATAACCGCTTAACGTCAATTCATATTGCGTTTGCCAGCTATCTGGCTTCAGGAGTTCTTGTAAATGGTGCAGGTATTGCTTCGCCGCATCATAAGCGGTTGCAGCGATCGCTTTTTGAGCGGCTTTGAGATTGAGTTGAGCCAGTTCTTCTCGCTCAGCCTCATCCGTGATTAAGGCTTTACCTGCATTCAACTGACTGACAATATTAAACAAGTGATCAGCCTGTTGTTCGATCGCGATATTCTGCAAAAGACTCCGCCCAATTTGCAGATGATAGGTTTCTCGTTGCTCGGCTGGAATTAAAGAATAAGCAGCTTGCTGAACGCGATCGTGCAAGAAGCGATAGGTCGGATTAATCGAACTTTGGGTAGCAATTTGTTCGCCAGATTGGAAGAACTTATAAACCTGGCTAGTAGGCAGAATTAAGCCCTCTTGTAAAGCTTTCCACAGCACAGTGGCGGCTTCTGCCACTGGCTGCTGCAAAACCATTGCTAGGGTTGTCAAATCAAACTGATTACCAATGCAAGCAGCCAGCTTCAAAACTTGTTGAGTCTCATTCGACAACTTACGCAATTGGGTCGCCATGAATTCTACAACATCATCAGTTAACGACAATGCTGTAACTTGTGCAATATCACATTCCCAATAACGAACCTCTCGATTAAAGCGAATGTAGCCTTCTTCATATAACGCTTTAAGAAATTGTGCTGTGAAGAAAGGATTCCCCTTGGTTTTGCGATCGACAAGTTCTGCCAAGGGTGTTGCTAGTTCGATCGAGCAATTCAACGTATCCGCAATCAAGCGATTTGTGGTACCGAAATCTAAGGGCTTTAAGGTAATCGTTTGGATGATCTCGGTTGATTTTTGAATTTCCTCGACCATCAGCATTAAGGGGTGAGTCGGCGACACTTCGTTATCCCGATAAGCCCCAAGCATCAGCAAATAGCCATTATCCTTCATCAGCAGCTTGAGCAATTGCAGCGAAGCCACATCCGCCCATTGCAAGTCATCCAAGAACATCACCAACGGATGATCTACCGTTGTGAAGACTTCAATAAACTTCTGAAACAGCAGATTAAAGCGATTTTGTGCCGCACTCCCCGTCAATGCTGGTGCCGCAGGCTGTTGACCAATAATCTGCTCCAGTTCCGGCATCACATCAATCAGCACTTGTCCATTCTCGCCCACCACGGCCAGAATCTTTGCCTTCCAAGCTGCCAATTCCGCATCGGACTCTGAGAGCAATTGCCGCATCAAATCACGGAGGGCTTGGGCAAAGGCAGAGAGTGGAATGTTGCGGTTAAACTGGTCAAATTTGCCTTTAATGAAGTAGCCCCGCTGCCGCACAATCGGTTTATGGACTTCATTGACGACAGACGTTTTACCAATCCCCGAAAAACCTGCCACCAGCATCAGTTCGGAACGACCTGCGGCGACGCGATCGAAGGACTCTAGCAAGGTTTGCACTTCCGATTCTCGACCGTAGAGTTTTTCGGGAATCAAGAAGCGATCGCTGATATCACGCTGTCCCAATTCAAATTCAGCAATCCCACCGCTGGTTTTCCATTGGTTCAAACACTCTTCTAAATCGTGTTTCAACCCCGATGCACTTTGGTAACGGTCTTCGGCATTTTTCGCCATCAGTTTACTGACGATCGCTGCCACCATCCCCGGCACCGCAGGATTCACCTGATTCACGGGTAAAGGCATTTTGGCAATATGGCAATGCATTAACTCCAATGGGTCTTCCGACTCAAACGGGAGTTTGCCACTCAACAGTTGATAGAGTGTGACTCCTAGAGCATAAAAATCCGTGCGATAGTCGATTCCCCGATTCATCCGCCCCGTTTGCTCAGGAGCCAGATAAGCGAGAGTTCCTTCTAGCTGATTGGCACTTTGGATTTCCTGAGTTTCCTTAGGCAACAAAGAGGCGATACTAAAGTCGATCAGCTTGACCTGTTTCGACTCTGGTTGAATCAGAATATTGGCGGGTTTGATGTCTTTATGCACTACCCGATACTGACCCAGATCATGCAGAATCTCGGACAGTTGGAGGGCGATCGCCAAGACTGTGGTCAGATCTAACGATTGCTGCTGGATGTATGTGCTTAAAGCCGTGCCGCCCCAATCTTCCATAACCAAGACATAGCTTCTCCCCAAGGATTCCAGACTCAAGGAGCGGACAATCCCCGGAATCGGCAAATTTTTGGCGATCGTATATTGATTGCGAAACTGCACCAATTCGCCAAAAGTAGGATAGTCCCGCAGCAGCACCTTAATCACTACGGGTTGCTGAGTTGCCGTTTGTACCGCTCGGTAGACTGCTGTACGAGAACCAAAGTAGAGTTGCTCAGTCAGTCTGTAACCAGGAACTTCCGGAAATGATTGGGGGGAGGTTGGTGTTGAGAGTCTCATAGTTTTGGTTGCGCGATCTGACCTGCATCGAGGAATTCCCTTCACCTAGAATTCCCAAAAAAGTGGGCGACGGTACTATACAGAGTTACAGTTCCACAGATCACTTAAGCAGACTAACGACAAAGTTGTGCGACAGCAAATAACCTCGAACACAGCACGACACCTCTGTTCTATCCACACCGACGCAGTGTTAGATGCCGGACAACTCAAGCAGATGATTTGGCATCGACTTCCTTCACCTGAAAACAGAAGTTGCAGCAGAGATGGTTGCAGTTTAGCGAAATTGTGCGCTCAGTTTGGCTGTATGTTGTTGTCGGGATTGCAATCGATGCTGGGATTTACGTCTATGTCCCAACCATTTTAGTGATCCAATGAGCAGGAGCTAGCAACCCCTTCGCTTTTCCAATTGCTGTAATTTTAGGTGTGCCACTCTATGCAAACATTGCGAGTGTCATGCCCATTACTGAAGCCCTGGTCAACAAAGGAATGCCGCTTGGTACTGTATTAGCATTCACAATGGCAGTAACGGCTCTATCGCTACCTGAGATGTTTATCTTGAGGCAAGGACTTCTCCCCCAACTTTTAGCCGTATTCATTAGCCTCATGGCTTTTGGAATTATCAGTGTCAGCTACCTGATTAATGCACTCTTTGCCTAACCACCTCTTGGCGCTCAATCAGCACGAAGAGGATAGTCTCAACCAAGGCATCAAAGGGCATCTAACGATTTGCTTGAGCGGCTGTAAATCACTTTTGCAAGATATCAAAATCTTTCGACAGTCCGCTCCAAGCGAATCGTTGCCTGTTTCTTCGCGTTCAGCAAATCAGCTTGTCACACTGCGACGCAAGGCACAGCTAAATATGGATAATCTGTATAGCCTTGCGCGCCGGGTGAATAGAACGTGCTCGGATCCGGAGCATTCAGTGGAGCATTTTGAGCAAAGCGAGTTGGGAGATCAGGATTGGCTAAAAACGAGGTTCCAAAGGCGATCGCATCTAATTGACCATTGGCGATCGCAGATTCCGCCTCTTCTGCCGTATAGCCTGTATTGCCAACTAAGACACCCTTGTAGGCTTCACGAATCGGGGGCAGTACGTCACCTTGTTGCTCACCTAGAAAATCACCCCGCATCACATGCAGATAGGCAAGGTTGTAATCATTGAGACGAGCCGCTAACCAAGTAAACGTGCCGATCGGATCACTATCTTTCATGCTGTTGTAGCTATTGAGCGGCGAGAGTCTTAACCCAACGAGATCGCTACCCCAAACGTCGATCGTCGCCTCTAGCACTTCGAGCATCAAGCGAGCACGATTCTCGACCGACCCTCCATAAGCACCACTCCGTTGATTACTACCATCGCGCAGGAATTCATCCAGTAAGTAACCGTTTGCACCGTGAACTTCGACACCATCGAATCCAGCAGTTCTCGCATTTCCAGCCGCAGATCGGAAGCCTGCAATAATCGTCGGAATTTCGTCATCCTCTAGCGCCCGAGGAGTGACATAAGGAACTTTACCCTGCGGCGCATGAAATTCATCGTTTGTAATCGGAATTGCACTGGGAGCAACCGGAATTGCACCGTTATTTAACAACGGGTGACAAGCTCGACCCCCATGCCAGATCTGAAGAACAATCCGACCTCCTTTGGCATGAACGGCATCGGTGACTTGTTTCCATCCTGCGACCTGAGCATCATTGTGAATTCCTGGGTCAGCGCCAAATGCAGAACACCCTGGCATCACCGCAGTTGCTTCTGCAATGATCAATCCAGCACTGGCACGTTGACTGTAATATTCTGCCATCAATGGAGTGGGAACATGATCTTGATCTGCACGACAGCGGGTTAGAGGAGCCATAAGGATTCGGTTTGGCAGCTCTAAAGCACCGACTTGCAGAGCGGAAAAGAGGTGAGATAGTGACATGAAACAACAACCAAAGTTGAGGACGCGATTACTCTAGGCCATTGCATCGGTGAGACAAAACTAGCTAATGCCTGATTGCGATCGCGCAAAGAATATGACTTGGAGATGATACGAAACAGAATCGCTTCCGTCTGATTGCCATCCCACCCCAGAATGAAGATTTGGGGCTAAGGTTGGTAACACCGGATGCAGCTCACTTTTGCTCAAAACAGTATGCTGTAGGGTTATGGTGCATGTAGTCTATCTCTCAACTGCAGATTGGTCAAAAGGGTCTGTAGGTGTACCTTGATGAAATACCATTTGCCACCCTGATGAATCTAACCGCCAAATTGACGATCGATTCGTGTGACGGAACAGTTCTCCTGATGAATTCACATGCGCCTCTCGATAGGTCAGTAACGCGATCGAGTCTGAGAGCTTGTTCACGGCAAAGTCTTGCGCGTGAATCTGCGGTGGCTCCGGATCATTTGGCAATGATATGAGTTCATCGTCGCGCGTATATGTTGCTCCTGAGCGACCGAACTCTTTGAAATCAGGAGCAAGCAACTGCACCAGTCGCTCTCGATTTCTACGGCACTCAGGTTGATGAAGTTCGCACTCTAGTTCGCGCAGTGTAGCTAGCAGTGATAGATTCTCCATATGTAATAGGGTTCATGGTTGTATGTCAATAACCTTCCGGCACCGCTCATCTAGTGCGTAGCTTAGGAACGAAACTCAAATCACGCCTCGCGATCAAAATTGCGTCTACACTTGCGAAACCCACCTGCATCGATTAAATCGCTCCCTTTCTCGCAGGTCAGGAAGGGGAATCCGCAGCGGCAAGCGAGCCACAAGAAAGAGATTGTGCCATTTCTACACGAGATGTATCTAGATACATAATGCTAAGTCCATGACAAATTGGCAAAGGAGTAATAGATGATGAGTCTCACATTTGCGTAAGATATTCTTAACTCAACGGATAAGCATTTATTCCTATTATGATCGAACAATTCCCGTGGCTGACCGTGATCGTCCTACTGCCGTTGGTAGCCGCGTTGCTCATTCCTTTGATCCCTAATAAAAACGGCAAGACTGTCCGCTGGTATGCCTTGGGAGTTGGCATGGCTGATTTTGTCCTGATGTCCTATGCCTTTTGGCAGCATTACGACGCGAGCCAAGCGACATTTCAACTGGCAGAAAAGGTGGTTTGGTTACCGCAGTTGGGCTTGAGTTGGGCGCTGTCGGTGGATGGTATTTCGGCTCCGCTCGTGCTGTTAGCGGGCTTTGTGACGACGCTGTCGATGTTTTCCGCCTGGCAGGTGGATCGGCGATCGCGCCTGTTCTACGCCCTGATGTTGGTTCTATATGCTGCCCAAGTGGGGGTGTTCGTGGCCCAAGATCTGATGCTGTTCTTCATCATGTGGGAAGTGGAACTGGTTCCGGTCTATTTGCTGGTGTGCATTTGGGGCGGACAAAATCGGGGCTATGCAGCGACGAAGTTCTTGATGTATACGGCGCTGGCTTCGATTTTCATTTTGGTAGCAGCCCTGGGGATGGGATTCTATGGTGATACGCTCACCTTTGATATTGCTGAACTCGGGTTAAGGGAGTTTCCCTTAGGGCTGGAATTGTTTTTGTATGCTGGACTGCTGGTGGCGTTTGGGGTCAAATTGGCGATTTTCCCCTTTCATACTTGGCTGGCGGACACCCACGGCGAAGCTTCTTCTCCAGTCTCGATGATTTTGGCAGGAGTATTACTGAAAATGGGGGGGTATGGGCTGATCCGGTTGAACATGGAACTGTTGCCGCATGCCCATGTGTATTTTGCTCCAGTGTTGGTGATTTTAGGAGTGGTTAATATCGTCTATGGGGCGCTAAACTCCTTTGCACAGACCAATATGAAACGGCGGTTAGCCTATTCTTCAATTTCTCATATGGGGTTTGTGCTGCTGGGGATTGCTTCCTATAGTGATTTGGGTGTAAGTGGGGCGATGCTGCAAATGCTCTCCCACGGGTTGATTGCGTCAGTGTTATTTTTCTTGGCAGGCGTGACCTACGATCGCACTCGCACGATGATGATGAATCAGTTGGGTGGGTTGGGGGAAGCGATGCCCGCGGTGTTTGCTCTGTTCACGATTGGGACAATGGCATCTTTGGCTTTGCCTGGGATGAGTGGGTTTGCCGGAGAACTGGAGGTCTTTGTCGGCTTGGCTACAACGGACATCTATAGTTCGACGTTTCGCTGGGTGACTGTTTTCCTGGCAGCAGTGGGGTTGATTCTAACGCCGATCTATCTGCTGTCGATGGTGCGGCAGGTGTTTCATGGAGCCAGTGCTGATCAAATGTGTGACTTGGTGCCTGCTTGTGATCTGAATGATCTAGATTTGAAGGCTCAGGGCAACCAAGAGGCGAACTGTTTTGGGACAGACTGTGTGTTGCCAGAGCAGGCAGAGTTTAAGGATGCGAATCTCCGGGAGATTTTTATTGCGGTTTGTTTTCTGGGGTTGATTATTACGATCGGGTGTTATCCCAAGGTGGCGACCCAGATGTATGACGTGAAAACGGTGGCGGTTAATGCCCAGGTGCGGACAGCCTATCATGAGGTCTTTCCAGATGCGTTGCAGCCCTTGGCGCAGGGGCAAGGGAGTCCTACGATCGCAGAAGCTCAATCTGCAAATGTCTGGAGTGTTGTCAAATAAGGATCTTTGCATCCTACCCAAGCTGCGCGATCGTTATTTTGTCCGCATTCGGATGTGGTTATGCGATCGCGTTTCGCGGGTGCCGAAGGCATTGCTGATGTATTTTCCAATGCTCCAATAGAGCTTGTTCAACTCCTGGGTTCGCGATCGTATGGACTTTCCGTTGAGCAGCCTGAATCAGGGTAAGAACTTCAGTAAGTTGAACGGCGACAAATAGACTAGAAACGAAGTGAGAAGACTCTGTTCGCCGTTCCAACGATTGGTTAGACTGTGCCACAGCGGAGAGAATTTCAACTACGTCATGGCTTCAATCTTCACGATGCCGCCCTCAACTGCTTCAGTTTGGAGCTTAGATCCATACAGTAGACTCATGCCTACAAGTGGTTCTGCTTCTGATGCTGCCACATCCACAACTTGATACTGTCCATGCCAAATGACAGAAGCACGATACATATCAAAAAGCACTTCACTACCATCGCCTAACGTTGCGAAATCACGAAATATCCAGGGCAATTCCAGTGATTCAATCAGAGATAATGGAAGCGACAAGAATCCAGTAAACCCTGTATCAATCACCGCCTGAATCATTTGCTGACGGGCTTTGGTATGACCTACGACTACTGGAATGATCGCTTCACAACTTTGATTCACGAAGCCTTGCATCATACCGACTTCTTCAGGCTCCGCGAACCAAACCGATAAACGGTACGATGTCCAATCCGAATCACCCAAGGTTGGGCATCGGGTACACGTTCATAAAGACGATCGGTAGCTTCGATCGTATTATCAGCGACTTCAAAGGCTCCAGTTTCAATGTCGATCGCTACAATTCTGCCGTAATTGCCTTCTTCGACTTGCGATCGTACCTGAGTCTCGTAAATCTCATTGCCAAGACGAGCATATTCTTCTTTAGGATAGCGGGGTTGTCGAACTGTCATCGTCTTGACCTCGTTTCAACTTCGTCCCTGCATTTTAACTTAACCCCCGCTCCTAAAGCAGCAGAACTGTTTTATCTATCTCCCTAGAGTCAAAAGGTAAACACCTCTCCTACTGTTGATGATTTGTTGAGAGAGGTTGTAGCATTCCTCAATGTGGTTATGAGATAGCGTTTCGCAGGCGCTAAAGGCATTGCTGATGTATTTTCCAATGCTCCAATAGAGCTTGATCAACTTCTGATTCGTAGTCGCGAGGACTTTTCGTTGAGCAACTTGAATCAGAGTAAGAACTTCAGTAAATTGCGACTTCAAA
This sequence comes from Leptolyngbya sp. UWPOB_LEPTO1, assembly GCF_017302695.1. Classification (NCBI taxonomy): domain Bacteria; kingdom Bacillati; phylum Cyanobacteriota; class Cyanophyceae; order Leptolyngbyales; family Leptolyngbyaceae; genus Leptolyngbya; species Leptolyngbya sp. UWPOB_LEPTO1. The sequence continues at coordinate 121,110 of NZ_JAFLCJ010000015.1, read as the reverse complement.
GGATTTGTCATACATTCGACTCAGAATCGTTATGCTAAAGTTCACTCTCAAGAATCAACTCATCTTGCTCCAAGCGAATTGTTAGACTCTTTCTCACTGTCATGTAAAAAAATCTCTTGTTCACCCCATTAGAGTTCTGTTTATCTTATGGATCGTTTGAAGGCACTTAGCGAAAATATAGAAAACAAGGCAATAAGTGCAACAAAAATTTGCTGGATTGCAATAGAAAGGGGCGCAAATGCCAGTAGACCAACTAGAACTAGAGCTAAGATTGAAAAGTAAAATCCAATTAATTGTGCTTGTCTATTTTTATTGTAAGAAGGTTGTTCTTGTATATTCATGTTGTAATGTTGTTGCCTTACACCTACTGGACTAAATTCTCCATTAGGAATGGTACTATTACTTGGAAAGTTGTATTGAACGTTATATATCTGGCGCGGTTCTTCTTGAAGATGTACAATAATGTCATTCAAGATTTGAAAAAGAATTTCTTGATTGGGTTCTGATTTAACAGCTTCACTAAGCTCTATCACTGCCTCAGCAACCTCAGGATCCTTCTCTACAGCAATTTCAATCTGAGTTAGGGCTTCCCGGTAACTTAGTTCTCCCTTCGATTCTTGTTCAACAACTTCCGGGTATTTCTGCTTCATGATCTCGAAAAGCTTTTTGCTGGATTCCAGATATTTCGCGCCAACTTGCTCACCAAGCTTTTTAGTAGCTTCAGTGAAGATTAAACTAGCGATTGCGGAGGCTGTTAGAGTTACTGGATCCATAGTGGATTTCCCTTAGAATAATGTAAATATAAAAAGTGATTAGAGTTTGGGAGGGAAAATTGACGATAGTCTTTCATAAATTTTGTCAGAAAACTCTAAAAACTCATCATAAAGCTCATCAAATGGAATCCTAAGTAAGGTCGCCAATCCGAGAAGAAGAACAAAGGTACCTACTAGTAGGGAGGTTGAGTACATTATACCTAGACCAATGGCAATAGTGCCTGATGAAGCAATCGTGATGGTTCTTTCCTTCTTGTCCTGGGTTAAACGCTCGTACTCCTGTTGCCTTTGGGCCTCCTCCATTTGCTTTTCCTGCCACTTCTGCCTAAGCGCAATATCTTTCAATTCTAAAAGCTCTCTAATTTTCTCCGCCGACCGCTCCTGAGCAATCAATACATCCAAGCTTGACAAAGGGGAGGGCGACAATGGGACTATAGCACCAGCTTCTTCCTGAACAATTGGTAACTTTTCCTTGAGGTTTTCAATTGGGCGATCATCTGGATCTTGATACTGCATAGGCTTTGGAATAAGAATCAATAAAGTCAGAAGCTTACGTAAATATAGTACTAACTACATACTCCAGAGACAGTTAAAACACAGATGCTTAAAGGTTTAAGTATCTAATTGAATTAGAAAGTAGATAAATTTTAAGCACTACTCCTAGCAATCATCTGGCGGTCCAACAATTGATTAGGCTGACTCCTTTCGTCTAATCTACCCGAACTTCGACGTTAGCCCGAAAATGATCGGCATAACATTCCTCTGGACCGAATTTAGGCTGCTAAGAGCCGGGATACCTTAACTTAGGAAGTAATACCGACTGTTTCTGTTTAATCCGGCTTTAAACATTAGATCAACTAATGTTCCGCATGATACCTCTCGACAGCAAATTAGACGACTAATTTAAGTATTTCTTATTGAAGAAAGTCAGTTCTCATCCGCCTAAGAGCCAACTTTATCCAATTAGATCGAACAGTAACGACACAGAAAACAGCAAAAAGGACGATCGACAAAACTTCGATCGCCCTTCGCTAAATTGGTCATACCTACGCCATGCTATTTTCGATCGCCCAACGTGCTAACTCAGTACGATTATGCAATCCGGTCTTACCGAGCATATTACTGACGTGACTCTCGATCGTTCTCTGGCTCACATTCAACTCTTCGGCAATCTCACGGTTCGCCATCCCGCGCGCCACAAACTGAACCACCCTTAACTCAGTCGGCGTTAATTCCACATCAAACGGAACTTGAATCTTCGGCGCATTTTCGCCGCCCTTCGCATCCTTATGTTGAATCAACCGCGACGCTTGCTTGAGAGAAGACTCCACCTGCGCCACAAGTTCTTCTGGCTCAAATGGCTTCACCATATACACATCTGCGCCAATATTCAGACCCTTCACCCGATCCTGGCTTTGACCCTTCGCGGACAAGAACAATACTGGAATCCAGCTTGTTTTGGGATCTTGACGAATATTGCTCACGAGTTGATAGCCGTCCATTTCCGGCATCATCACATCGCAAATGATCATATCTGGCACATCTTGTTCCAGGACTTCCAGCGCTTCCCGCCCATTTTCTGCGGTGACGACTTCATATCCCCGGAACTCCAGATAATCTTTAACCAACAGAATTAGGTTAGGGTCATCATCAATCAGCAGTAATCGTCTGTGATTCCCTGAACTGGTTTCCTTCATGCTGTGCTACTCGCTCTGCCTGAATCTAAATCAACGTTTACACAAATCAACTTCATGACTAAGCTTTTCCACGGAATCTGAGAATTCAGCTTCGCGCATCAGGCTCAAATGTACTTGTAATGTACTCGTGGTGTACTTACGTTCCTGGACTACCCATTCATGAGTTAAACTCACAAACTGGAAGAATCCAGATTCTTATCTATAGGTCACGTGCCATTATATCCGACTCGTCAAGAAGTTAAACTTTTTTCAGTTCGAGTTTCAAGATCCTCGAACACCGAGAATTTACCTATCCTCATCTATTAGCTTCAAACGCATTTTTGTAATGTTTAAACAAAGACAAAAGTTACGAGGGAGTCGTAGGTTTTGAGGATCGCAAAGCTTAAATTTGCTTGGGGTTCATTGATTTCAGTCGATTATAGAATGATTTGCATTTTAGTTAGAAACAATACGATCGACTTCTTTTTCTAAATCGTTTTTCACGCTCGGAAGCGGATGCGTCAAAAATGCAAACTCCTCGACAATTTGATTGCCAATCAGATGTTCTTGAATAATCCGTTCGATGACTTCAGGAGTGGCGGAATGATACCAAACCCCATCGGGATACACAACAAGAATGGGCCCGCGATCGCAGACTCTCAGACAGTTGGCTTTCGTGCGAAAGATACAGCCCGCATCCTGAGTAGGCTTGTCGAGCTTGAGTTCTTGGAGTCTTTTCTTGAGATAATTCCATGATTCAATGCTCGCAGCTTTGTCACAGCACAGCGGTTTTGTCTGGTCGGCACAAATAAAGACATGACGCTCAATGCGATCGAGTCCCAACGTCTGCACACAAGTTGAAAATGTCATACACAAGGCGATCTAGGGAGTTGTTTTCATTCTAGAGGGTGGAACGGGCAAAACGGCTTTTCACAATTTCCAACGGTCTCCAGGACGAAAACCAGTACAGGGTGTGAATCACTTCTAAACTAGAGTCGTCTCGGGTAAAGCTGACGAGCGCAAGATTATTCACACCGACAATTTCCCGTCCGTCTTGAATCCATTTCCACGTCCAGAATTTGAACAGATTGAAATGGAATAAGCCCGCTCTGACCGGAAAGCGATCGAGACTCAAGTCCGTATGTTCGGCTGCCCGTCTCGGAATCCATTCCAGTTCACACTTCCAATCGGGCGAATCGATCGGTTTGGAGCGCTCGATCATATGCGGGGGATGATCCCATCCGAACCATTTTCGCTTAGGTTCTGGAAGCAGCCAGTGTTTTAACCGCGTGTGAATGATGCGCGTAATCAGTTCCTCATTTTTCATCGCACTGCTGGTCAGTTGCATCAGCACACCCGGCGCAGAATCCGTCCTTTGATAAGACAGGCGGATCGTTGAACTGTAATGAATATCACCAGAGAGCACCACGATCGAGTCTCTCAGCTTAAACAAATGGGTGAGCAATTGAGCCAGGGCATCGGTATTGACGTTCCAGGCATCTCCGACATCGGTTGAAAACACTTTCTTTTTCCGCAGTTGCCAATGATGAATCCAATCGATCACTTGCAACCCGAAGAGATTAGTTGGCGCAACGAGAAAGGTCGTCAGGTGCTTGGAGTCTTGGAGCAGCGAGAGTTGCTGAACTAAGGCTGCCGGAGCAATCAACCGGGGCGGCGCGATTTTCTGAGAGACTTGCTCGTGATCTAAGGGATAGCCTCGCCAAGTTCGAGTATCGAGAACCAGGATTTCATGACATTGACTGCGAATGACGAAATGCCAGGTGAGCGCATCCGGATGTCGATCGAGAATGTTGACATCTCCGTCTTGAATGAATTTCGGCAATCCAGTTTTCGGATCTTGAGGCGGCATCCCGACGAGTTTGGAAATTTCTTGCAGCGCAACGCGATCGCTGCCTTGAGAAGCCGACCAAGTTTGCGCCGCATCGAGAAGCCTTGCACCAGATTGCTCCACTTCAAACCGTTCTGGCGTATTTCCCCAGCCTTGAAAGACTGCATAGGCGAGGAGCGCATTCTGCACCACTCTGCGACCCAGAGATCGACCCAGAACTCTCAAACACCAGGCTTGATTTAAATTCCAGTCGTCTGTGACATCATGATCGTCAAAAATCATGTAAGTCGGAATGTTTGCGAGGGCGCGGCGAACTTGCCAGAGCGTATGCACAAATCGCTCTAGATGAGGTTCTGTAGGCTTGAGGATTGCCCAACCAATCTGTGACCAACTGAGTAAATATGTTGCATAGTATTCGCCCAAGCTGAACAGGTGATTTTCGACTTTTTGACGTTTATCTCCGAGTCCACCTGTAAATCCTGCTTGACGAGTCGCAATCTCTCCGCGTTCTTGAGGCTTCAGTTCTGAGGCAGTCATGAACGTGGATTTGAGCGGCAATTTTTCTTGCCATCCTAATAGACTGTCACCGAGTAACGTTGCCGTTTCTAAAAGTCGCGCAGAAACATCGTCTCCATAGATCTGATCGCCCGTTAAAAATAACTGATGAGGACGATCGCGAATTTCTGCCGCAGTGGTTTCCAGCAAGCTGTCTAAGATGGGCAGTGCATCAATTCCATGTCCGTGTGGTTTTCGGCAAGAGCCATGCAAAATCTTGAGATCTTCAATCTGAGTCGGCGGAAGTAAGAACGTTGGTTTTCCGTGATCGAAATAGCTGAGATTGACATCAGGAAAGCGATCGCTGGTTAGTCCTTCTTGCAGTGAACATTCGCCTTGCTCAAATTTGAAGCATAAGTCATAGGCATAAAGTTGGTCAGGCTGAAGCGTAGTCTGGGTTGTTACAGCCACAACATGCAAAGATTCGCCGAGGGCAACTGTGGCGCGCTTGCCCGTGAAGAGGCAGTCGTCGATTGCTTGAGTATGATAAATCCTAAGTTCAACCGTACAAGCTTTTTGTAACGCAACCCAAACCGTCACAACTTCTGGAGCAGTGTGACGTAAGATTGGGCCTGCTAAAACTAGGGGCAATTCAGGATAAGTCATGTCTAAATTCTTGAGTTATCACTCCCAACGTTTGACGCGATCAACGGCTTTCTGCCAAGTTTTGAACTCAGCTTGAATGCGGTCTGATCCACTCGGCTCGAACACTCTATCAATGATCCGCCTATCGACGAGTTGATCATAACTTTCCCAAATTCCGGCACTGAGTCCTGCTGCAAAAGCCGCCCCTTGAACGGTTGTATCTCGAATCGCGGGTCGCTCGATCGCAATTCCTAAAACGTCAGCTTGGAATTGCATCAAGAAATCATTTTCACAAGCGCCCCCATCAACGGCGAGTTTCTGAATCGGAGTTGGACTGTATTTTTCAATTTCATCAATGACTTCTTTGACTTGAAACGCGATCGCTTCTAAAACTGATCTCACCAAATGTTCACGATTTGCCCCTCTTGTGATGCCCAGAAATGCCCCACGCGCGCTCATATCCCAATGAGGTGTTCCAAGTCCACTAAGTGCGGGGACAAAGTAAACGCCCCCATTATCAGGAACACTTGCCGCGATCGCTGCTGTCTCCTGTGCCATTGAAATCATTTTCAACTCATCTCGGAGCCATTGAACACAGGCTCCGCTGGTAAACATGCTGCCTTCGATCGCATATCCAACTTGATCGGAGTGTGTCCAAGCGATCGTTGAGATGAGTTGCTGATCAGTTCTCACGATTTCGGAACCTGTGTGAGCAACCAGAAAGGTTCCTGTCCCATAGGTGCATTTCATTAATCCAGGTCGATTGCAGCCTTGCCCAAACAATGCCGCTTGTTGGTCACCTAAGATCGCAGTAATGGGAATTCCAGCATAGTCTCCAAAATGACTCAGGCTCGGCTGAATCGAGGGCAGAATGTGCAGCGGAATTCCAAAGATATCGAGTAATGTCTGATCCCATTGACCCGTTTTTAAGTTCATCAGTAAAGTGCGACTGGCATTGCTGTGATCCGTTGCATGAACTTTGCCACCTGTGAGATTCCATAAAATCCAACTATCGATCGTGCCTGCTAAAACATTGTTTAGATCAACGCCTTTAACTTGATCGAGTAACCATCGAAGCTTTGTCGCAGAGAAGTATGCGTCGAGCACTAATCCAGTGCGATCGTAAATTTCTCCTTCTAAACCGCGATCTCGCAATTCATTACAAAACGGTGCGGTTCGTCGATCTTGCCAAACAATGGCACGGTGAAGAGGCTTGCCTGTAGTTTTGTCCCAGAGTAAACAGGTTTCACGTTGAACCGTTAAGCCGATCGCTTTGACTTGATCATTGCCGACGGATTTAATCAGCGATCGTGTCGCATTCCAAATCTCTTTAGCATCATGTTCGACCCATCCTGGCTGCGGATAGTATTGGGTTAATTCTTGATAAGCCTGTCCTGCAATGTTGCCTGCTTGATCAAAGAGAAACGCTCGATTTCCAGTTGTGCCTAAATCGAGTGCCAGAATGTACGACATACCTGAGTACTATGGATTACAAAATGCACAATACATTGGATCTGCAACTTGTGACTCAGTTGGCAACAGTTGTTCAAATCCGCAGGTCTGACATCGATAAATTTCCGCCAAAATCAAATCAGTCGGTGCATGACACCAGCCACAGGGTAATCCTCGTTTGATGTCCGAGACTGAGAATCCCGGTTTTGAGCAGTTAGGACAGCTCGATTTCAGTTTTTTGACGAGATCCTGTGTGGCTTGTGCGATCGCGCTCATTCGCGTTGGATTATTCATAGCTCGCATATCGGTCTCCAGATGAACGGGCTTCGACGCTGCATTAATCAATTGCTCAAGCTGCTGAAAATCGCAAACGCCTTTGGTGATTTGATCTTGATCAATCACAACGAGCTTATGCTCTGGAAATCCAACTTTGATGGCAAATTCGCGAGCCTGCTCAAAGTTAGAAACGCTGCGATGAGCAAAATTTGTTTCAAGTGAAATTACTTCGCCAATGATTTCTAAATCGTGAACCGTATCGATTAAGAGTACAATTTCGCGATCGCTCGGCAGCATGGGCATGGCGGGATGCGGTGCGAAGCTCCCTTCTGACGCGATCGCGAAATCGAGTCCGGTTTGCTCGATCGCAGACAACGCTTTTCTGCGTGCAGCTTCGATCTGATCACCAGTTCGAGCAATTTCTCTGGTAAATGTTCCAAACTGATCGGTGTTGAAATCAGGTGGAACGATGATTTTGAGATCGAATTCAGATTCTAAGATGGGCGCGATCGCTTGTTCTTTGCAGTGCATTGTGGCAAGGACAGCCGTTCGACCTTTGAATAAATCCATAGCTCATTCATCTGCTTTTAGCGTTCATATGGTTGTTCGGTTACAAGCCCCGGAACAACTCGGTAATCTTAACTCTCTGCCTACTGCTCTCGCGTTTCAGCTTCAGCCCGCAGCTTTCGGACGTAAGTTTGGCTATCAATGATATCAGGTCGCGAATTAATGACTCCTTCACGCTGCCAGTAAGCAACTAATTCTGTACCTGTTTTAGGTAGGTTTTCTGGTACTTGCCTTGTTGTAAGAATACGCAGAACATACTCAGTTAGGGGCAAGTTTAACCGCGAAGCTTCCGTACAGAGTTCGTGCTCTAGTTCTAGTGGTAGGTTAAGGTTGAGAGGCATTTTTGCGCTCCTGAGTGGGCTTTGCTTCTACATTGATAGTAGCTTGAGCAGAAGACGGAAATCTTTACAAAATCAGCCAGTCGCGATCACACAAGCAGCTATCGGAGACAAAATCGCAGGTTTTTGAATTGGGCTTTGCCTTAGAAGGTTCCTATAATTGAGGCAAGACTTTTCTGGATGGAGCGGCTCATGCCTAGCCTAGTGGTCAAATCGGAACAGATGCCATTACCGATCGATCTTTCTTCGCTCACATCGATGCCAAAGCTGAGTGATCAGCAGTTCTATAATTTTTGCCGAACCAATCCAGATCTAAGAATTGAGCGCAATGCGAATGGAGAGATTATTGTAATGCCGCCAGCTTTTTCCGATACAGGAAACCGCAACGGTAGAGTTTTTGGACAGCTTTTTGTTTGGTCTGAAGCAGATGGAACTGGAGAAGCCTTTGATTCTAGTGCTGGCTTTACTTTACCGAATGGTGCAGTGCGATCGCCTGATGCATCCTGGATTTTGTCTGAACGTTGGAATGCGTTACTTCCAGAAAAACAGGCATCTTTTGCAGAGATTGTGCCTGACTTTGTTGTGGAATTGCGATCGAGCAGCGATACGTTGGTGAGTCTGCAAGAAAAGCTGGAAGAATATGTTGCCAATGGGGTGCGGTTGGGGTTGTTAATCGATCGGAAGAATTGTCAAGTTCATGTTTATCGATCGAATCAAGAACCCGAAATTTTAGATCATCCCGATTCTGTTAGCTGTGAACCTGAAATGCCAGGATTTACGCTGAAGATGGCAAAGATCTGGTAAGCCGGATAAGACCTTTGCATGATTTGCTGGTCAGAAATAAAGCTTGAAGTGTCAAACTCCTTCGTATCTATACAGTTTTAGAAATAGAAATTTTTCTGTGGAAAAGATGAGTTAGGGCTAAATACAGTGATTTGGAAATCTTGCGAGAGATTGTATCTGCGTAAAACCTTTTGAACGGCTGAAGATTTTAGTGCTGTGACACTGGCGCTGAGAAATAATTCCAAGCATCCTAATGATAGTCTGGACTTCTCAAACTCCTTCTGCATCCATTCTCCTAGAGTGCTAATTTCATACCCATGAAAGGGCAAATCATTTAATCGCCATTGGTAATAGTTTTTGTCATGGTAGGCTTCTGTCAGATCAAAATCTTCTTGGGCTGTGAGAAAACTCAATTCAAATTGCCCATACCAAGGAGTGCAGCGCAAGTCCAAACCATGCATGGTTTCAAACTTTAAACGCTTCTGCCATTGATATAACTCTTGCCGAAGTCCATCCGTAAGACGTTTCGTGAAATCATCAATTCCTTGGATTGTCTCTTCGTGGACTATTCCGATCGCAAATTTTCGCACTGCTTCATTCGGATGATCCACTGCTAATTCTAGGACAGACATCATCTCTTCATCGTTAATCTCACGCCAGAAAGACATTTGATCCAAAATCTCAGTAACATTCTTTTGTATGTGAGCATCTGGATCAGCAAGCAATTCAGGAATGTATTCTAAAACTTCTCGATTAGAGGTGTACTTCAGAAGCCATACGGCACTGCGCCGCTTTTCAATGTCATGGCTAGTTTTATAAATGTTGTAGCAATGTTTCATTCCTAGCGGTCTGAGAATTCGTAATATTCCTTCTGCTAGACCCCAGCCTTCTTCTAAATTAATGCAGCATTCAACAGCTTGGGCAAAGAAATCTTCACCAAGTAGTGTCTCGATTGCTTCCAAACTCACCTGACTGCCGTGAATATGAATTGCCCCAAGTTCTGTAGCTAATTTCTCCCAATCAACTTGCATAGCATTTCTAGAAAATCCAAAATCGCGATCGCTTGGCAGTGTAATCAAAGGTTGAGCATAATTTGCCCGAGGTGACCAATAGTCCTAGACTTTGCTCCTAAATTATAGCGATCGCCCAAAATTAATCGTCAAAAATCGCTCTAGGCGGATTAGCATAGAGGAGTGATAGATTTTAACTTGCCTCAACGATCGCTAAATCAAGGGCACTGGTTCAAACTTATCTGTGGAGCCAGTTTCCAACATCTGCCCGCCATTCGCACCTTGTCACTGGTCTATGCGCTTGCGGGGGCGGATTGTGTCGATGTCGCCGCAGATCCAGCCATCGTTTCAACGGCAAGAGAAGCTTTTGCAATTGCTAATCAACTTGCACCAGAAGCCATCCAGCGCGGATTCACCCCCTCAAATCCCTGGCTCATGGTCAGCCTTAACGATGGCGAAGACCCGCATTTTCGCAAAGCAGAATTTAACCCAGAAATTTGTCCGCCAGACTGTTCAAGACCTTGTGAATTGATTTGTCCAGCCGATGCGATCGATCAGACAGGCGTAATCGACGATCGCTGTTATGGCTGTGGGCGATGCGTGCCCATTTGTCCAATCAACCAGATTGTGACTCGATCGTATGTCTATACTCCGGAAGTGATCGCGCCGATGTTACTGCAATCAGGCATTGATGCGATCGAAATCCATACCCAGGTTGGTCGATACGATGACTTTAAACGAGTGTGGAATGCCATCCAACCAGGACTCGATCGCTTGAAACTCATCGCGATTAGCTGTCCAGAAGGCGAAGACTTAATTGATTACCTCTGGGCACTCTATGAATTAATTCATCCCCTACCCTGTGCCTTAATCTGGCAAACCGATGGTCGTCCAATGAGTGGGGATATTGGCGATGGCGCAACCCGCGCCTGTGTGAAATTGGGTGAAAAAGTTCTCGCTACAGACATACCCGGATATATTCAGCTCGCAGGAGGAACAAATCGGCACACTGTACCAAAGTTAGAAGCATCAGGGATGTTGCACAATAGAGATAGTACACCCGCTTCAAGGTGGGTTTCTGGAATCGCATATGGCAGCTATGCCCGCAGTTTACTTTCACCCGTTCTCACTCAACTAGAAGCAAAGGAGATGATGCCCCTGAGCGATTGCTCGAACCTTTCCCCAGGCGCGATAGAAACCGTTCCTGATTTACTCTGGCAAGCTGTTGAACTTGCATCCGAACTTGTCCACCAAATCAAATCCCCAAATCGAGTTCTGCAAGTGATTTAGCATACACAGAGATAGATCAAGCTCCCGTACTCTAAACACCAGATAGGTCTTTTTTCCTATCGTTTTCTCCCATTCTTAGAACACATGGTAGAACAAAGTTTCGTCCCTTTCGAGTCCAATGCCAGTCAGTCTTCTGACCCCGTGACCATGACCGCTTCAGAACATAATCGGATGCAAACAACTGACGACTTAACCAAGCTTTTAGACATTCTGCCGACTCACTTGCGCGATCGTTTAATCGAACATCCTGAACTCGATCGCTTAGTAGAAGTGGTGATGGATTTAGGACGATTCCCCGAAGCCCGTTTTCCAGGCAGAGCTGAATACCTCTCGGATACACCGATTACCAAAGAAGACCTTGCAGAAAGTACGCAAAAAGTCGGTGATTTTGGCGGGGACAACCGGGCAGGAATCGAGAAAACCTTGCACCGAATTAGCGCAATTCGCAATCGGCGCGGTGAAGTCATTGGCTTGACTTGCCGAGTTGGACGAGCCATCTTTGGCACGATCGGGATGATTCGCGATTTGGTCGAAAGTGGTCGATCGATTCTCATGTTGGGTCGTCCTGGGGTGGGTAAAACGACAGCATTGCGAGAAATTGCACGAGTGCTAGCCGATGAACTCGATAAGCGTGTCGTGATTATTGACACATCGAATGAGATTGCGGGTGATGGAGATGTGCCGCATCCTGCAATTGGTCGAGCAAGACGGATGCAAGTTGCACGCCCGGAATTGCAGCACCAAGTCATGATCGAAGCAGTGGAAAACCACATGCCGGAAGTGATCGTGATCGATGAGATTGGAACCGAGCTAGAAGCTTTAGCCGCTCGAACGATCGCGGAACGCGGTGTGCAATTAGTCGGAACAGCACACGGGAACAAGCTGGAAAACTTGATCAAAAACCCGACGCTTTCGGATCTCGTGGGTGGGATTCAATCTGTGACGTTAGGTGATGAAGAAGCTCGCAGACGAGGTTCTCAAAAGAGTGTTCTAGAACGCAAAGCACCGCCGACATTTGATATTGCAGTTGAAATGGCTGAGCGGCAAAAGTGGGTTGTGCATGAAGAAGTTTCAGACACGATCGACCTTTTACTCCGAGGCAGACAGCCTAGCCCTCAGACGCGTGCAACCGATGATGAAGGCAACATCACGATCACTCATGAAACTCCGCAGCCAGAGCCGGGAAAGACTCGTTTAAAAGCGCTTCCTGACAGTGGAGGCTATTCTGACTCGATGCAGGCGCGCGGTTGGCGATCGACGGGTCGGATGAAAGCCGTTGCCAGTTCGACGAATGTTCGCACCTTAACGCCGGAACAGCAATCGTTTGAACGGATGCTGGATGAATCGTTAGGACGCACTTTTGATTCGATGGAATCGGAATCTTTTCCGGGTCCGAATGGAGAAGAATTGCCCCTGCATGTTTATCCGTATGGCGTGAGTCGGCAACAGCTCGATCAAGTGATTCGGACATTGAATTTGCCGATTCATTTGACGAAGGATATGGAGGGAGCAGATGCGGTTTTAGCCCTGCGATCGCATGTGAAAAACCACGCAAAACTGCGTCACTTGGCGAAGACTCGTCAGATTCCAATTCATACTGTCAAGTCGAACAATGTGCCTCAAATTGCGATCGCGCTGAGACGATTGTTGAATATGGAGGAGCCAGGGTTGCCGAGCGAAGCAGAATTGAGTCTGATTGTGCGCGGGGACAATGAGGACGAGATGGAAGCTTTAGAAGAAGCGCGGCTAGCAGTCGAGCAGATTGTGATTCCGAAAGGGCAGCCTGTCGAGCTACTTCCACGATCGTCTACGGTGCGGAAGATGCAGCATGAGTTGGTCGAGCATTATCGCTTGACTTCCAGAAGTTTTGGCGAGGAGCCAAATCGCAGGTTGCGGATTTATCCTGCATAGATTGTTTGATTGACGAAACGATCCGAACTCTGAAAAGTGAAAAGCTCAGAGTTCGGATCGTTTTGCTATGCACCTTCTCGAAGTTTCTCCAGCACACTCCGATCTTCTAGCGTCGAAGTATCGCCTGAAATCTCAACGCCTGCCGCGAGATCTCGGAGCAATCGGCGCATGATTTTGCCCGATCGTGTTTTCGGCAAGGCATCTGCAAAGCGGATTTCACCGGGACGAGCGATCGCACCAATCTCACCGACGACATGCTTCTTCAACTCTTTCGCCAAGTCTTCGCTCGGTTGATAGGTTCCTTCTAGCGTCACAAAGGCGACAATGTCTTGTCCTTTAATTTCATCAGGCTTGCCGACGACTGCGGCTTCTGCAACAGCAGGGTGAGAAACCAATGCAGATTCGACTTCCATTGTGCCTAAACGATGTCCGGCAACGTTGATCACATCATCGACGCGACCCATGACCCAGAAATAGCCATCTTCATCTCGACGTGCGCCATCTCCAGCAAAGTAAATGTACTGGCCGTCTTGAGGTGGAATGTGTTCCCAGTAGGTTTTGCGGAAGCGATCGGGATCTTTATAAACCGTCCGCATCATGCCCGGCCAAGGATAACGGACGGCAAGATAGCCTCCTTCATTGACTCCAGCAGAATTGCCATCCAGATCGACGATATCTGCCAAAATTCCAGGGAAAGGCAAGGTTGCTGATCCGGGCTTGGTTGGAATTGCACCCGGTAGAGCCGTAATCATAATGCCGCCCGTCTCGGTTTGCCACCAAGTATCCACGATCGGGCATTTTTCCTTGCCAATAATCGTGTGATACCACATCCAAGCTTCAGGGTTGATCGGTTCTCCAACTGTTCCTAGTAAGCGCAGGGAAGAGAGATCGCGCGAGTTGGGATGCTCATCGCCCATTTTGATAAAGGCACGAATCGCAGTCGGAGCGGTATAGAAAATAGAAACTTTATGCTTCTCGATCACATCCCAGAAGCAGCCCGGATTGGAGGCACGCGGCGCACCTTCATACATTACAGTCGTCGCACCGTTGGACAGAGGCCCATAAACAACATAGCTATGTCCTGTAATCCAACCTACGTCAGCCGTACACCAGTAGACATCATTCTCTTGCAGATCAAAGATCCACTGAGCCGTCATGTGAGCATAGAGGTTATACCCGCCAGTGGTGTGAACAACGCCTTTCGGCTTGCCCGTACTGCCAGACGTGTAGAGAATGAACAGCATATCTTCACTGTCCATCGGTTCAGCCGGACAATCAGCGGAAGTGTCTTGGATCAAATCGTGCCACCAGATATCGCGATCGCTCATTGCAATATCTTGAGCGGTTCGCTTGACGACGACGACTTTCTCAACTGAAGTCGTGCCTTCTGCCAACGCTTTATCGACTTGGGGTTTGAGGGGCACGATCGCATCTTTGCGCCATCCGCCGTCAGCAGTGACAACGACTTTGACTTCGGCATCGACTAAGCGATCGCGTAAAGCTTCTGCACTAAATCCTCCAAATACGACCGAGTGAGGTGCACCGATGCGGGCACAAGCGAGCATCGCGATCGCGGCTTCTGGAACCATCGGCATATAGATGCCAACCCCATCGCCTTTTTTCACGCCTAAACTTTTTAGAACATTGGCAAATTTACAAACTTCTTGATGGAGTTCTGCATAGGTTAACGTTTTAGAATCGCCCGGTTCTCCTTCCCAAACAATTGCGGGTTTGTTGCGGCGATCGCTGTCTAAATGACGATCGAGGCAATTGTAAGAGAGGTTAATTTTTCCATTGACAAACCACTTGGCAAAAGGTGGATTGCTCCAGTCGAGTACGGTGTCCCACTTTTGGAACCAATGCAGTTCTTGTTCTGCCAATTCTGACCAAAATTTTAGCGGATCAGCTTTGGCGCGATCGTAGAGCGATTTATACTCTTCCAAACTCTTGATGCGAGCTTGCGCGGAAAACTCCGCAGTCGGGGGAAAGAGGCGTTCTTCTTGTAGGATAGATTCGATCGTCGGTTGTGACATCGCAGTATTTCAAAGTAGCTGAGACAAATTGAGAGATTGATCCCTCATACAAAACGATACTGGCTTCTCGCAATGGATCGGTAAATTTGTGAATTTATTAAACTCTTTTTAGATTTTCTACGTCGATTTAATGGTGTTCTTCTAATTTTGCTATGGCTGTCGATATTTTGATTTTGTCGAATGCACCCGGAGAGTTGGCAACTTGGGTAAAGCCAGTTGTGCGAGAATTACGCGCTCAGCTTGGCGATGCACCGAGAATTTCTGTGATGCTCTCGCCTTGCCCGAATGCGAGTGGACAAGAAGCAGAGATCGCGCTGAGTTATCCGGAGGTCGATCGCGTTCAAGCCGCAGAACATTTTTTCTCGTTTCTCTTGTGGGGCAAGACGGCAGACGATTGGGATTGGCACGATCGAGGAGTTGTGATTTTTCTCGGTGGCGATCAGTTTTTCCCCGTTGTGATTGGCAAACGATTGGGATATCGAACAGTCATTTATGCCGAATGGGAAGCGCGTTGGCATCGCTGGATCGATCGCTTTGGGGTGATGAAATCAGAAATTCTCGATCGCGCTCCGGCTCAGTTCGCGCACAAAATCACGGTTGTCGGAGATTTGATGGCAGAAGTTCAAACCCAACAGGTTGCCAGTGCAACTGAAGAATTGATTGGCATATTACCAGGCTCAAAACCTGCAAAATTGATGCAAGGTGTGCCGTTGATGATCGCGATCGCAGATCAGATCAAACTCCATCGTCCTCAGACTCGATTTGTCATTCCCGTTGCACCGACTTTAGATCTACCGGATTTAGCCAAGTATGCTGATCCAAAACAGAATTCGCTTGTGCCCTTGCTAGGGAATGTTTCAGCTCAGTTAGTGGGAGATCGCTTAGAAACACCAAATGGTTTGTCAGTCGAGCTTTGGCAATCCAAAACTGAGCGAGTTCCGATGTATGAAGTACTCTCACAATGTTGCTTCTGTTTGACAACCGTGGGTGCAAATACTGCTGAACTCGGTTCTTTAGGGATTCCGATGGTGGTTATCGTTCCGACTCAGCAAATGGATGCAATGCGGGCTTGGGATGGCATTCCAGGATTGCTTGCCAATCTTCCTGGAGTGGGGGGATGGTTTGCGAAACAGATTAACTCCGCCATGTTAAAGCGGTTAGGATTACTCGCTTGGCCGAACATCTGGGCAAAAGAAATGATTGTTCCAGAGTTAGTAGGTGAGCTAGACCCCAAAGAAGTTGCTAAGTTTATGATCGATTATCTGGATCATCCAGAAAAATTAGCAGCAATGCGCGATCTCTTACGTCAAGTGCGCGGAGAACCTGGAGCCGCAAAGAAATTAGTTGCGATCGTGGCAGAGGAACTCAACCTAATTTCCGGGTAAAAGGCTCCACAGCGATCGCACAATTTGCTCGACTTCAGCAAGAATTTTGTCGGAGCCGATTCCAAAAAATTGTAGAGCAAACACGATCGCAGCAATCAAAAGTGCAGTTTTTAGCGTTGCTTTGAGAACCCGTACTAGCCAGAGAAAGACTAAGACGGTTATGACGATTGAGCCGATTAGCAGAAAGAGATTCATGATGCTGAGCGGAAATTGAGCAAATCTTACTTTAGCGCACTGGCTCCAATGGATTTAGAAAAATCAGTATTTCGTAAATCCGCGTATGCAAAGCGCGCATGTGTTAATTCTGCACCTCGGAATGATGTGCCGATCGCATGTTGTAATTCATACACAATCCAATTGAGTGATACAAACGTCAATCCTAAATACATCAATGTAATGATACTAAAGACAATGCCAAGCGAAAAGTTTGAATTACCAAAATAAGCATTTGCGATCGTACTCCAGAAAAATGTCGCAACATAGCTTGCGATCGCGCCTAACAGACTCACACCCACTTTGAAGCTCGTTCGATACTGAAAGCGCGACAAAAATAACATCATTACACTGTTCAGGACAGTCAGCCCTACGGCAATCTGGATATGATGTTCATCCAAAGACAACAACAGTTGATGCAGCCATTCTGAAGTACTTGGGATGAATACATTCGGTGGAAAGATCAGAGTTTGAATCAGACCCGGATAAAAGAATCCCACTCCAAATCCCACGATCGCGCTAACCAGTACCGCTGTTACGCTCGTTAAAAAATCTCCTAGCTCTGATTTTCGATTGACAGCCGCGATCGCAGAACTGACTCCCGCTAAACTTGTAGCAGCATAGAAAATCGGAACATAAATCGTCCGCGAATCCAGAGGAGATTGTCCGATCGTATTAAAGAGCAATCGCACCATCACATCGCCTACAAATAGCGAAACGAAGATGACGAAGCCACCTAGATAAAATCTTTGCCGCAGCGATAGCCCTGCTTTTGTATCTGAGAAATCTGCTCCACTCAAGATCGCGCCTGTGAAATCGCACCCCCGAATATCTGCGCCTCGGAAATTCATGAATGCCAAATTCTTCCTGCGAAATGAGCGATTCCGGAGATCGTGATTAATATAGTGAGTCATAGGGCGTGAAGAATGACGCACATCTAATTTAATCGGTATGACACAGCGCGATCGCTATAATTTCGGAAAAATTCTGAGCGTTTTTATTCTTTTACTCCTGACGATTCCAATTTTGATCTATGGAGTGCGGCAAAATTCTCGCCCACCGCGGATCGATGAAACGCGATCGCTCTTTCCTGGAATTGCCTACGAACGGCAAGCGCTGTCCAGTCCGCGCCCGATTATGGTGCACAAAATCTCGATCGATCTGACGACTCCAGGCATTCGTCCTTTTGTTAATCCAGGCATTACTTCTAATGATGCAAAAAATTCTCCTAGAAATCGCGAAACAATCGCACGAACCGTAACAGAATTCGTTGACGAATTTGATCTTCAACTTGGGATCAATGCAAATTTCTTCCATCCATTTCGCGAAGAAACTCCTTGGGATTTTTATCCTCATGCAGGGGATGTGGTGAATGCTTTAGGACAAGTGACCTCTAACGGAAAAACCTATTCGGCTGCTGAAGAAGGTTGGTCTGCAATCTGCTTCTTGGCTAAAAATCGAGTTGTAATCGATGAGAAAGGAATTTGTCCAGCAGGCACAGAACAAGCGGTTGCGGGCAATGATCTGCTAGTCAAGAAGGGTCAGCCTTTAGCACCCCCAGATTACGAAGCTGTGAAAGATAAGCCTTATCCTCGGACAGTCATTGCGATCGACAAAACTGGAAAAAAACTCTGGCTCGTCCTGATCGATGGCAAACAGTTCCAATACAGCGAAGGCATGACCCTAAATGAAACATCAACGTATCTGCAAAAACTAGGCGCAGAAACAGCCCTGAATTTAGACGGCGGCGGATCTGTCACGATCGCAATCCAGACTCCCAAAGGTGCAAAAGTTCTCAATTCTCCCATTCAAACGCGCATTCCCCTACGCGAACGCCCTGTTGCAGTGCAGCTTGGCTTTTTTGCTCAAAAAACCTGATTTCCCTACTCCCCACTCCAACATCTGAAAATTGCTGCTAAATTGGGATTTCGATCGCCATCATTCTCCAGATTGAACTTAAATTTTTGCCCAAAGCCCTACCTTCACTGTGATTCACAAGCCCACGAAAGCAGAAATTGCTGCTGCATATCGTCAAACCCTTCCTGATGTCATCGCGCCCGATTTGAACATTCTCTTTAGCGGAATCAATCCCAGTCTTTACAGTGCAGCCGTTGGACATCATTTTGCCCGTCCTGGAAATCGATTTTGGAAGGCAATTCATTTAGCTGGATTTACAGAGCGATTGTTGTCCCCGTTTGAAGATCGGACGTTACTCGATCGAGGATTTGGTCTAACGAATTTGGCGGAACCTGCCACCGCAAGAGCCGATGAACTGACTTCTGAAGATTTCATTGCAGGTCATGAGAAACTTGCCCAAAAGCTCCAGCAATACAAACCGAAGTATTTAGCGGTTTTAGGTGTGAGTGCATATCGGATCGCATTTAATCAGCCAAAAGCTCAGATGGGACGACAACCCGAGACTTTGTTTGACACCACAATTTGGGTCTTGCCAAATCCCAGTGGACTCAACGCGCACTATCAAGTCGATGGGCTGGCGCAGATGTACAAACTTTTACATATGGCAGCCCTAAATCAATTGTGATCTGGGGTGTGAGATGGTGTTGCCTGACTAGCCCCCACTCTCCACTCTTTTTAGCCTCTGAAACTCAAACAGATTGCTACCTTTTCGTAACACAATCTTAATATCTGTCATCTAAGCTTTATGAAGTTTTATGATGAAGGTGGCAGCTATGGCATTAGCCCAATCGTTCAAGCCTAGATTGAATAACGCTTTCAAGCAGTTGATGTCTGTTCACTGGTGGATGAGTGGTGCGTATCTTGTCTTGTTTGTGACGGGCACATTTATGTCACAACTCGATCGTTCTGTAGCTTATCGAGGTTCACTCTACGATTTTCATAAATCGATCGGTGTTATATCGATGGCACTGCTGACTTGGCGAATCTTTCTACTCTTGCAAGTTTGGTGGAAGAAATACACCAAGCGATCGCCCAAATTTACGACTGCTTGGTTTAAGACAGTTGCACTCCATAGCAGTTTATATCTGTTGATGTGGGCAGTTCCGATCGCTGGATTTTTGCTGTCAAATTCATTTCGCCCGAACAACGTAAAATTCTTTGGGATTGTTCTTCCTGATCTCTTTCCGCAGAATGAAGCGATGGTAGAGATTGGTCGAAGTGCGCATTTCTGGCTGGCTTACACGTTCTTAGCGTTGATTGTTCTGCATCTGGTTGCACAATGGAAAGTCGTGCGTGCAAATTGGCGACGATTGATCAACTTACTAAAACCCAGAACCGCATGAAGAAACTGATTGGGAGTACGGCATTATTTTTACTTGTGGGCTGTACTCCGGTTTCGCAAGTCGATGGCGCGCAGTCAGGCATTCGCATCATGCCGCTGGGAGATTCGATTACTCAAGGCGATCGCAATCACAATAGCTATCGGCGATCGCTCTGGCTGAAACTGCGACAAGCTGGATATGACATCAATTTTGTCGGTTCAACGCGATCGCACTATCTGGGCAATCCGCCAAATTCTGATTTTGACCTTGATCATGAGGGACATTGGGGTTGGCAAGCCGATGAGGTTTTAGCGCAAATTGATGGCTGGACAGAACAAGCTAATCCTGACATTGTGCTGATTCATTTAGGCACGAATGACATTCTGAGAGGACAGAGTTTTGAAAGTACGATCGCGGAATTACGATCGCTGATTCAAACAATGCGAAAACGCAATCCGAATCTGAAAATTCTGCTGGCTCAATTGATTCCTTCTCAAGGAGGAGAAACACTGACGCAGCAATTTAATCAGCAGATTTTTGTGCTAGCTCGATCGCTAAATTCCAACACTAGCCCGGTCATTTTGGTCGATCAATTTAGTGGATTTAATGTCAGTCAAGATACTTACGATGGCTTGCATCCAAACGAATCAGGCGAACAGAAAATGGCAAGTCGTTGGTTTCAAGCCTTACAGACTGTAATCTCGAAAAAGCCCTAGCGATTCCAGGCATCTCTGAAGAGAACATGTCCTAAAACGAACAATGTAATGCCTACACCTAGAAATAGAAATTGTAGAAAACTTCCGACTCGAAAGCTCAAGCCAACGGGAATAAAAGCTGAGCCGAGCATCCATAATACGTAGGTAAAACTGCGGCGTGTTCGCGATTCATAATCCATAGGTTTATACCCCAATTTAGTGATTCGATTGTGAACATTTCGCTGATTTTCTGCCTCTCCCTTCTGTTAGAAATGCAAGCTTGATTTTTTGTTCCTCGTCCATAAGAATGATCACAAGAATGCTGAATTGTGGAGAAATGAAATGGCTTCTGATCCGCTCGTTTCCGTTGTAATTGCCGCTTACAACGCAGAAGCATTCATCTCAGACACAATCAAATCTCTGCAAGCACAGACCTATCGAAACTTTGAAGCCATCATTGTCGATGATGGTTCACAGGATCGCACCGCAGAAATTGTGCGATCGTTTGCTCGAAATGACGATCGCATTAAACTGATCCAGCAACCTAATGCTGGAGTTCCAACGGCTCGCAATCTTGCCATTCAGCATTCTTCTGGCGAATATATTGCTCCAATTGATGCTGATGACATTTGGTATCCAGAACGCTTAGCAAAGCATGTTCACTGTTTAGAAACTGCTGATGCGACTGTGGGACTGGTTTACTCTTGGTCGGTGTATCTCAACGAAAAAGGCGAAATCAAAGGCTATTCTCCGTTTGGACAGCTTGGAGCCGTTGAAGGGAATGTGCTTCCGATGCTGGTGTTTTATAACTTTCTCGATAATGCTTGTTCGACGACCTTTCGGCGAGAATGCCTCGATCGAGTCGGTTACTATAATTGTGAATTTGAAACCTGTGAAGATTGGGATCTCTATCTGCGGATTGCAGAATGCTATCAGTTTCGGATTGTGCCAGAGTATCTGATTGGCTATCGGCAATACAGTGGCAGCATGTCTACAAAATGCGTCACGATGTCGAAATTTTATGAATTGATCATGTCTCGCGTTTATCAACGCCACCCAGAATTGCCTCAATATGTGCGGCATTGGGCAAATACAGCGTTCTATAACAATCTGCTGAGTAAGAGCTATTTAGCAGGGGATTATCGATTGATGTTTCGCTGGATGTTTTGCAGTTTGAGAAATGATTATGCGCTGTTGCTGCGTCCAGGAATTTATAAAGTGACTTTGATCGCGATCGTGAAAACGCTGCTCAAACCCTTCCTGATTCCATCAAAACCGACAGAGATCGAGTCTCGAAGTGCCATTGATCAGAATCAGCCCGATTCATCTCCTGAACCGAATTTTTGGAAACCTTATGATCTCGTAATCCAACGCCGCTGGCAGCACGTACTCAAAACGACTCAGATTTAACATCAAACTTTAGGGACGGAGAGGGGGGGATTCGAACCCCCGTTGAGTTGCCCCAAAACGCATTTCGAGTGCGCCGCATTCAACCACTCTGCCACCTCTCCCGATGACATGCCTACCTAATATACTACAGGAACGAACCGTCTGACTCATCAACTTCTAAACTTGTTTGAAACCCTTGATTTTTCGTCCATTGCAGCGCTCCATCTGCCTCGGTTTGATAAATCTGGACACGATTTTGCTGCAACTGCGTCAGGGTTTCGGGATGAATGGTTTTAGAATAAGCGATCGCGGTTTTCGGCTGCAATTTCTCAATCAGCTTAGGGTGCAATTGCCGTCCAGACCACCAAAGAATTTCATTTCCGACTAATGCACTTCCCAATGCCTGGGACTGCGAAACGTTCGGCGCATCTCTGAGCCATAACCATCGCTGCTGCGCGATCGCAATCTGTACGATCGTTGGCTCCACGCTTAAGAACTGCATTTTGATCGTCCCAGATTCAATCTTCTGCCCAGGCGTAATCGAGACATACTTGCCATTGCGCTGCGCTAATTGCTCGACCACGTTCAACGAAATCACCTGCTGCTTTTTCCCGGAGAAATCGTAGAGTGCGCGAATCGGCACGGCTTCTAAAAGCGCCTTCCAACCGTCTGACATTGCGGGAGAAGCCGCGATCGCCCAATCGATGTGATTGATGCCTTCTTTGCGCAAAAACGGCAAAACTGTGAATTTTACGGCTTCGGCTTGACCGCTATTGATGAGTCCCACTCGTCCGTGATCTTGCACTACGATTACAGGCTTTGCACCCGCAGAAAGCGCCGTAATTTGAAGTAAGTTCGATCGCGTATACCAAGCTGGAATAAACACTAAATTCATTCCAACTAGCAAAAAAGCCCACCATTGCCGCCGAAACTTAGGAAACAACCAAGGCGTACAAATCAGCGCATATAAAGTAATCAGCAACCCGGTCGAGATGGTTCCAACGGCAATCGAGTTTCCGGGCAGTTGGCAGAAAAACTTGACTAGCTCAATCAACCAGTGAGTTGGATAGTAGAGAATTGGAGACGCGAACTTCGTGATCGCTGGAAGCACAAAGTTCACCCCCGCGCTGACAATCCCACCCAAACTAATAAACGAGATCAATACAGTGGTGAGCAGATTCGCCAGAATGCAGTACGGCGAAACGATTCCGAATGAAAAAAGCTGAAGTGGCAGCGTCCAAAGTAAAGCCGAAATTGGAACTGCGATCGCGGGAACAATCACCGTCGGCAGCCAATCTAATCGTTTTGACAAGGCTGGAACTGTAATCAATAAACCTAACGTGGCGAGAAAGCTAAATTGAAAACTTAAACTCCAGATCCATAATGGATTCCAGATTAATAAAATGATTGCAACGATTAATAGCGATTGTAATGGCTTAACTTTTCTCTCAAACGCTAAACTAATCAAGATTGCAAATCCCATCAAAACTGCTCGCATCACTGAAGGTTGCAGTCCTGTTAATCCCGCAAAACAGATCAAACCTGCTCCGCAACAGCTAATTTGTATCACTTTCGGCAATCGTCGCGTCAAAGCGAGTAACACACCTAAAATTAGCGTCACTTGAAATCCAGATGCAGCAAGCGCGTGAGAAAGCCCAATTTTAGAAAAAGCTTCTTTGACATCAAAAGGAATATCGACAACTTGTCCGCCAATCACCATTGCAGCAACAATCGCACCTTCTGCTTGTCCAAGTTGTTCAGTTTGCGATCGCACAATCTGTTTCTGCACCATCCACCAACCCCATTCTGGTTTCTGATTCAGATCAAGTAATCGAATCGATTTGCCACTCAATCCTGCAAAACTACCTTCTTGTGCCAAGTACTTCTGAAAATCAAATCCACCCGGATTCATCTTGGGCTTTGGTTTGTAGAGATTGCCCGTAATGGCGATCGCTTGTCCTGGAAATAAGTCTTTTCCTTCGATTTCCGGCAATGTGACATAAAGCTTCCCCTCTGCTTTCTGCTCCCCGACTGCTGCTACATCGAACCAGACTTGTAACTTCCCACTCTGCGTCAGTTTCGGTAATGCTGCTACTTTTCCAGAGATAGTAACTTCCTGCTTTTCTTGGGGAACAAAGCGACTAACATCAATTTGACTCGGCTGAGGTGTCCGAAACTGGAGATAAATTCCTGCAAGTAAGCCGACGCATCCAGCGATCGCAAAAATTCGCGCATACTTTCGGCTTTTTTTCAGCGCAACGATCGCACTGATGACTCCGCAGCCCAATACGATCGCTCCTCCCATCGGAATTGCGGTGAGCAACAATCCCACAATGTAAGCCAAGCCCCAAACCACCACAGGCTGCATATTTCCTCTCTATCCGTTACCATGCTCCCTAGAATTCCCAACTCCCCTACGCACAAACTAATCTGCTCTCTCTTCCAAGCAGATGTGCACGCTTCTCAATCTTTTCCAACAGATTTGTACGCCACTGCATAATCGTGAAAACCGCAACGTGTCATTGATTAGCGCGATGAGCTACTCAACTCAAACTCGCCATCATCCAACTTCATCATTCAGGAAAATGACACCATGCCTCAAATCACGACCACCATCTCAGAAGAAACGGTCAAAGAGCTTAATGCTCGACTCAGTGCTAAAAATAGCCCCTATCAAATTTTGGTTCAGCAATATCCAGGTATCGAATATGGCACTGACATGCAAGTTGAAACCCCAATTCAACAGCCTCAGCCCTTTATCGTTGGCGAAGTGATTCATACAAACGATTCTGCAATCAATCAAAGCTTTACCGATGTGGTCAGCCAATCGTATGAAGTGGCTCAAACCTTCTCAATTACCGCAGGCTTGAAGTCTAGCTTTTCTATCAAAGGAAAGACTGATTTTTTGATATTAGGCGCAGAAACAACAGCCTCAGTTGAACTGTCCCTCACGGCTGGATTCACTCACAGTACAAAAGAGACTATCACCCTCCAAAAAAGCATTCCGCTAATCGCTCCGCCCCATAGCAAAGTGACGATGCAAGTGATTGGACAAATCTTGAAGGTTAGCAATGTCCCCTTCACAATTGATGTCACAGTTGGCAATGGCAATTGGAAGATTTACACCACGGACATGTTGCCCGTCTATCGAAAATTTGCCAGAGGGAATCATTTCTATACGACGACTCCGCAAGAAGGAGAAGTGCATGGCTATGTGAATGAAGGAATTTTGGGCTTTGTCTACATGACTCAGCAATCAGGAACAGTTCCGGTCTATCGCAAATTTGGCAGTGGCGATCACTTCTACACAACTAACCTACAAGAAGGTAAAGATCAAGGCTATCAAGATGAGGGCATTTTAGGCTACGTTTACCCCAAACAAGTAGATAAAACGATTCCGGTCTATCGCAAATACAATGGGAAAGACCATTTCTACACAACTAACCTACAAGAAGGTAAAGATCAAGGCTATCAAGATGAGGGCATTTTAGGCTACATCTATCCGCAGACTGGACTCAATCAATCCCTAGATAGCATCTTGTCTGAAAGCGATCGTACTTTTCGTTCAACGGGCATCTTCAATGGAACGCTGATCAATCAGAAAACTGAAATTGCTATCAAGCAAGAAGAGCGCCCCCCTGTAAAAATTCCAGCCCATGCGGCAATCTCATCTCAAGGCAATTCTCTGGTTTCGACGGAAAGGACACCAGCTGCTTTGCTATCTACCTCAAACATCATTGAGGTGAGTCGAGTCAGGTAATTCTGAAAATCTAGTTGTTAACCGCATGAATTTTGCGAAGTGGGGATTTGCGAAGTGGGGAGATGGGGAGAAGCCAGATTTAGATTGATCTCTATCTCCCTATTCGATTGATTGTGGGCAATGACTAGCGATGTCAAGCATGTGCGATTTGAGCTAAAAAAGCGGGATAGAATCACCCCGCTTTTTCTCATGATTTGGGCGTGAGTTAAATGGACAGACCCAACTTCAGTCCAAACACTCCATGCAGAATCAAAATTCCTGCGATCGCAGTTCCTAAATAAGCATGGAACAAGCGTAATCCAGGTTTGTTGCCTGCAAAATTGAACAACGAAATTGCGCCATTCAAATACAGCAGCGCTAACACCGCATTCGCCGTCCAAAAATGCGGACTCTCCAAAATGGGCTTGTGCTGCATCACCAGCGATAGCACGCCGCCTGTGTATCCCATTGTCAAAAACACCACGACCCAAGGCATAATCTTGCGATGATCTGCCCGACTCTTCTCGGCGACTTCCTTATCTTGCGCGATTCGGCTCTGCCAGCCCGCCCAAGCACCATAGCCTCCCATCACCAACACCACAATACTCATCATGGCTGGATGACCCCAATGCACGATCGGTTCCGGCACATTCAGCGATCGAAAAAACGCAGCGATCGGCTCTAGCATCTCCGTCAAGCTCATTTCTCGTTCTCCCGTAAAGAAATATGAACATATTGTACGGAAAGTAACGACACGAAATGAATAAATTCTTCAGCAAAGTGTCAGGGTAATCAAATCTAAGAATCAATCCGCCTCGCACCCTTGTACCTGAAACAAAGTGCCCATTCTACGAGATACTTTTGTGAGGGCAAACGCGATTTATCCCGCCGAGTCCGCAATTCGTTTAATAAAGAGAGAGATAGAGAGAGTCCAATGGACGAAGACAGCATGGAAAACATGGATGCTCCCACCGTAACCCTGACGGATGACGCAGGCTTAACGCTGACCTGCTATGTCGAGCATTCTTTAGACGTGGAAGACCAAGAATACGTGCTGCTGCTTCCCGTTGACTCGCCGATCGAGATTTTCGCTTGGCAAGAAAATGGCGAAGAAGATGAAGCCGTATTAGTCGAAGATCAGGAAACTATAAACCTCGTTTTTCCGATCGCCAAAGCTGTTCTAGAAGAACAGAATCTAGCGCTCAAGCAAACCGCAGTTGTTTTAACGGTTGAAGGCGACTTGCCAGATCTCGACGACGAAGAAAGCTGGGAAGGCGTGGAATCTGACGGTGAGGATGACCAAGAAGAACTGCAACTCCTCGCGAGCTTCTGGCATGAAGAACAAGAATATGCCATTTATACCCCGCTCGATCCCTACTTCATCTTGGCGCGGCTGGATGACAACGGAAATCCGCATCTCCTTTCCCAAGAAGAACTGAAAAAAATCGAGCCAATGCTACCCATGATCGAAGATCAGCTATTCGATGAAATGGAGTAATTACCCGGACAGTTGGGAACGGGGGATTGATTTGATCCGAATCATCCCCGCCCACTTTCTGAAGTTAAGAAAAAAGTTTTTCCTGATCTGAAATAAAGGCTACAATTACTGACTGGGTTTGATCCCCCGGAATCAAATTTGTTAAAAATCTTGCTATAAAACTTTATTCAAAGCGGTTGACAGGTTGACAAACTGAATTAATATTTGTTCTGAACGAAGGCATCAGCTGCAGTTCTCCGCATCTCACATTCATTTACTGATGAAAATCGCTAAAAGCTTTGCAAGATTTTCGTTTTTCCTAGCTCTCGTCGGGGTTGCACTTGGACTCTCTGCATGGCGCGCTCAAGCCTGGTGGAGTTTTGCGAGTTCGCCTATGACCCCGCAAGCGACAGCAGACCAAGGAAAACGAATCCTGATCCAAATTCCCCAAGGAACTTCGGCTCAACAAATTGGACAAGAACTCGAAGCTGCTGGGCTGATTCGTTCAGCGAAGGCTTGGGATGTTCTGGCACGCTGGATGATGTGGCAAGACCCAGATGGCGGATTCCAGGCTGGAAATTACGAACTTTCGACCGGAGATTCTCTGCAATCGATCGCGAACACCATCTGGAACGGGCAAGTTGCACAGCGCAGCTTCACCATTCCTGAGGGTTGGTCGATGAAGCAGATGGCAAATTATTTTGAGAAACAAGGCTATTTCAAAGCGAAAGACTTTCTAGCAGCCGCGAGCGAAATCCCGAATTCTGATTATCCTTGGCTGCCTGCGAATCTGCCATTTCTGGAAGGATTTTTGTATCCAGATACCTATCAGATCGAAGCGGGGAGCGCGATTACCCCAAAACAAGTGATTCGCCAAATGCTGAATCGCTTTGAGCAAGTGGCGTTACCGCTCTACAACAAAAACCGAGCCAATACTAATTTGTCTCTGCTGCAATGGGTCACGCTCGCTAGCATTGTTGAGAAAGAAGCCGTGATTCCGTCTGAGCGGGGAATTATTTCTGGAGTCTTTCACAATCGGTTGAAGAAGAATATGACCTTAGGCTCAGACCCCACGGTAGAGTATGCGCTTGGTGTTCAACAAACGCCTGAAAATCCGCTGACCTACGCTCAAGTTGCGACTCCTTCTCCGTATAATACTTATGTCACGCCAGGCTTGCCTCCGACCCCGATCGCGGCTCCTGGGGTTGCAAGTTTAAAGGCAACCTTAAATCCTGAAGCGACCGACTATCTCTATTTCGTGGCGCGATACGATGGGTCGCATGTGTTTAGTCGAACGTTAGCAGAGCATGAATCTGCGCAGGGTAAGATTCGCGATCGCGTCGATGCCCAAGCGCAGAAAGAACAGCAAAAAACTCCGCAAAAAACGGGAAATTAACGCAGCTTCACAATTCGATCCGTGGTCTTCAGGTATGAGATTATAGCTGCAACGTTCTAGACTAGAACCTATAGCGTTGTTTAATAAACTGACAAAATGCGCAAGAATGTAATTGATTCTACGAATTGCAGCACTTACGCGAGTCGTCAGTATTTTTTCACTTTCTTCTGTCCAATCTCACCCGATAACCTGCTATGACTTGGGGCAAACTCCTTCAACCCGATCTTCTTCTCGATACCACGATTTTAGGTTTGACACCTGAAATGCTATCTGAGCGCAACTTGCGTGGTCTTGTGTTAGATGTCGATGAGACGCTGGTTCCAATTACGACCGCGCAGATTTCAAGCGAGTTATTGCCTTGGGTTGAGCAGGTGCGCCAAGTGACAGAGATTTGGCTTGCAAGTAACAATATTAGCGAGAATCGCATTAAGCGCATTGCTGATATTTTGGGTGTTCCTTATATTATCGGAGCAGGCAAGCCTTCTCGACGTAAGCTGAGACGAGCCGTAGAAGCGATGAATTTGCCGCCGGAGCAGGTAGGAATGGTGGGCGATCGCTTATTCACCGATGTGTTAGCAGGCAATCGGTTGGGAATGTGTACGATTTTGGTGCAGCCAATGGTCGATCCGACGGCTGAAGTGGCGCGAAAATACCCGGTTCACGCGATCGAGGTCTGGCTCTCTCAAGCTTTGGGTGCGACTTTGACTCCTTACAAGCCGTAAATCTGTAGAAAAGATTATGAAACCCGAGAGTCAAGGAAATTGCTGGCATCCTAGATAAAGATTAAATGGAGCCAGCTAATTTAAAGGCTCTAAACGATAAATCTCAGTGAATACTAGCGAAGTGCCGTTCCGAAAGGAGTCGGCACTTCGTTTATGCAAAGCTTTTCAATTGGCAGAATTTGCTAGCAGGATGCCAGGGCTGAGCTAAGTCCAGTTTGTTTGGAGATTGCTAATCTAGATTTCGCCCGGTCAATTCTACAAAAATATCTTCTAGATTCGATGGGCGCACCATCATTCCCGTTTTATCGGGCTGTTGATCCAAAAATTGATTCGCATCTTCGATGGTTGGAAAAAACTTGTAATCCCAAGAATCGCTTGCCTGCTTCATGACAATGCCTTTTCCATGCTGCTGCCGCAATTCTCCTAGCGTGCCGAGTGAAATCAGTTTGCCGCTGTCCATGATGCCAATGCGATCGCACAAATATTCCACTTCATCCATATAGTGAGTGGTCAGAAGGATTGTCATTCCTTGCTTGTTCAAATCGCGGATAATTTCCCACAAGCGGCGACGCGTTTGTGGATCAAGTCCAACGGTCGGTTCATCCAGGAACAAAATTTCAGGTCGATGGAGTAAAGCGCGTGCAATTTGGAGACGGCGCTTCATCCCGCCAGACAGCGTTTTTGCCGGATCATTTCTGCGATCGTTGAGTTCCACATATTCCAATGCCTGATCAATCTCTTGCTGGCGGACTGGATTGGGAATGTGATGTAAGCGCCC
Organism: Leptolyngbya sp. UWPOB_LEPTO1; assembly: GCF_017302695.1. Lineage (NCBI taxonomy): Bacteria > Bacillati > Cyanobacteriota > Cyanophyceae > Leptolyngbyales > Leptolyngbyaceae > Leptolyngbya > Leptolyngbya sp. UWPOB_LEPTO1. Next base: position 90,979 of record NZ_JAFLCJ010000015.1, on the reverse strand, counting down.
GTGGTATTCCATGTTTTCCCAGACGGTTAGATCACTGTCGATACTAATTTGCTGAAGGACAACTCCGATACGGGACTTCACCAGCGATCGCTGACGAGCCACATCATATCCAGCAACTTGAATCTGACCATCTGAAGGCTTGGTCAACGTGGTTAACATCCGAATTGTGGTTGATTTTCCTGCACCGTTCGGTCCGAGCAATCCAAACATCTCTCCTGCTTGAATTTCAAACGAAAGCCCATTCACGACTGGAACTTTGTTGTAAAACTTATGCACATTTTGAAGCGAGACAGCAGCAATCATTGATCTTAGCGTTTTAGAAATATTAGTTAACAATATCGTATGGAGTCGGAAGGTGGGGAGTGGGGAGTAGAGAGGGGTTTTCTGATGAATGGTTGTGAACTACCTGTAAATCTGGAAACTTGCCGTCAAATTCGACTCGTAATCTTACGAAAGGTATCGAATTGTGACTAGAAGGGGATGCCTGCTCATTTCCTCATCAATTCCTCAATTTTGAGGCATAGTGTTGAACTTAATACCTTTGCTGACCCTATTTCTCATTCCGACAGAATTCCGATTCTATACCCGAGATAAAAAATGTCTAATTGTCCTTGCTGCTCAGATCGACTTCTCCGCCATATTCGACGCGGATCTTTGTATTGGTTCTGTCGCTCCTGCTGGGCAGAAATGCCTAATCTTGAGATGGATGATCCTGCGACCACAGTCTCTTCTCCTATACTAGAACCTGCTGGATTAAAACCTTTTGTGATTCACTCTGGGCGAAGTGCAGCGCTTCAGCCGATCTCTCATTTTGCAAAAGTCATTCAACATCATCGTTCTGACAAGCCGAATCATCTTCTAGTGAGTTGATCTTCTGATGGTTGATCGCTTTTTTTGACAGCACAAACGAGGAAAATAGAAGATGGAGAACCTGTCTCTCGTTTAGAAACTTCAAGCACATGAGAAAACGCATCTTAGTCGTGGATAACGAAGAGTACATTCAAGAAGTGACAAAGATCTGCCTTGAAACTGTTGCAGGCTGGGATGTGCTGACCGCAAGTTCTGGCTTAGAAGGGATTCAAACCGCGGAACTTGAGCAGCCGGATGCGATTTTGCTCGATGTGATGATGCCAGATATGGATGGTATTGCAACATTTAATCGGCTGCGGGAAAATCCTGCTACTCAGCACATTCCAGTTATGTTCTTCACAGCTAAAGCTCAAGTGAGCGACTATCAGTACTACGAAGAACTCGGAATTAAAGCTGCGATCGCAAAACCATTCGAGCCGATGGTACTTGCGAAGCAAGTCGCTCAGGCTTTGGGCTGGAACTTTGTCCCTTGCTAAGCTGTGCTTAGGTATGGATCAGATAGTTCAATTCGGTGGTTAACCATTCATTGAACATACGATCGAGGATTTCTTGCTGACGCTCAGGAGTAAACTCGGCTGGAATGAACTCTTCGACGAGCAGTAAATGACTGGCTTGATCCATCTCGATCGGACCAATCACCTGTCCTGGAGTCGCACTAAAGACGAGTGCAGAAAGTTCGGGTTTGAGGTTCCAACGGTAGAGCTTGCCTTCATACCCACATTGAAATCGACGCTGATCATCTGAATCATACAGATGGGCAGCTTCATAAAAGCTGATTTCGTCTTCTTGGATTTGATAGGCAATCTCTTGAGCAAGTTGCTGATACGGAACCACAATCCGGTAAAGCAGCACTTGATCGAATTCGCGCTGATTTTCTGTGAAAAAGCGATCGGCTTCTTTTGCAAATAAGATTTGAGCGAGTTTTTTAGTCAGCAAGCGATCGCGAATGCCTGCTTCCCATTCTTCAGGCGTCACGAGTTGATCATTGAGCCACGCGAAGGTATCAGCGGAGCGGAAGAGCCGATTTTCATAGCGAATGTGGTCTGCTTCCGCTTGGATTTCTTCAGGAGTGACGGTGATCTCACGCGACTCGATCGCTTGATCAATGATTTTCTGGTAAGAGATGTTGCGGCAAATTTCTTTCAGTTGCAAAGTTTTTTTTAGCGTTGCAATGATGGTTTCTGAGTGAATCGTTTCCCCCTTAAAGCTAGTCATTTTCTTAGTCCTTTGCGCGTATTACCAAAAAATTTGTCCGTCCCCAAATTGGTTGATCACAATGAAGATAGGCATCGAAATATTGGTTGAAATTGCAGTATTGCCGATGGAATTGCCACCGAGATTGGCAATGGTAGCTGAGGCTGCAGGATTGATATTTAGGGATTGTAGAAGGGGTTGAAATAACGAGAAGAGAGAGAGATTACTTTGTCGTTTTTTGCGACGGCGACCTCCTTGAATCGTGGTGGAATGTTCTGCGATCGCGTCTTCTGTATAGTCGATATCTGCAATGATCATAAAATCGCTCCTTGGCTAGAGATAGAGGGAGTTAGAACTCCGACCTCTTCAAAGAAATCGGAGTTCGAGAGTTTGGGAGCATGGAGTTTCACAAGTTCACATCAGGCAAGGGTGTGAACTTATTGGGCAGTCAATTAAAGACCTAGAACAATCCCGCCAAAGCCGGACGTATCAATTTGCAAGCTACCACCGGTTGCAAAGGAAGTACTTCCGCCAGGACCAGATGTGGAACCTGTTTGCATCAAAGTTGTGTGTTGTTGAAATTGAGTGTAGTTGAGAGAGAAGTCAACTCCGCCTTCGAGTTCGTTAGCTTCGGTTGCGATTTCTTGATAGGTCAATTCGTTGATAATCATGATGGTCTCCGTTGTGGTTGAATGTTTTTTTTGAGAGTAGCAACTGCTGTTTGAGTTGCTATGTATATAAGGTATCTGCTGAATTTCTGGGATGGGGGAATTCTTGCTGTATATGTAGCCAATTTGGCGGACTTATTTTTGGGTTGAAAAAGACCCCCGAAGTTGTCAAAATTTCGGGGGTCTCAGAACACGATTAAAAGCGGAGAATTTCTCGATCGTAGCCTTCACTCAGCGGCTCAGTCTCCCAGACAATGCCTTCTCCAGGGTCTAGCGCGACTTCGATCGAGAGCGATTCAACGCTTGTTTGCGCGATCGCTTCATTGCCTTCAAAGCTCTGCAAATCTTCTGTGAGTAAACGCAGCTTAAAGCCACCTGGAACCATTCCACCGGGTGAAAGATTGTGCAGTTCAAATCGCCAAGTCTGATCCGCTTGCAGAATGACTTGTAACTCATATTGCTGTCCGGCGATTTCTAGCACCCGAGATAAAACATTCGTTGGTGCTGTCAGATCTGCACTTCGGGCTGCTGCATAGCCGGGTTGGAGTTCGAGCCGTTCCCAGTTGAAGAGTTGAGAAACCCCCGACTGTAACCATTCGAGAATCGAGGGTTGAGTGATTCCTTGGCGCGATTGATATAAGCGTTGTCGCCAGCCACCATGCTCGATCAATGCTCCCCACGTCTGAAAGGGAAGTGCTAAGCGTGGAGAAAGTAACTCAGGATTGCTCAGCCGAGTAATGAGATTGTTCGCTTGTTCGATCGACAATGCAGGTAGTGCTGCAAGCTCGGCTCGAAGTTGGGGCTGACAAAGTTCTGAAGTTAGCCAAATCAGTTCTGGATTGGCAAGTTGATCTGAGGTGAGGCAATAAGTACGATCGTTGAAATCTAAGTGTCCTTGCGTTTTAACAGTATGGTGAGTCGCATAGCCCCAAACGCTGACGCGCCCTTCGTCTGGTTCAACTTGTGCCGCTAAATAGTAATCGCCTGCCCAAGTGGGTAAATCAATCCATTCTTGCGGAATGCGAAGTTCATCATGGTCGATCGATTCAGTGGGAATCACAACGAATCGCAATCCGTTGACGGTGAAAGCTGTTCCATTTACGAATTCCCAAAAGCTAGAAAGTGCGTTGGCGTTGACCCAGGTTCTAGCACTGGGCGTTTCGGATTGAAACCAGGGAAGTAGAGCACTCAAACAAAGTTGATTGAGATAGGCTGTCCAATTGGGTTGCCAGAGTTGGGTCGGATCAGTTTCGAGAAAAAGGTCGAGAGACATGGCTAGTTCTCCAGGTTTTTGTAGTGGGTTTGTAGCCAGTCTTCAAGGACGGCACTCATGCTTTGAAGTAGGGCAGGGGTGAGGGAAATATGCAGTGTTTCTTGACTCCAGGTAGCAAGGCTCTTGAGGAGGAGTTCTTTGGCTTTGGTGAGGCGACGAGAAATCGTGTATTGCTTGATGTTCAGACGAGTTGCCATTTGCTGCTGCGTACAATTTTCGGCATAGTACAAGCGCAAAATTGAGCGCAGTTCTTCGTCTAGCTGTGCGATCGCAGTTTCTAAGACTTGGTTGAGGTTCGATCGTTGGGCTTGGCGTTCTTGTATTTCCTCTTCTGCAATCAAATCTGCGATCAGAGATTCTCTTGGACTTTCAGGCACATCGTCGAGGAGTTCCCCGGAGTCATATCCAGGTTTCGGCGTATTGATAGAAACTAAAGTTGGATTCAGATAATTTCGGGCAGCATTCGCACAAGTGATGAGCCATTTCTCGATCAGAGTGGGAGTTGCTTCGAGTAGAGCTTCGCGATTTTTGTTGTACTGGTGTGCGATCGTTGTCCAGGTCTGATCATCGGGTCGAGGTAATTTTCGCGTACCTGTGGCTTGAGTCGGAACATACAAGGTTTTGAAACAGTTCCACGCAAGGACATAAGATGCGATCGTTTCTGCGCTCAATCCAGCATTTTCCAGCGATTCGACTAAACGCTTTTGGCTGACTTTCCGAAGCAGTGCCCAGTTCGTGCAGATATCAACTTCTTGCCGCTGACGTAAGGTATCGCGAATCGTACTGGAAAAAATTGCACTGGCGTAGTTTTGTAAGTTGAAGCCTTGTTGGGCGTTGAAGTTTTGGAGAATTTTCTCAACTTTGACGATCGCGACTTGGAAGCAATCTGGCAATGTATATTGCACTGCTGCGAAATTCAGCAGCATCTTATGAGCTGACCAATAGCAGGTTTCTTGCAGGTAAGCGGTCAAATGATCAACTGCACCGCGATCGCTCTTTTCCTGCCAAATTTTCAACCAATAGAGCGCCCAAAAATTAAGGGAGCCAGAGGCAGATTCTAAGCATTTCTGCATTCTGCGGCGCAATCGGGCATCGGTTGCCCAGGTGGAAGCACGATCGCCTTCAAATTGCAGGAAAGTGGAAAACGTTTCTAACGGGTCTTGGCGCGATCGCATAAATCAAAGAAGTGATTCCTATTGAATCAGTGTGATGACTTCTCAATTTTTTAACTCAGATTGAGGCTTCTGATTCAATTCTCAAAAGGAAATCGACATGAAACGTAAACTAATTGCTTTGATAATCGGTGCTGTTGCCTTGATTCCCGGTACGGTGAAAGCTCAAGAGTATGGCATTCCGCACAATATGCTTGACTCTTTTTCAGATGATGCAGATAGCCAAATTGTGATTCGAGTCAGGAAACCGGGCGATCGTTCAAATCTTTGTGGCAGAAGAATGGGAATGATTGACGATGGCTATAGCTTCCCGCGTCCGGGAAGTGCTGCTAATAATTACGATTATCCGCGTCCAGGCGGCTCGAACTATTTTCAATTGCCGACAGGGGCGCGCAATCCTGACATTATTGGCTGTGTCGATCGGTCGCGAAATATCTTGTTTATCAATATTTTTAAGGTTGTCGAACAGGTGCAACCGACATCTGAACCTACGCCTTATAATCCGAATCAGATGCCCATTTATGCACCGAAACGTTAATGGTTATGCAACTCACCCAATTTTTACATGCTGCGATCGTGGTTTCTGACTTGGAGAAATCAGAGCAGTTTTATGGAACCGTGTTGGGGTTGAAAAAGATCGATCGAGTGTTGAAGTTTCCGGGGGCTTGGTACGAGATTGGAGCGTTTCAAATTCATTTGATTGCAGATTCGGCTCCTGTTTCGGAAACGCTCGTCGAAAAGTGGGGTAGGAATCGGCATTTAGCGTTTTCGGTCGAGAACATTGAAACTGCTAAAGCAACATTGATTCAGGCAGGATGTGAGATTCAAATGAGTGCTTCGGGGCGACCTGCTTTATTCGTTAAAGATCCGGATGGAAATATGATTGAATTAGGAGAAGCATAACCGCATGGTGATTGCTTATCTCTACTCTGATCCATTGCTAGAAGAATCGTCAGAGTTAGTATTTTCGGAATATAAGGTTGATCGCATTTATCAAGATTTCACAACGCAAAGAACTCAATTACAGCAACTCATTGACGATCATCAAAATGAATCGGTTCAATTACTCATTCGACAAATCGAGGATCTCGGAGAATCGATCGCTGAAATTCAAACTAGACTTGCCCAACTCGAAACTCTGAATATCGAACTGATTACGCTCGAATCTGAAACCCTTTCTGCGACGGCGCTCGAACAATTACAGGACTTACAGTACAACCAACGCAGCCGCAAAATCCGGCAAGGTCACGCCCAAAATCGAGTCAAAACCCTTGCTCCACCCGGAAAAGCCCCTTACGGCTATCGTCGCAGTCGAAATCGCTACATTCTCGATCGCACAACTGCCCCAGTCGTGAAAGAATTCTTCGATCGCTTTCTCCTCTACGGTTCTCTACGCGATGCTGTCCGATTTTTAGAAAAGAAATACGGCAAAAAAATTTCAGTCTCGACCGGACAACGCTGGCTCACTAGCCCTGTTTACCGAGGGGATTTGGAGTATCAAACTGGCGAAACGATTCCAGACACTCATCCTGCTATTCTGTCTCGCGATGAAGCCGCACAAATCGATCGCTTACTGCGCCGCAACCGTCGCTTACCTGCTCGAACTGCTAGCGCACCCCGATCGCTTGCAGGTCTTGTCACTTGTGGTGAGTGTCAATCGGGAATGACGGTGACACGAGTGACATCTCGAAAGAAAGGACAAAAAGAATACTTGTATCTTCGCCCGATGCAATGTCCGAAACAATGCAAAGCGATCGCGTATGATGACATCCTGCAATCGACGATCGAGAGAATCTGCGAAGATCTCCCACGTGCCGTTTCAGAAGCGGGAATTCCTGATCTTGATGCCATCAAGCAAAGAATTAACGGTGCGATCGTCCAAAAGCAATCAATTCTTGAACAAATTCCACCTTTGATTGAAACTGGAATTTTAGACTCAGAAACAGCAGATTTGCGATCGTACAAATTGCGAAGTGAAATCGCTCAATTACAAGCGCAACTGTCTCAACTGCCTCCGGTGAATTTGAAAGCGATCGCTCAAACGGTTTCGATTCCTCAATTCTGGTTGGATCTTTCAGAAGCAGAACGCCGATTTTATTTTCGAGAATTCATTCGACAAATTGAACTGATTCGCACAGAAACAGGCTGGCAGTTAAAACTGAACTTTATTTTCTGAACCGATTATCAATCTGTAACGCGATCGTGATCATCTGAAAAAACTGCATCTAAGATACTGACATCTCTTGTGTTAGGAGCAGTTTACTGTGTCGCGTCCTCGTCAGTTTGTCCAACCCCCACTTGAATTTATCCCGCCCGACCTGAACATGAGCATCCTGCGCGGAATGCGATCGATTCTCCCGTTCTGGATGCGACACAGAACTGCGATTTCCCGAATCGAAGCGATCCAGGTCGAAAAACTTGTTGATCTGTACGAACAATTTCAATCCGGCAAAATCCGCTTACTCATGGCTTTTCGGCATCCGAGTTCGGATGATCCGTTTTGCCTAATGTATTTGATGCACTATCTGCTGCCTCGGACTGCTCGTCGCCAAGGCATTCGGCTCAGATTACCGACTCACTCTCACTTCATGTACGATCGCGGCATTCCGTTATGGGCAGGGTCTAGAGTTGGCTGGATTTACTCGAAACTGGGCGGAACTCCGATTCATCGCGGCAAGCTCGATCGCGTTGGATTGCGCTCAGCCCGCGACCTTTTAGCCAATGGACAATTCCCGCTGATGGCTGCCCCTGAAGGCGCAACCAATGGACATAACGAAATTGTCAGCCCGCTGGAACCCGGAATCGCACAGATGGGTTTTTGGTGCGTCGAAGACTTACAAAAAGCAAATCGCAATGAAGAAGTGATCATTGTTCCGATCGGAATTCAATATCACTATGTCAAACGCGATTGGACTCCGGTTGATCAACTGTTAGGTGAATTAGAAACCGATACAGGAATCACACCGAAAAATCCTGATCGCTATGCAAGACTGTATACGATCGCAGAACATATGCTAACGGTGATGGAATCGTTTTACAAGAAGTTTTATCATCAAGATCTACCCTCAGTCGAACATGCTGAACCGAATGCGAGACTGGCACTGCGGCTGCAAGTCCTAATGGATTCAGCTTTGACTGTTGCAGAACAGTATTTTGATATTCAACCGAAAGGAAGCGTCATCGATCGCTGTCGCCGCTTAGAGCAAGCAGCCTGGGATTTAATTTTCCGAGAAGATCTGAAATTAGGCGAACTCTCTCCGGTCGATCGAGGACTTGCCGATCGCGTTGCTGAAGAAGCCAGTCTGAGAATTTGGCATATGCGACTCGTCGAGAGTTTTGTTGCGGTCACCGGAAGATATGTGATCGAAAAACCTTCGCTCGATCGCTTTGCGGAAACGACTTTACTCTTATGGGATATGATTACCCGCATCAAAGGCGGTGATGCATTCAAACGTCCCAAACTCGGGAAACAATCGGTCTTAATCACCGTGGGAGATCCGATTTCAGTCAGCGATCGTGCGGCGGCTACCAAAGGCGATCGACGTGCTACAAAACAAGCCGTTGCAGATCTTACTCAGGACTTGCAGACTGCAATGGAGAAAATGATCTTGTAGTGCTGAATGATCGGGTAGGTGCTTAAATAAGTGAAGCCAATTTTGCCGTATTTAATGTGACTGAAACACAACCCAAACCGAAACGCTCTCTTGCAGGAATCGCAGGAATCGTTGCGCTTGCAACTCTTATCAGCAAAGTTGTTGGACTGGTTAGACAACTCGCGATCGCCTTTGCATTTGGAGTCGGTACGGCAAAAGCCGCTTATGATATTTCTGCCATTATTCCGAGCTTTTTCCTCATTCTGCTTGGCGGAATTAATGGGCCTTTCCATAGCGGCATGGTGAGCGCTCTAGCCAAGCGGAAAAAAGAAGACTCTGCTCCTTTAGTAGAAGCAATTTCAACCTTAATTGGCAGTGTTTTTCTCGTTGTTGCGATCGTCGTTTTTATCTTTGCACCGTTCTTTATTGATCTACTTGCCAGTGGATTGCAGCAAACTGCACAGGGACTTGAGACGAGAGCGATCGCCATTCAACAATTGCGCATCATGGCTCCAATCGCTTGGTTCGCTGGAATGATTGGCATCGGATTTGGCACATTAAATGCTGCTGATCAGTACTGGCTGCCGTCGATTAGTCCTTTGCTGTCTAGCCTGACGCTAATTGCGGGCATTGGAATTTTTATCCTAACTGCGGGATCTGCAAGTACCAATCCGAATTATGCACTGATTGGAGGAATAGTACTCGCATTCGGAACGCTGATTGGAACAGTTTTGCAATGGTTAGCTCAGTTCTGGGCACAGCGCCAATCGGGATTAGGACGATTCCGAATGCGATTTGTCTGGAATGATCCGGGCGTTCAAGAAGTGCTGCGAGTGATGGGTCCCGCTTTATTCTCGTCTGGAATGCTGCAAATTAATGTGATTACGGATTTAACGTTTGCAGCATTTTTACCGAATGCTGTTGCCGCGATCGCGAGTTTGGATTATGCGAATCTGCTCGTTCAAACGCCGTTGGGGATTCTCTCGAATATGATCCTCGTCCCGCTGTTACCGACATTTTCTAGATTGGCTGATCCGAGTCAGGCTGACCAATTAAAACAGCGGATTCGCCAAGGGATACTTGGAACTGCGGTTGTGATGCTGCCGTTAAGTGCATTGATGATTTCACTCGCAACTCCGATCGTGCGAGTGGTCTACGAAAGAGGCGCATTCAAACCCGAAGCATCTCAGCTTGTTGCGTCTGTCTTAATGGCATATGCGGTTGGGATGTTTGTATATCTCAGTCGGGATGTTCTTGTGCGGGTGTTCTATGGCTTGGGAGATGGCGACACCCCGTTCAAAATTAGTATGGTCAATATCTTTCTCAATGCCTTGTTCGATTTTCTGTTTTACAAACCGTTTGGCATTGTTGGGATCGTACTAGCAACCGTGAGCGTGAATATTCTCTCAGTTTTCGTACTGCTCTATTTTCTAAACCGTAGATTGGGAGGCTTACCGTTGTTCCAATGGGGGTATTCGATCCTAGGCTTAGCGAGTAGTAGCATTCTTGCTGGAACTGCAAGCTGGTTTATTTCTAACGCGATCGCCAATTTATCCGGGTTCAAAGGGTTCTTCTTAGCGCTGGCTCAAACAACGATCGCGGGCAGTATCGGTCTTGTCGTCTTCGCGCTCTTAGCGACTCAGCTAAAATTAGAGGAAGTCGATCAATTTGTCGATCGTATTCGTCAACGTTTTAGCCGATGAAACCTTACACCGTCATTTACGATGGGCAATGTAATCTTTGCTCGAATCTCGTTCAAGTTCTTGAACAAATTGATCAAGGCAAGCTCTTTCAATATCTCCCCATGCAAGACGAAGCTGGATTAGCTCAGTTCAATGTCACGGCTAAAGATTGCGAAATGGGAATGATTGTGATCGATAACAACCAGCCCGATCGACGCTGGCAAGGCAGTGATGCCGCAGAAGAAATTGGACGACTCTTACCGACAGGCAATGTATTTGTGACAGCGTATCGAAATTTGCCGGGAATGAAATGGGTGGGCGATCGCGTCTATGCCCAAGTTCGAGATAATCGATATGCGCTGTTTGGTCGGCGATCCGAGACGTATCAAACCGCTTATCCTGCTTGCGACTGTAACTTCCCCCAATGATTTCTCGAATTCAACAGGCTCAACGCTTGATTACAAGCTTTCAGCATTGGACAGGCAAACCGTTAATCGAAACGCCTGAAGCCTTGTTTGAAGCTCCTTTTGTCGTGGTTTCGCATGGAACCGAATCTGATCCCATTTTTAACTATGCGAATCGGCAAGCGTTAGACCTCTGGGAAATGGACTGGGACACCTTTACACAATTGCCATCGAGATATTCCGCAGAACCGATCAGCCAAGAAGAGCGATCGCGTCTGCTCGCGCAAGCAAAAGCCCAAGGCTATATCAGTGACTATCGGGGCGTTCGGATTTCTAGCACCGGGAAACGATTCTGGATTGAAAACGTCATCCTCTGGACGGTTTTGGATGAACTCGATCAACCTTGTGGACAGGCTGCAACCTTCTCAAGTTGGAAATTTATTTGACGATCCCTAATTCTGTGGTTAGTGTGGGTTATTGTTTTTGCCCCGTTAACCGAGACTAAGGAGCGGATCGACATGCGGAATGTTACTCTTCACGCTTTCAATTGGCGGTATACCGAGATTATTGAAAACCTCGATGCGATTCGTGCGGCAGGTTATGGAGCAATATTAATCCCGCCCCCTCTTTACTCTGATCCCAAAGGCGATCAATGGTGGCAACGCTATCAGCCAAAAGATTATCGGGTCTTGTTGTCTCATCTGGGAGGCAAGCGAGATCTAGAAAATCTGCTTGAAGCTTGTCATAGTGGGAGTTCTAGAATTCAGGTCTATGCAGATTTAGTCATCAATCACATGGCAAATGAAGCGCGCGCAGATCATCTTAACTTTCCAGGAGAAGCCGAGCTTGAGCGCTACAAAGCGGAACCTGCTTTATTTGCAGAAAACCGATTGTATGGGGATTTGAATGAGGGCTTGTTTTCGCCTTGGGATTTTAATCAAGCTGGAGAAATTGAAGGTCACGAATGGGGCGATCGCGGAGCCGTGCAATATCAAAATCTGTCCGGTTTGCCAGATCTCAAAGATTCTGATTGGGTCTTAAAACAGCAGTATTTAATGGTCAAAGCCCTAGTCGAAATGGGATTTGACGGGTTTCGGGTTGATGCGATCAAACATATTACAGAGCGCATGATCGATAGTCTTGCAGATACTCCAGATTTTCAAGGTCGCTTCTGGTTTGGTGAAGTGTTAACCGGGAGTGAGAACGACGAAAAGGTGTTTCTCGAACCCTTTCTGCGAGAAACCTGGATGTCTGCCTATGATTTCCCGCTGTTTCAAACGATCCGCGAAGCCTTTGGATTTGGTGGTTCATTGCGGGCTTTAGCCAATCCTCAAGATCAAGGCAATGCTTTACCTTGGAATCGAGCTGTTACCTTTGTCGTGAACCATGATATTCCTCACAATGATGGCTTTCGCTTCTGGCTGCTCGATCCGCAAGATGAACATTTAGCTCATGCTTATATTTTGGGTCGAGATGGCGGTGTGCCGCTGATTTACTCGGATCATAACGAGTCAAAACATGATGTCGATCGCGATCGCTGGCTCGACTTCTACAAGCGTCCCGATATTGTTGCGATGATTGCTTTCCACAATGCAGTTCAGGGAGAATTGATGCACATTCTCTACGAAAGCGATGTTTTGCTCGTCTTCCGAAGAGGAGAACAGGGAATGGTTGCGATTAACAAGAGTGGTACAGAGCAACGAGTAGATTTGAGCACTTGGGGCTTAAAGAATCCGGGTCAGTATCGCGAGCTGATTCAGGGGCAAACGATGACACTTTCAGGCAATCAGTTCTCCCTGAGTGTGCCAGCTCGATCGGCTCAAATGTGGTTGCTAGGCTGAATCGCGTTCAATAGTTTACTGAGTCTGTTGAGACGGAATTGAGGTAGCGGGGAGATTTTCGAGTCCCCATTTGATCATCGATCGTAGAACAGGCTGCAAACTTTTCCCTTTTTCGGTCAGTTGATAGTCCATTCGACGGGAATGACTACTGTAAGGTTGCTTTTCAATTAATTCGGCTTCTTCAAGTTTGCGAAGTCGATCGCTCAAAATATTGGTAGAAATTCCTTCCGGCGATTCGAGAAATTCATCGAATCGCCGTTTTTTCATATAAAGCATGTCGCGAATGATGAGAAGTGTCCAACGATCGCCAATGAGATCTAACGTTGAGGCGATCGGACAATGCGATCGAGCAGTCATAATTGATTTCCTCCGATTACTTGCATTTTACAAGTCAATTTGTTACTTTTAACTTGCAATTTACAAGTAATGAGTCATGCTCGAACCCAAAACCGGAGAAAACTTTGCAGTAGTTGATTTAGGTAACTTAGAGAATTTAGATCAATTCAAATTTGAAGCGCCCAAACTCCAAGTAGACGGAAAAATCTTTTTAAAAGATCTCCTTCAGCTGACGGGAGCAGAACTCTCATTCAATAAGTTGCCGGTAGGGAAATCCGTGCCCTTTTATCACAAGCATCAGCAGAATGAAGAAATTTATATTTTTATCAAGGGGAAAGGCGAATTTCAGATCGATGGTGAGATTTTCCCGGTTCAAGAAGGTTCGATCGTGCGAGTTGATCCAGCAGGAGAACGGTGTTGGCGCAATTGCGGAGATACTGACCTCTATTGCGTTGTGATTCAGACTCGATCAGGTTCTTATCAAGGCGCAACAATTCAAGACGGAGTTGGGGTGAAGAAGCAGGTTACATGGAGTCAGAATTGAGAAAACTCTATCATCGGCTAGGTGTAATTTCGCGATCGAAGTTCTATAACGAAATTAAGTAGTTGTGGCTTGATGGCGTTGGGTTGGAATTCTTTTAGTGGTTTTTAGATAGTCCATCGAGTCGCGAGTCAGAATCGATCGAACTCTAGGTACTCGATGGATAGTTCTATGCAACAGTTAATTGAAGCAGTTTTACATCATGCTGATGAGCAAGCAGTTTTACAGCAGTTGATTCAAACCCTGAGTCGCTCTAATCAACGGTATTTCCTGAAAAATGAGATCATTCATGCGTTTGCTGATTACTGTCATGAAGCCCGCAAACCGGCTCATTTTTTCCACTCTTCACACCTCGGAACGTTGATTCAATACAGCCATGAGTTGCTGTTAGAAGAAGATTGTATTTGGTTGCTGCTGCGTCCTTGGATTGGAGGACAGCAAATTTGGTGTCTCGATTCAGAACTAACTAAAGCTCAGGTCATGCCGCCGAAAGCTTTACTCGAAGCGCGCGATCGCTTTGTGGGCCGGGCGCAAGATCAACTGTTTGAAATCGATGTCACACCGTTTTATGAGCATACGCCGAAGGTTGACGATCCCCGCAATATTGGTCAAGGCTTAGCGTTTCTCAATCGATATCTATCCAGCCAGGTTCTCAACGATCGCTCCTATTGGCTCGAAACCTTATTTGATGTGCTGCATCGGCATCACTATGACGGAATTCCGCTGCTGATTAATGATCAAATTGAATCGGGAGAACAGTTAGCCGAGCAGATTCGCCAAGCCATTCAAATTCTGAAATCGAAAGCTTCAGACGAATCATATCAAAGCGTACATGCAGAATTACAGCCTTTAGGATTCGAGCCAGGATGGGGAAATACGGTTGAGCGCGTTCGCGGAATGATGGAACTCGTCGATCAAATGGTGAACATGCCGCAGCCTGCGATCTTAGAGGCATTTGTTGCCAGATTTCCATCTGTGTTTCGAGTTGCGCTCTGTTCCATTCATGGCTGGGTGGGACAAGACTACTTAGGGCGATCGGAAACGTTGGGACAGGTTGCTTATGTGTTAGATCAAGCCCGAAGTCTCGATCGCAAACTCCAAGAAGAGATTCATCTGGCTGGATTAGACATGCTGAATATCCAGCCGCAAGTTGTAATTTTGACGCGACTCATTCCCAATTGCGAAGGTACACAATGCGATTTACCGCTTGAAAAAGTAGATGATACGAACAATACTTGGATTCTGCGAGTTCCGTTTCGAGAATTTAATTCTAAAATTACCGATAACTGGATTTCTAAATTTGAGATTTGGGGATATTTAGAAACTTTCGCGATCGATGCTCAGTCTCGTCTCTTAGAACAATTAAATGGAAAACCAGACTTAATTATTGGCAATTACAGCGACGGCAATTTAGTTGCTTCATTGATCGCACGTCAGCTTAACGTGACGCATTGTAATATCGCACATTCGCTCGAAAAGCCGAAACATTTATTTAGTAATTTATATTGGCAAGAGTTAGAGCCGCAGTATCATTTTTCCGCGCAATTTACCGCAGATTTAATCAGCATGAATGCGGCAGATTTTATTGTCACTTCATCGTATCAAGAGATTGTTGGTTCCCCAGATACGTTCGGACAGTATGAATCATACAAATGCTTTACGATGCCGCAGCTTTACCATGTGATCAATGGAATTGAGCTTTTTAGCCCCAAATTTAATCGCATTCCACCTGGAGTCGATGAACGGGTATTTTTCCCGTATTCGGACGCCCGATCGTCAGAACACCGCGATCGCTTGACTTATCTCTTATTCGAGCAAGAAGCGTCTCATATTCTCGGCAAACTCGCAGATCCAAGCCTCACGCCTATTCTGGCGATCTCGCCCTTAACAGCCGTGAAAAATCTTTCTGGGCTAGTTGAATGTTTTGGGCGGAGTCCAGAATTGCAGCAGCGTTGTAATTTAATTCTCGTCACTAGCAAACTCAGTGTTGATGCTGCAATTAACGCGGATGAAGCCGAAGAGATTGAAAAAATCCATCGCCTGATTGATTATTATCAACTGCATGAGCATGTGCGCTGGATTGGTGAACGCCTGTCTAATCCTGATCTCGGAGAAATGTATCGTAGCATTGCCGATCGCAGAGGTATTTTTGTACATTTTGCTCGCTTTGAAGCATTTGGACGAGTATTACTCGAAGCGATGGTTTCTGGATTGCCCTCTTTTGCCACCGAATTCGGCGGAACGACCGAAATCATTGAAGATGACAAACACGGATTCTTGATCAATCCGACGGATCTCGACGGTTCAACGCGCAAGATTTTAGATTTTCTCGATCGCGCTTACGCTGATCCCAACTATTGGGAGCAACTCTCTGCGAAAAGTATTCAGCGCATTCATGATGAATACAACTGGCAACATCACACCCGACAGCTTTTACTGCTCACCAAACTATATAGTTTCTGGAACTATGTTCACCGAGAAAGTCGCGAGTCTTTGTTACACTATCTCGACGCTCTATTTCACCTGCTGTATAAGCCTAGAGCTGAATCAATTTTAGAAGAACACCAGAAAATTTGATCTTCCCGATTTCCCGGAGTACCTGCATCATGACTCAAATCGACCGCTCGCCTTTGGTCTACACAGATTGGACAGTTATCGAAACGGAATTTGTCCCCGAATTGCTCAATTCGCGCGAAACCGTTTTTACGATCGGCAATGGCTATCTTGGAACCCGTGGCAGCTTTGAAGAAGGCTATGCTCAATCTCAGCCTGCTACGTTAATTCATGGGGTGTATGATGACGTTCCGATTGTCTATACCGAACTGGTCAATTGTCCGGATTGGCTGCCACTGCTGATTATTGTCGATGGCGATCGCTTTCGTTTAGATCAAGGTGAAGTTCTGAGTTATGAGCGTCAGTTAGATGTGCGCCGAGCCGTTCTGAGTCGAACGATTCACTGGCGCAGTCCGAGTGGCAGAACCATCCGGCTGCATTTTGAGCGATTTGCTAGTCTTGCCGATGAGCATGTGGTCGGGTTGCGCTGCCAAATCACTGCGTTAGAAGCAGATGCGATCGTGGAAGTGCAAGCGAGTATCAATGGCTATCCAGAAAACCAAGGCTTCAACCATTGGGAACAGCTAGGACAGGGGAAAACCGAGCATGGCGTTTGGTTGCAAGTCCGCACGCGAACGTCTCATATTGAACTGGCAATGGCATCAAGTTTGTCATTGAGTGGCGCGCAGGGAAATGTCCAAGTCACGAATGTTCCGGGTTATCCGACTTTGACGACGACCTTTACGGCTCCGGCTGAGCAAACGATTACGATCGAGAATTTGATCACCATCTACACGTCTCGCGAGGTGGAATCTCCGGTTCAATCCGCTCAAAGTAAGCTCGCCGCTTTGACCAACTATCAAGACTTGTTTGATGCTCACGAACAAAGCTGGGCAGAAGCGTGGCAGCAAAGCGACATTGTGATTGAAGGCGATCTCCGCGCTCAGTTGGCGGTGCGATATAACCTATTTCAGTTGTTGATTGCCGCTGCGCGCCATGACGATCGAGTGAGCATCCCCGCGAAAACCCTTTCAGGCTTTGGCTATCGCGGTCACGTTTTCTGGGACACCGAGATTTTTATTCTGCCGTTCTTTACCTTCACTCAGCCGCATCTTGCTCGCAATCTATTGACCTACCGCTATCGAACCATTCAAGGGGCGCGTCGGAAAGCGACTTACTACGGCTACAAAGGCGCAATGTACTCTTGGGAAAGCGCGGATACAGGTGATGAAGTCACCCCACGTTGGGCATTGCCAAAAGATCCTTATGGCGAAGATATTCGGATTTGGTGTCGCGATCGCGAAATTCATATCAGCGCAGACATTGCCTATGCGTCCTGGTACTACTGGCAAGCGACTCAAGATGATGAATGGATGCGCGACTATGGCGCAGAAATCATTCTCGATACTGCTGTGTTTTGGATGAGCCGTGTTGAGTGGAGTACTCGCTATGAACGCTATGAAATTCGGGAAGTGATTGGTGCAGATGAGTACCATGAGCACGTGAATAACAATACATTCACGAATCGCATGGCGCAATGGCATCTGGAAAAAGCGATTTATATTTATGATTGGCTGAAACAGACGCAACCTGAGAAATTAGGCGAATTGTGCGATCGCTTAAAAATTACCTCCGAACGGCGATCGCGCTGGCAAGACATTGCAACGAATATGTTTATTCACAGCCATCCCTCGGGCTTGATCGAGCAATGCGATGGCTTTTTTGATCTCGAAGATATTAATCTGGAGGACTACGAGCCGCGCACGAAATCGATGCAGGAAATTTTAACGATCGCGGGAGCCGACAAAGCTCAAGTGCTCAAACAACCGGATGTCTTGATGCTGCTGTACTTAATGCGGCAATCTCAAGAGTCTCCTTATTCTCTCGAAGCGCTAGAGAAAAATTGGAACTACTATGCGCCTCGCACCGATATTACTTACGGCTCATCTTTGGGTCCTGCGATTCATGCCATCCTTGCGTCGGATTTGAATAATACGGTTGAAGCCTACGATCGATTTATGCAAGCTGTGATGGTCGATCTTGAAGATACTCGCGGCAATGCGGACGATGGCATTCACGGCGCGTCGGCAGGCGGAATCTGGCAAGCTGTTGTTCTCGGTTTTGGAGGCGTGCAATTTGGCGAAGAACCCTTTGCTCATCCTCACTTACCTCCGGGCTGGACACGGTTGAAATTCCGCATTCACTGGCGCGATCAATGGCATGAATTTGATTTGAGAGCAGATCCTACAACCCCCAAAAGAACTATGACTTCTTCTGACATTCAAGGCGTGATTTTTGATCTCGATGGTGTTTTGACCGATACGGCTGAGTATCACTATCGAGCTTGGCAACGATTAGCGGATGAAGAGGGCTTGCCTTTCGATCGCGAAGCCAACGAGGCGTTGCGAGGCATTTCACGCCGAGCTTCTTTGATGAAGATTATCGGCGATCGTGTTTACAGTGAAGCTCAGATCGAAGACATGATGGAGCGCAAAAACCAGTACTATGTTGACTCGATCGACGCAATCTCACCGACGGATTTACTCCCCGGCGTTTTAGATTTCTTGAAAGAGATCAAACAAGCTGGAGTCAAAACTGCGTTAGGCTCTGCGAGTAAAAATGCGCGTCCGGTGATTGAGAAGCTCGGAATTGCAGAATACATTGATGTGATTGGCGATGGACATAGTGTAGAGCGTCCCAAACCTGCACCGGATTTATTTTTATTTGGGGCAAACGAGTTAGGAGTTGATCCTGCGGCTTGCGTTGTGTTTGAAGATGCGGCAGCAGGCATCGAAGCAGCGCTGGCAGCAGGCATGTGGGCAGTCGGACTCGGACCCGTTGAGCGGGTCGGTGAGGCTCATGTTGTTTTATCGAGTTTGGAAAATGTGCATTGGGCGGATCTGCGGGGAAAGTTGCAGCAGCTTGCAAAGGCGGAGCGGACGGCTGAATTGATTCGATAGCACACCCGAAATATGAGTGTTCAATTTGCCTAGAGAACTAAAAAAGCGCGATCGACACATCTGTCGATCGCGCTTTTTAACTCAATTTCTCAAATCTACTTGTTCGCGTAAGACTTGAACGATTGATAAGCCTCTTCAGGATGATACAGATGACATTGATCTGTGATCTCCTTCATCAATCCCCAAGAGAACTGATATCGTCTCAACTTCGATCCCCAAATCTTCATCAAACTGCTGTCTGCCAATCGCAAATTGTAAGAAGGAATCGCAGTGGAAAGATGATGCGGGATATGCACATTGATGTCGTGGCAGAGAAACTCAACCCACTTCGGATAATCACAATGCACCGTTCCAAACAGTTGCGCCTGTGCTGCATCCCATTCTTCCGGCTCTTTGAATTGGATATCCGGCAAGGTGTGGTGAACCAAGGTGAACGTGCTCATCCAGAAGTGATAGACCAACCAAGGCATCAACCAGAATTTCACAAAGCCCCAAACCCCAACCGTGAGGAACAAAGCCGGAAATACAATGGCGGCAAATGCGACGACAACTGCGATCGACAATTTCACTTTGCCGTGGTCGCGAGTTTTATAGTTCGACAGCTTAAAGTGAACCAAAGCCCAATGCAGAATCGAAGCGAGCCACCATAAGCGTCCGCGCGTCGTGGTGTAAGCGGTCTTCGTAATCGGATCAAGGTTGTCATAAACCTCTGTCCGCCAAGGCTGCCACGCATTATCCACATCCATTTTGTTGGTGTGATTATGGTGCTGGTTGTGCCCAATCCGCCAGCAGTGGAAGGGATAGATCAACGGAGCCATAAAAATGTGACCGACGAGATCATTGACCCATTTGCGCTGTGCAAACGATCGATGTCCACAGTCATGCCCAATCACAAAAAATCCGGTCAACGCAGTTCCTGTAAAAATCCACGCGATCGGCAAAAGAAACCAAGGGGAAGCAGCAATACTCCAATACCCCAGACCAACCATCAAAACATTGACCACAACGGCAGTCCAAGCTTTCCGCATATCTTTCTGAAAGCATTCGCGGGGCAAAGTTTTGATAATGTCTTTTAGGCGAAGCTTCGTGTCGGGACTGGTGAGGGTTGTGTAATCGGGCGTGAGCGATACCGTCATGAGCGATTCTTCTCTCCGGGAGGACTGTAATAACCACAATAAGTAGGGCAAGTTTCGACCGAAATTTGCCACTAAAAATCAGGCTGAAATCCCCAGCCCGACTTACTCTGTGAGTCAGTGTTGTTTTCTGTAAAGAAACCTTAATTGTTATATCACGATTCTGGGATCGAGGAGGAGTGATCTCAAGCCGCGATCGCTCAAGTTTCAGGCGGAAACTTGTGCGCTCGTACCTCTTCCCCAAACTCTTGCACCGCTTGCGTAATCAACGCATTCAGATCCAAATAGGTCTTGGCAAACTTCGGCTTCCAAGTTCCTAATCCCAAAACATCTGAGGTCACCAGCACTTGTCCATCGCAATGAATTCCTGCGCCGATTCCAATCGTGGGAATCGTTAGACTCTCCGTAATCGTTTTGGCTAAATCCGCTGGAACATGCTCGATCACAACCGCAAAAGCCCCTGCCTGCTCCAGCGCGATCGCTTCGGCTACGATCTTTTCTCCCGCCTCGTGCGATTTACCTTGCTGACGAAATCCCGTCTGTCTGACTGATTGCGGCGTTAATCCTACATGTCCCATGACAGGAATGCCCGCTTGAACTAATCGAGCGACAGTTTCCGCGATCGCGGGATAGCCGCCTTCTAATTTGACTGCGCCTGCATTCGTTTCTTTCAAAATTCGTCCTGCCGAATGCATCGCCTGCTGCCAGCTTTCCTGATACGTCAGAAACGGTAAATCGACGACTAACAAGGCTTCTTTCACGCCGCGCCGCACTGCTTTTGCATGATGAATCACTTCATCCAGCGTTAACGGCAAAGTTGTCTCATGCCCAAGTGCCACCATGGAGAGCGAATCCCCGACCAGAATCACTTCGATTCCAGCGCGATCGAGAATTGAAGCGATCGCATAATCCCAAGCTGTGAGAACTGCGATCGCTCTGTTTTGCTGTTTCCACTGAATCAAATGCTGCGGCGTAATGAGCATCAGAACTCCGAAAGAATGAAGAGAGTTGAAGATCTATCTTAATTCTAGGAGTTCCTCTTCAACGCTGCGACTGGACATTATTCCGAGGGGTTCTCTTCAACACTGCGACTGAACATCAAATGCGGCTTTGTTTGATAAGTGGTCATACTGACCCAAGCCAAACCCTCGGTTGTTCCGACCCACAATTTATTGCCCGTGTCAGGCGCGAGAGACATGACTTGATTCGAGGGAAGATGAGGAACTTGACCGATAATTGCGCCATTGTAAGGATTGACCCGAAAGAGTCCAGCGCTTGTGCCGACCCAAATGCTTCCAACCCCGTCAAATCCTGCTGAGACAATATCGCGTCCTCTGAGTTGAGTTACTGATCGTAAGCGGCGGCGCTGCAACGGATCGATTTTTACCAGTCCGCTGGTGGTTCCTGCCCACAGTGAACCATGTCGATCGAGTGCTAAAGACTGTGCTGTTCCTTCCTCTAAACTCATCCGGTGCAAAATTTTCGCACTTGCTGTATCGACCTGAACCAAGCCGTCCAACGTCCCGACCCAGAGCTGACCTTCAGGATCAAGACTTAAAGCATTAGCGCTAATCCCAGGCAGATTTTGTAGCGTCGTCATTTTTAAGCCTTGATCCGGACTAATCAGGGCAAGTCCAGAATCGGTGCCGACCCAGAGAAAGCCACGACGATCAACTAATAAGGACAACACCCGGTTCGAGGGCAGCGTCAGAGTTTGTGCTGTGACCGTATTGGTTTTTGGATCGATGCGAAACAGCCCTTCTGCTGTACCGACCCAAATGCGTCCGACTTTATCTTGCGCCAATGCCGAGATCGACAGATTCGGCAATTTCGTCTGAGAGATTACCCGTCCTGTGTTGGGATTAATCCGGCTTACGCCCTGCGGGGTTGCCAGCCAGAGATTGCCTTGAAAATCGCGTTGTAGCGCGGAAATCCGGAAATCAGGTTGAACGAAATTCTCTTTCAGCGGGGGAGCAACGGGGGGTGGAGCCGTTGGCACAAATGTAGAGGGTGTAGAAGAAACTGGGTTTGCGATCGATTTTGGCATCGATACCAATAACCCCAATATCAGCGAAGCAAACCCCAGATGGCGGAACACGGAAGACATAGCCAATCTCACTAAAATCTGGCTTATTGTGCCTCAGAAAATTGCGATCGCAACGCGGGGAAACTCGGAAATGCTATCTCCGACCGAGGGCAAAACTTGCTAGAGTGATGAATTGAGCAAATCACATGCCACTTTGTCAATGCAAACTGATCCGATCGTGCAATGCCCGAATTACTTTTGTCAGGCGCTCAACCCCGTCACTCAGGAGTTTTGCCATCACTGCCAAACTCGGATTCCCAAACGCTATCTCTGGGTCATGGGGGTAAAAGCAGGTCAGCCTGGTGAACGGCTCGACGATCGCTATTTGCTCAAATCATCCCAAATTGTTCTAGATACCAAACCCGGAATTCCACCGAATCCAGTCGAGGTTCCTCCCCAACTCGAACCCTATTTGCATTTGATGGCAGAGCGCCCTACGATTCCTCAGCCTTATGCTGTTTTGTCTGATCTGATTCTGCTCGAATCGGCTCCGATTACCACAGATGGGCAACTCATGCCTGCTTTAACTCAAGTGTGGAATGCAAGTTCTGGAT
Organism: Leptolyngbya sp. UWPOB_LEPTO1; assembly: GCF_017302695.1. Lineage (NCBI taxonomy): Bacteria > Bacillati > Cyanobacteriota > Cyanophyceae > Leptolyngbyales > Leptolyngbyaceae > Leptolyngbya > Leptolyngbya sp. UWPOB_LEPTO1. The sequence goes on along the minus strand of NZ_JAFLCJ010000015.1, from coordinate 68,119 downwards.
TTCGCCAATTACATTTTCTTGAGCAAATTGCGCGACTCTGGCAACGATTGAGTGTTGAAAACGTTGCTTCAACTTTGCTTGATCCGAAGCAACTGTTTGCCGATGGCGACACCCTGAGACTGTTGGAATTGCGATTTGATCGGCAATCTCCCGCTCTGACGCAGTTAGGAGAATTGTGGACAACTTGGCAGCCGCACTCTGCGATCGCGGATTTCTTTCAGCAAATCTGCCAGAACTTAGTTGACGGAGAGATTTCGAGTATTGAGTCGTTAATTTCAGTCTTGGATCAAGCGATCGCCCATCAAGCCCAATATCAAACTCGCCAGATTCACATTGCAACGGCGACCGATCAAGGACCGAGCCGTCAAAGTAACGAAGATGCGTGCTATCCACCGAGTGCAACGAAGGCAAAGACGAATCTCGTGATTGTCTGTGATGGGATTGGTGGGCATGAGGGTGGAGAGGTTGCCTCACATTTAGCGATCGAGACGATCGCGCGCCAAGTTCAAGCGATTCAATCGGATGAGATTGAGCAGGAATTAGAAGCCGCAGTGTGCGAGGCGAATGATGCGATCTCCGAACAGAACGATGCGGAACGGCGGCAAGAACGGCAGCGCATGGGCACGACTGTGGTCATGGGATTAGTTCGAGGGCATGAATTCTATCTCACGCATGTGGGGGATAGTCGCGCCTATCGCATTACTCGCAAGGGCTGCTATCAAGTCACTTTAGATGATGATGTTGCGTCGCGTGAGGCTCGCTTGGGATATTCCTTATACCGAGATGCGTTACAGCGTTCTTCTGCGGGATCATTAGTGCAAGCTTTGGGGATGGGGAGTTCGAGCTATTTGCGCCCCACCGTACAGCGATTGATTCTTGATGAGGATTGTGTCTATCTGCTGTGTTCAGACGGATTGAGTGACAACGATCGGGTCGAAGAAGTTTGGCAAACCGAAATTGCTCCGATTCTAGACGGGAAGATTGATGTGGCTGTAGCCGCACAGCAATTAATCAATATCGCAAACACGCGCAACGGTCACGATAATGTCACGGTCGGTTTGATTCATTGTCAAACGAAAGAATCGCGGCGATCGCAGAATGCTCAAACGATTTCGCCTGCTTTAGCTCAGCCCACTCAAATGCTGGCTGCTCGCGAAGTGTCTCAATTGAGAACTCAGATTGCAGAACCCCGTCGGATCAATTGGTTCAAAGTTTTGTTCATCGTATTGGCATTATTGGGCATTGCAGGTGCGATCGCGACTCTGCTTGCTCCAGAATTGATTGCTCGTTTTACCAATCGAATGCCTGTGCCTTCTGCGACAGTGCCGCCAGTTCCCGCTTCTCCGACTGTGACTCCGCTGACTTCCGGTTCATTTATCCAAATTCAGACCGCAGATCAAACAGCAGGTCTGCCGCTGTTCAAAAATGCTGCGCAATCGACTGAGACGGCAAATGAGATTCTGGGTCGCATGTCTTCTGGAACCGTTCTGCAAGTTGTCGGACAACAGCGATCGACTTCGGATCAATCGAATTGGTTGAGATTGAAAGTGTGTACGCTGCCGACTGAGGGGAAACTGGTGAACTCAGTTAGGCTAGGAAATATGGGGTGGCAAAGAGAAAGCGCGATCGCGAATTTCACCCGCATCTCCCCCAAACCTGACCAGATTGGAGCTTGTGCTGAGTCTGCTGCTGAGTCTGCAAAAGAGAACCCATCGGCTACGCCATAGATTAATTACCGGATAGCCTTTAAGATTAAAGTTCCGGAGTGTTAACCCAGCCTTTGCCGATTCATGTCACCGTCTGACCTTCCTTGCCTAAGTTTAGCGATCGCACGATTACGCGCCTCTCAAGCTGAACATTTTGCAATTCATGTGATCGAAGCCCCTTACCGAGGCGGCTATCTCTTACGCGATTGTCTATGGACGGCTGAACTGAAACAACATTGGCGATCGTGGCAAGAAATGTTTTCGACGCGCGGGGTTCCGGATGTGCCGCATATCTCCCAGGTGAGTACTCCTCCCATCGAGGTAGCCGAAACACCTGTGGGACAGCCAATTTCGCGAGGTGCGCGGTTGATGCAGAATCTGGGCATCAATTTGTGGCAATGGCTGTTTGATGGCGTGATTGAAAGTAGCCTTAACCGCAGTCAAGGGATCGCTCAAGGGCAAGGAAAAGCGCTGAGATTGCGTTTAGAAGTGCGCGATCCGGATCTGATTTCACTGCCGTGGGAGATTATGCAGCCTGATGCCGGAAAGCAGGCAATTTCGTTGAGTCAGCAGCTTTTATTTAGCCGCACGACGAGCGATGTGGATGCTTTGCCCGTTTTGCGATCGGAGTCGAGTCTCAATGTTTTACTGGTTTTAGGACAAGATGCGGCTCCCGACCTGTCTCAAAGCGGCGACGAATTAAAACGGCTCAAACTTGAGCAAGAAGCAAGCGCGCTGACCCGAATTCTCAAGGAGCGACAGGGAATCAATCGCCTAGCTGCGCCTTGTTTTGTCGATACGTTGTTACAGCCAACTTCGGGGGAATTAATCGATCGCTTGGAAAGCGGTCAATATAATGTGCTGTTTTATGCAGGTCACGGGGTTCCGGCTCCAGATGGCGGCTTGTTATTCCTTCGTCCGAATCTGCCGATGAATGGGACAGAATTGGCGCAGGTTCTGACTCGTTGTCATGTGAAACTGGCAGTTTTTAATGCCTGCTGGGGCGCACAACCCGAGCAGCAAGGGGCAGAAACGATTCCCCGGAGCAGTTTGGCGGAAGTTTTGCTGCATCATGGGGTTCCAGCAGTTTTGGCGATGCGGGATTCGATTACGGATCAAGAAGCGCTGAGTTTTATCGCGACTTTTGCTCAGGCATTGTCAGAACGGATGCCGATCGATCAAGCTGTCGCTGTTGCACGTCAACATTTGCTGACTTTATTTCGGTTTAATCATCAAGCTTGGACGCTGCCTGTTTTGTACATGCACCCTGAATTTGATGGCGAATTAATTAAGCCGATCGCAGAAGGACTCACGCAAATTCCGCATACGCCGAGCCAGTTAGGAATGCAGAATCCGGTCGCCTCGATTCGATCGCTAGAAAATGCCAAAGTTTGGACGATTCGGGGCGGCTTAATGCGCGTCGGAATGAGTGCTGAGAATGATTTAGTCTTGGCGAATGAACCTGGAGTGTCCCGGAAACATGCGGAAATTTTCTACCGCAGTGCCAACCCAGACACGCTGCAACCCAGTTATTTTCTGCGCGATTTTTCCCGGTATGGAACCTGGGTTTCTACCTCAAAAGGGTGGCAGAAAGTCCATAATTATGAAGTGCCACTACAATCTGGGGCACAAATTAAGTTTGGTGGCTCGCAGAATTCGGTTTTAGAATTTTTGGTTTCGCCTGCGGACGGACGGAATTAGGGAGGTCTCCCTACTCCCCACCCCCCACTCTTCTCTCCTAAGAACTTTGAAATTTTAGGAGAATTCGCGTAAATTGTGAGGTCAGTTACGGAACTGGTAACGATCGGCTTGAAGTCATAGCCATCAAACATACCCACCCTTAGTTCACTCGATGCGGAATATTGTCATGGCACACGAAGCAAGTCCCTCTAACTCTCTCGAACTCCAACTTCGGCAGGCACTCGCAGCAGCGTTGCTTGACTCGGAAGCCGTGACAGTGCGGTGGAATGAGCCAGGCAATGTTGAGACGGTCGAAGTTGAAATTGCGGAAGTCTCTCAAAGTAAGATTGCCTATCCGTGGAATCCAGCCGATGCGGAGGCGGAATCTTTCTTTAATGCTTTAGATCAAAAGTTCTCGCTCGATGCGCTGCCAGAATCCGAACTCAACGATCGTGCCGATGCGTTCTTCTCTCATTTAGATACCTTGTTCGCAGCTCCAACTCTGGAAGCTTCTTTGGCTCAGAAGTTTGCAACTGTGCCGCAGGCGATTCTGAATATGATCGCGCGTCAGGCTGAGAAGTTGGCAAACTCTTCAGCAAGTCTGGCGGATCAGTTGGTACTTTGTGTACAAGAAGCATTGCCGCAGTGGGCAGAAGATGATTTACACGTGCTGGCGCGTCCTTTGGCATATTCGATGCGCGGCGAAGAACAGAGCGTAAAATCGACCGATTGGGCGAAATTGTCAGAAACCGAGCAGGCGCGGTTAACTTTGGCGATCGCGCAATATGCCTTGAAAGAAATTCAAGACTAATCGTTCCCCACTCCTAAATTGAACTGAACGAAAAAGCCGCGATCGTATTTGAAAGCGATCGCGGCTTTTTGCTGGAAATCAATCCAAAATCGCCTGAATAGGATAAGATAATACACGTCCCTTGGAGAGGTGGCAGAGTGGTCGAATGCGTTCGACTTGAAATCGAATGAACCGAAAGGTTCCGTGGGTTCGAATCCCACCCTCTCCGTTTCTACAGACGAGCCTCAATCAGAGGTTGTCCCGTCAAACTGAACGATCTTACTTCGGTAATTCTCACTTTGACGGTTTGACCTCTGAGTTCGTCGATAGAGCCTGCAAAGAACGTCAACCGATTTCCGCGCGTCCGCCCCATCACCTGCGTTGGATCTTTCGGATTCTGAGCTTCTACCAGTACTTCTTCAATTCGTCCTGCATATCGCTGCGATCGCTCTGAGGCGCTTTGCGACACCAAATGATTCAATCGTTGTAAGCGATCGGCTTTGACTTCTTCAGATAACTGATTCTCCCAAACTGCCGCAGGAGTTCCGGGACGTGGAGAATATGCCGCTGTATTGATCAAATCAAATCCGATATCGCGCACCAAACTTAAGGTGTTCTCAAATTGGGCTTCAGTCTCACCTGGGAATCCAACGATCGCATCAGCGCTAATCGACGCATCTGGCATATATTCGCGAATCGTGTCAATGATTCGACGATATCGTTCGTGCGTATACCCGCGTGACATTGCCTTCAAAACATCGTTATCGCCGGATTGGAACGGAATATGGAAATGCTCACACACTTTCGGCAATTCCGCACAAGCTCGAATCAAACGCTCTGTGAAATAGCGTGGATGACTGGTTGCGAATCGAATGCGATCGATACCCGGTACATCATGCACAAAGTACAACAAATCTGTGAACGTATGCAGATGTCGTCCTTCTGGAGTGGCTCCCGGCAAATCTCGCCCATACGCATCAATGTTCTGACCCAATAAGGTGATTTCTTTGTACCCTTGGGCTGCAAGCTGTTCAATTTCCGCTCGAATCGCTTCCGGTGTCCGAGATTGTTCGACCCCACGCACACCTGGAACGACACAATACGTACAACGCTCATTACAGCCATAAATCACATTCACCCAAGCCGTGACATCGCTATTGCGTCGCGGTTTTGTAATGTCTTCGACAATATGAATGGGATCAGTCGCAACGACTTGCTGACCACTAAAAACCTGTTCCAGCAAATCTTCGAGCTGGTTGGCATATTGCGGTCCCATGACTAAATCGAGTTCGGGCACTCGTCGCAGTAAGGCTTCACCTTCTTGCTGTGCGACGCATCCGGCCATGACGATCGTCAAATTCGGATTTTCTTGTTTCCGCTGTGCCTGCCGTCCGAGATAGGAATAAACTTTTTGCTCTGCATTGTCCCGAATCGTGCAGGTATTGTAGAGAATCAGATCGGCTTCGTTGGCTTCTTCTGACCATTCAAAGCCCATTGTTTCTAGAATTCCAGCCATACGCTCGGAATCTGCCTTGTTCATCTGGCAGCCAAACGTCGTGATGTGATAGCGGCGAGCAGCAGTCATGGGCGTTCTCGAAATCTTTGACAGATACCCATTCTAGCTGAATACGACAGAAGCCTCGCATCCCGAAGCTTCTGCCTCATCTAAACTTCTTCACTATCTAATTGCGCGAATACAATTGCACATCCCACAAATGCGATTAATAAAGGCATCGGAGACGCGATCGCGAATCCTAAAGCTGCGGCAAGACCCGTTCCTACCAATGCACTTAAGCTCCAGAATCGTTCGTCCTGGCTCAAGCCTTTTTCAGCTTTAATGGCGTGTAAAACTGAGCTGGGGATCGGAACAGGCATGACAGAGTTGGGCGGAAATGCCCAATAGCTGGAGCGTTCTCTAAACCAGTCTGTCCAGCCATTTGTTTGACACCAATCGGCAATCCATTGTTCGCAGTAAGGGTTCATCTCTAAAAATCGGGTGGGGTTCAAAAGTCAAAAATAGAGTTGTCGATCGTTCAAGATCAGCAACTTCTTCAAATCGCGGTCATGAATCAGATTTTGTGAGAGAGCCGCACGTGGCTCGCTAACACTCACGAAAACGGAATAGTTAAAAAGGGTCAGAAAACTTCGATGCCTCGGATCTTTAGGAACTGTGAGAGTAACAACTCCTTGATCTGTATCGTGAGAATAACAAACTCATGCTTGCCTTTCTAGCGTAAGAAATTAAAGTTTACTTTGGAACTAAGCAGCAATTATCTGTAACATTCACAACAGAAATTAAGTTTTTTGATGAGTCTAATTACTTATTTTGAGTGGCGAGAATTCTAGGCGATATCGATACAATGCGACAGGTGTATTTCCTGCATTGAAATAGTCAGGATCTTGCGGCGAAAGATAGATAGCAGTAATTTGATCTGCGCCAATTTTTCCATCGACAAACTGATAGGCAGTCGTGGTTTCAACCTGGTTTAAGTAGGGTTGAGATGTACTTCTAAAGACTTGTTGAAAAATCTCGCTCGTAATGAATTGTTTGGGATCAGGAGTCTCGATCGCTCGACCTGTAATCGTTGAAGTCAGAATGCGATCGTCTCTCAAAACGGTAATTTGTTTATTCGGAGAATTTGGATCAACTTTGACGGAAAGTACAGCGCGATCGCCCAAATATGCCCGCGCAATATTCAATCCGTTAAAAGCGCGATCGGCAACGACTTGGGTTGGATTCGGTTTGAATCGCACATCAAATTCGATCGGCTGATTCACATATTGCCGATTACTCTCGAATCCTGGCGTGACAATTTTAGGAGCGAGGGGAGCAACGAGATCGATTAAGGTGCTTTTCACATGCCAAGTTCCCGCGATCCAATCGGGGTAGATCAGATCGCCTGTCGCTTGAGAAACGGGCGGTTTATTGTGCCAATCCGGGTAAGCAGAAACGCGATCGGACAATGCACCTGCCCACACTGGAGTCGTGTAAAAGCAGGTGAAAAGCCAAATCAAGCTACACAGCAGAATTTTATAAAGATTTAGGAAGCTGCATCGAACCGATTTCATGCTGGAACAGCCGCTTTCAATTCAAAAATTCGCTCAATAATGTCTGCAACAACTTTATCGGGAGTCGAAGCTCCAGAAGTAATACCTACAACGATTTCGCCTTCAGGTAGCCAATGCTCAGCGATTTCCAAATCTTTGTGCAGTGGCTTATGCTCAATGCGATCGCGAGACAGAATCCGTTCCACACTATCGATGTGATAAGACGGAATTTTGTAGTCGATCGCAATTTCCTGCAAATGTGTTGTATTCGAAGAATTGTAACCCCCAATCACAATCATCATGTCCAGTTTCTCTTTGACGAGATCGAACATTGCATCTTGCCGTTCTTGAGTCGCATCGCAAATCGTATTAAAACTCAAGAAATGCTGATTCAATTCATTCGGCGGATACTTCTTCAGCATCGTGTGTTCAAACAATTTGCCGATTTGCTCAGTTTCGCCTTTGAGCATCGTGGTTTGATTCGCGATGCCGATTTGAACTAAATCACGATCGGGATCAAACCCAACAGAAGTCGCTTTCTTGAATTTGGTCAGAAATTCTTCGCGATCGCCCCCGTTCAAAATGTAATCAGCAACGTATTGCGCCTCAGCGAGGTTCAATACAATCAAATACTTTCCAGCAAACGAACTGGTTGCAACCGTCTCTTCGTGATTGTATTTGCCGTGAATGATCGAGGTGTAATCACCTTTTTTGTGCTTCTCAACGGTGTTCCAAACTTTAGAAACCCAAGGACAAGTGGTATCGACGATCGTACAACCGCGATCGTTTAATAACTGCATTTCCTGCACGCTTGCCCCAAATGCAGGCAAGATTACGACATCCCCTTTTGCAACCTCTGAGAAATCTTTCTGCCCAGCCACAACAGGCGTAAACAAGACGTTCATTTCTCTCAATCGCTGATTCACCGAGGGATTGTGAATAATCTCATTGGTAATCCAGATCCGTTCGGTTGGAAAATGCTGGCGGGTTTCATAAGCCATTGCGACAGCGCGTTCAACGCCCCAGCAGAAGCCAAACGCTTGCGCCAGTCGAATCGTCACATCGCCTCGTTTGAGCGTATAAGCTTGCTCACGAATTTCCTGAATCAAGTTGCTCTGATATTCGGACTGCATAGTATCTGCAACTTCCGCATCATGTCCGAATCCTTTGCGGTGATAATTTTCAGAACTATTGAGCGATCGCTTAAACGCCTTGGTATCCATTTCACAACTTCCTCGCGCCTACGATCCGATCATAAAACACTAACGCAGCGCCAATTGATTGAAAGTTTGAATTGCTGATCGCCAAACTAAATATCCTTGGGTGCTGAGATGCAAGCCATCGGTGGTTAAGTCCGATCGCAAAAATCCTTCTTTGTCAGCAAAAAGCGGCTGCAAATCTAGAAATTCAACCTTGGTTTGATCGGCTAATGCGGCTAAACGGCGATTAAATTGGTAAATTCGAGCATTTGACAGGGCTTCAACCTGAGTTGCATTGGCAGTGGTAATTTCTTCTTTTGCACGAGGCAGCAACGACTGAAGAACAATTTTTGATTTGGGATGAGATTTCTGCAATTGAGCAATGATGTCGGCTTGGGCATCGAGAATCTCTTGCTCAGAATTGCCTTTGAGCAAATCATTAATTCCGACCATGACGAAGATCGCTTCGGGTTGCGTTTGATCAAAGAGTTTCAAGCGTTTTGCTAAGCCCGACGCGGTTTCACCAGAAATGCCTTGATTGAGCCAAGTGCGATCGCTTGGTAGCAGATCTTGAGGAAACCAAAGCGTCAGCGAATCTCCTGCCATCACGATTAAGCGATCGGGTTTTCGTTTGATCATGGCTTTCGCTTCTTTTTCAAGCAGATCGACCCAATCCTGATACGTCAAAGATCGACCCAACGGCATCGAAGCAGCTTGCGCGACAATCTCTGGGGTTTCAACTGCTTTTGCAACGGTTGCAGTCCGAGCGGCGGGGGGATAGAGCAACGTTTCAGTGAAATAGCGATCGCCTAAGAACCACAATCCTAACGTTGTGCCGAATACGACATTGGTGACAACAGATAGATAAACCCAACCTGGAACGGTTTTAGAAATCGGAGACACTGCCACGATGATTCGCTTTGTATAAAAAACACTGTCGGATCTTATAGCCCAAAATCCCCCTGTTAATAAAGAAATTTAGAAGATACTAAAATGGAAGAAATTTTGTAGGCAAGCGACCTATGCGCTATCAAGACATTATTACCATCGAGCCTGGGAAGCGCGGTGGCAAGCCTTGTATCCGGGGAATGCGAATCACCGTTTATGATGTTTTGTCCTACTTGGCTTCAGGGATGACTTATGAAGAAATCCTAGACGATTTCCCATATTTGACCCATGAAGATATTCTGGCTTGCTTAAGTTATGCCGCTGAGCGTGAACGTCAAACGCTGGCAATTCAAGCATGAAATTGTTGTTTGATCAAAATCTCTCGCCTCGATTAGTTCAACGGCTTGCTGATTTGTATCCTGACTCTCAGCACGTTTCATTCCTGGGACTGGATCAAGCAGACGATCGCATCCTCTGGCAATATGCGGAGCAGAATCATTTCACAGTTGTCACTAGAGACTCAGATTTCAGTGAGTTGATTACCTTGCAAGGATTTCCACCCAAGGTAATTTGGATTCGACGAGGAAATTGCCCAACTCACCAAATTGAAGAGATTTTGCGATCGCACTACGAAGACATGATTCAGTTCAGCGCAGATCCCAATCTTGGAATACTAACGCTGTACTAAGTTCACTCGCTTCAACCCTACCGCCAACGCAGTTCTAAATATCCCCGTTCCGGTTGGCTCAATTCTTGCTCTGTCAACCAATCGACGAGCTTATAAGTTCCAAACACATGATCCCACCAATCGACAGCTAAGCCAAAATTGTGATGCCACATGCCATATTTGTGGTGCACGTAATGTACAGGCATCTTCATCCAAAAACATTTCGTCGGATTTTCATGCTGGAGTTGATGCGCGTAAGAAGAAAACGCAGCGTAAACTAATCCGCCTAAGAACCAGCCGATGCCAGCCTCGATCGACACAAAAAACAACAATCCCATAATCAGAATCGTGCCTTTGAGATAATCAAAAAACTCCCAAATCACGCCTTGCCCTTCATTGCGGCGATGATGATCGCGATGCCGTTCGCCCAATTTGTAAGGCTTGTGCATGAGTCGGTGCACCCAGTACTCGACCAGACTCGCGAGAACAAACGCGATCGCAAAACACGCAACGCCAATAGCAATTTTCCCGATCACGACAAGCTCCTGATTTCCTCACAACATTTGCTATTGTGCCGAAGAAATCCGGAGTATGTCAAAATCCAGAAAACTGATTCGCAACCTCAATGCTGAAATTCATTGCCGTTCTCTTAAGTGCTGTTTTACTTTTTTCCTCGCCAGCTTGGGCAGACAATTCACCTGCACAGTTATTTGAGCTTCAATGTGCAGGCTGTCATGTAAATGGCGGCAACATTATTCGACGCGGAAAAACGTTGAAGCTCAAAGCCTTAGAAAAGAATGGATACGGGACAGTCGAAACGATCGTAGCAATTATCACCAATGGGAAAGGAAATATGTCTGCCTACAAAGATCGCTTGAGCGAATCGGAAATTCAATCCGTCGCCGAATATGTTCTCGATCGCGCCCATCAAAACTGGAACTGAAACTGAAATCTTGATGTATCGTGTTGAACACAGGATTACATAAGGATACAGAGATGTCGCAACAAGTTGTTGGCTGGCTGCAAGAAATTAAAGACCTACAGCAACAAGTCAAGGCAGCCCAAGCGTCAGAGCAGGCTGCTCATGCGAGTGCTGATAATTGGCGCAGACGCTATGAGATTGAAGCAGAACAACGCCGTTCTGAAGTTCTTGCACTACAAGATGCGATCGCTCAATTGCACGCAGAACTCGATCGTGTCAAAACTGCTTCGTATGCCTCCGAAACTGAAGTAGAATCCGAAATTTTTGAGATGCAAACCGTTTCAGAGCTTCAGGCGAAGTTAATTGAAGTGTGGAGCGATCGCAATCAACTCGCCCAAGATCTGCAAGCTGAACAACTCAGCCACAGCGAAACGCGCAAAAGCTTAACGACTGCATTAGGAGATGCAGTTGAAATGCTCTCGAATTTGAAAGCAGGACAAGGTTAAGACGAATCCCCGCATTGAGTGCAGCCGAAACTCAATCTTCGCGACAGATTCGGCTTTGCACTCTACTGCTGCGGCTTCCGTTGTTCTGGATTGCCCTTCGGCGGCATCGGTTTGGGTGGAGCAACTTGTTGTGGTTGCGGCTGATTGATTTGCAACTGTGCCCGACCATTGCGGACAATTCTTAGCATCTCTGTCATCTGCGATTCCATGTCGCGCAGCACCTTATCAGCGTACTCATCCGCCCCATTCTGCACGTCTTCGCTTTCCTCGATCGCCATGCGACGCATCTCTTCTAGATCTTGCTGAGCTTGGCGACGCATCTGCTCAATTTGAGCGATCGTTTGCTGTTGGACGGCTTCACATTCTTGCTGTACCGAGAGGCGAATCTGCTGCGCTTCTTGCTCTGCCCGTTGAATAATGCCGGACTCATTCATCAGTTGAGCCGCTCGCCGTTCTGCTTCTTCGACAATTTCTTGAGCGTACTGTTCTGCCTGATCGAGAATCTCATCTCGATGACGGGCAATTTCGACCGCTTCATGAAATGCTTCGGGCAAGCTCAACCGGACGAGATCTAACTGATCGAGAAACTGCTCTTCATCAATCAGCGTGCGACGCGATAGCGGAATTCTGGGGCTGTCGAGAATCATCTCCTCCAGCCGATTCAACTCTCTTTGAATATCGAGACTTCCTACTCTTTGCACGTCTCTTGCACCATTGTTGCGGCGTTCGGGAGCGGTGAATCCGTCAGGGCTGATACTGGGTGATTCTTGGCGTAGCATCGGTAAATATCTTCGGCGACATGGGTAGGAACAAGATGGTCGATCGAACCACCAAATCTGGCGATTTCTCGAACAACACTACTGCTCAGAAAACTGTGCTCGTTCGAGGTGGCAAGAAATACCGTCTCGATTTGAGTCGATAATGTTTTATTGGTGTGTGCCATTTGTAACTCCATCTCAAAGTCGGAAACGGCTCGTAATCCTCGTAAGAGGGCAGATGCGCCTCGCAGTTGAGCGTAAGTTACAGTCAAGCCCTCAAAACTATCGGCTTCCACATTGGGAATGTGCTGGACTGCGATCCGGATCTGCTCTAAACGCTGTTGAACAGTAAAGAGCGGAGTTTTGTTAGGGTTTCGCAGAACGGCGACGATCACTCGATCGAACAACAGCGCACCTCGCTTAATTAAGTCGAGATGTCCGTATGTAATCGGGTCAAAACTGCCAGGATAGATCGCAATCACAGAAAAAATTCAGTGCCTGCACTGAGGGCAATAAAACAGAATCTCCTTACTTTACCCTGTCCGAAAAAGTTTGCACGTTTAAATTTGCAGAAATTTCTAATTTCGTTTCGATGTTTACGGATGGATGAGGAGCGTCGATCGAGAAATTCTTCTATTGTTGCGATAGACGTTTCACGGTTTCGCCTCCCAGCAGTTGATCAGCCTCACGCAGAACGTCGAGAATGCGATCGCGAAATGGACTGTCTTGTAAAACAGGGCGCAATGCTTCTAGATCAATTTCACTGACGCGCGCGCCCGGAAACCAATGGCTGGCTTGACCCAGCAGGTTGTAGCGCATCTTCGCATAATCGACTAAATCGTAAGCGATCGCTAAATTTCTCAACCAGATCACTGTATGAAGATTTAAGCGTCCAGGAGTTTCATCGACCGAGGGTAAGCCAACGTGCCACCGCTTAAACCAATCTTCTCCCAATCGCTCGATCGCGGCTTGCTCTAGACGGTGAATGATTGGAGGCAGAATTTCATCTGCGCGATCTATCCACGCCAATGTTTTCAAATGCTCATCGAAATCAGTCGGTTTCGCGGCTCCAATACTCAAGGTATGAACCTGAGAATGACTGAGGCAGAATAAATCATTAAACACAACTGGAGAAAGCGGCGCACAAAGTTCTCTTAGCCTAGCTGGAGGCTCGTGCAGATTGCCGCCTTTGTTTGTCGGACTGATGATAAAAACGCCCATATCGTGAGCGGCTGCGGCTGCGATCGCGCTCCAATTTAGTTGATTGATGTAGTACCAATGCAGATTGACGTAATCGAATTGATTGGTTGCGATCGCTTTGATAATAATTTCTGTGGAACCATGTGTCGAAAATCCGACATGGCGAACTTTGCCTTGTTCTTGCAGCGATCTCACTACGTCTAAACAGCGAAGCGCATCTTCAAATGTTTCCGTGTCATTAATGCCGTGCAGTCCGAGCAGGTCAACATAGTCGAGTTTTAAATAGCTCAGTGAAGTCTCAAACGTTTTTCTAAATTCGTTTGGGTCTGCCACAGGTGCAACTTTGGTTTGAGCAATCAGCTTCTCGCGGGGCAATTTTGGCAGAATGTTGCCCAATTGCATTTCAGAAGAACCATAGCCGCGAGCCGTTTCGATGTGATACATCCCTAATTCAAACGATCGTCGAATTGTCGCTTCTAAGTTTGCCTGCTGATCGTTGGGGACTTCATCCGGCGCAACATCTTGCCATTTGAACTGATATCGCATTCCTCCGCAGGAAAAAACGGGCATTTGCAGTTCGGTGCGTCCAAAACGTCGATATAGCATTCGTCGATCGCCTAAAAGTTCAGACCCTATGTTAACGGATACCGCTTGTGTAGAAAGGCTTCAGCTTGTGAACGATCGCTAATCTCTCCGTCAAGCGTTGCTGCTAGCAAGTCGTCTAACATTTGCTTAAACTGCTTTCCAGGTTTGTATCCCAAGGCTTTGAGATCTGTTCCATCAATTGGTGCTTTGACCAATGACCAGCGCGAGAAATACGTCCAGATCAATCGCCGGATGGTTCTTGAACTTCTGACGGCAACTAATATCAGTGTTTCTGAGCTAAACAGTTTGAGCAATTGCACCATCTGGCTGGTCTTTTCACAGTGCGGCAATTGCTCTAACTGGCGTTCAATTTCTGCTAAATTTGCCAGCCGCTCGATCGCATCTGCGGGAAGCTGTAAGGCTTGAGCAAAGTTTGCTCGATCGTCAATTTTCGCAATCAACACTTCGAGCAAAATTTGCCAATGCGGAATGGTCATGTCACATCGCTGTAACCAATCTGCAAGTCTCATTTGTCGCCACAGACCTGCATCTAGCTTGAGCGTCGGGTGAATACAAGTAAGAGCATCCAGATCAGCGAGCTTGCGAATGGCTGCCCTCCAGTACGGGGCTTGCAAAATGTATTTCAGTTCTGCTTTCAGTCGAGTTTGCAATGCTGGAACAATGCGATCGCGCTGTTCATACACACCACTGTCGATCGCATGTCGAATATAGCCCTCGGTCTGGGGTTCAAGGACAAATCCCAATCGCACAGCAAACCGAACGGCGCGATAGATTCGAGTTGGATCTTCAATGAAACTATTCGCATGTAGCACTCGGATTTGCCGCGATCGCAGATCCAACACTCCCCCAAAGAAATCGAGCAGCTCACTCGATCGCGGATTGGTCAATCTCAAAGCCAAAGCATTGACGGTAAAATCGCGGCGATATAAATCCTGCCGAATTGAACTAGCTTCAACTTCCGGATTCGCCGCTGGATAAGGATAAAACTCAGTTCGTGCCGTTGCAATATCAATCCATAGTGAATCGAGTTCTGCATCGTTATGCCAAAGGAGTGCCGCCGTTTGAAACTTGCCGTGGATTTCTAAGCGGGCTTGAGGATAGAGAGCTTGTAGCGATCGAGCGAGTTCGACTCCTGCTCCAACCGTTGCCGCTTGATGAAAGCCATCCACAACTAAATCAATATCACTGAGCGCGACGGGTTCAGACGGATCAGCCAGTAACAGATCTCGAACGGCTCCGCCCACTAGATAAAGATGCCATCCCCGTTCTGCGGCGGCTTGAGCCGCGATCGTCAAAAGCTTCTGAAACGGTTCTGCAAATCGCTCCAATCTCAAGAGATACCGGAGTGGAAACAAATCTTTCTCAGGTTCTTTTTTGCCCTGATGCAATTGCCGCAACACATCCGTGCGCGTGACAATGCCAACTAAGTTTCCCTGTTCTAAAACTGGAAGCCTGCCAATGTCATACGTCACCATCAACGCTTCGAGCTCTGGGAGTGAAGTCTCTGGTGTAATTGTCTTCAAATTTGAAGCCATATAGCCCTTCACTGGCGCATGGCTAAACCCATGATGCAGCGCGATGTCTAAATCTCGACGGGAAATCACGCCAACGAGTTGATCCTCTTGATTCACGATCGACAATCCCGAATGCCCATACCGCAACAAAATCCGCTGTGCATCCTCGATCGTCGTTTCAGGTCGGATCGTCCGCACAGGTGAAGACATCAATTCGCGCGCACTCAAAGGCTTGGGAATCTGCGCCTTGAATTGTTCAATTAAGCGATCGAGAAATGCCTCCGCATCGACATCTCGCACACTCAGCGAAGCGGCTTTTGCATGTCCCCCGCCTTGGGGTTGAAAGAGGTCATTCAGATTCGTCCCGTCAATATTAGATCTTCCAATTACGGTTAAGGCTTCTCCTGTCCCTCTGGAATAGCGATGCCCAAGTAAAAGCGCATCGCTTTCGGTCAACTCCATCAAGCTCGAAGCTAAGCTCGACAATCCAGGCACAAATTCCTCTGTTTCGAGCATTACCCAGGCGAGCGTATTCCCTTCAATCTCCTGAGTGTGTAAATGCTCCATGGCTGTGCTCAAAAGTGACTGCAACTGTGGAGATAACCCTGGATCGACATATTGCGCGATCGCTTTTAAGCTTGCACCTTGCTGCATCAACCAACCGAGCGCGAGCGCATCTCTCGCCGTCGCATGATCAAATGTCAACGACCCCGTATCGACATGAATTCCCAATGCCATAACGGTTGCTTCGATCGGTGTAATTGAAATTTCTTCCGCTTGCAACTGTTCGACCACGATTGTCGTGGTCGCGCCAACAGCATCAAAAAATGTTTGTTCAGCCACAATATCCCGATCGACTTCAACATGATGGTCATATAAAGTAATTTCCACCTGTGGCAAATCGAGCCATACAGCCGTACTGCCTAAGCGATCGCGCATTTGAGCATCCACGACCGTAATCGATCGAATCGATTCGGGTTTGACCGACCGCCGTTCAATCATCGGATACTCATCTCGATGCAGCGCCAAAAAATCTCGAACTGGAGGATGCGCTCCTCCCGACAAAACGATGCGAGACTGCGGACGTAACCGACTCACCCCAACAGCCGCGCCGAGGGTATCAAAATCCGCTGTTGTATGGCATAGAATCACGTCCATGTTTTCTGATAACGTACTAATCAGGACTTTTCGATCGCGTCTCGGTTATTTATAAAAAGAAATTGAGACACTCACAAACGCTGTTTTAGGGAGAGAAAAATGACATTCATTTTCCAACTCGCATTGTTGGCACTCGTTTTATTTTCGTTCATCATGGTCGTTGGCGTACCTGTCGCTTACGCTTCCCCCCAAAACTGGGACACCTCCAAGCGCTTACTCTATCTTGGCTCCGGAATCTGGTTTGCTTTGGTGATTGTGGTCGGGCTTTTAAACTATCTCGTGATCTAAATTCATGCGTATACTGGGGAGGAACTTGGGGTTCGTCCCCAGTTTTTTGAGTTTACTTGAAGATCTCTCAGTGTTAGTACGGAGAAGAAACTCTAAAATCTGTGGACTCAAATGTAAAATCTAAATAAATAGAGCGATCAGCACTATTCAAAGCCTAAGTTCCCAAGTTAAATTTAAGTGAATCCTCGGAGAAACTCTCTTTGGGGAAAACTGGTAGCTATTGAAGTGTTGATACTCAGATTCAAACGATGACAATTTTTGAAGGAACGTTCTCTCAGACCGAATCTCTGCGGTTTGCGATCGTGGTTGGGCGATTTAACGACCTCGTGACCACCCGCTTGTTAGAAGCTTGTCAAGATTGCCTGAAGCGCCACGGAATCAATGTTGATCCGCATGGCACACAGGTTGATTATGCCTGGGTTCCAGGTGCATTTGAACTCCCTCTAGTGGCACGCCAATTTGCGCTGTCAGGGCGATATGATGCCGTCATTTGTTTGGGGGCTGTGATCAAGGGACAAACTCCTCACTTTGATCATGTGTCTTCAGAAGTCTCGAAAGGGATTGCTGCGGCAGGTTTTCAGACTGGCGTACCTGTCATTTTTGGAGTCTTGACGACTGATACGATGCAGCAAGCTTTAGAGCGCGCTGGCATCAAGAGCAATTTAGGCTGGGAATATGGTATGAGCGCGCTGGAGATGGCAAGTCTTATGCGACAAGTCAAGGGCAGTGTGAACAATCAGCAGTTCAATCCTTCTCTCTCTTCGTCTCTCCCGCATACGCTGCCTGTGTCTCATTCCGACTCCACGGGCAACAATGTCCATTAAGTTTTAGGTTTGTGGTTGAATGTTTTCAAGACATCTCTTTCGGGGATGTCTTTTTTTTGCGATTCCTTTAACCAATCGATCGCGGGATTATGTTATAAAACTACAGTAATCTTATCAAGAAAGTGGGAATTCCCTTTCGAGGTCAATGCCGTGGGTATCGTAGTACAGGACGTTTCTAAGCGATTTGGCAGTTTCCAGGCCGTAGATCAGGTCAGTTTGGAAATCAAAAGTGGCTCGTTGGTGGCACTTCTAGGGCCATCAGGTTCAGGTAAATCGACGCTGCTGCGGCTGATCTCAGGATTGGAAAGTCCAGATTCAGGACGAATTTTTCTCACGGGCGAAGATGCGACCGATCGCAGTGTTCAGGATCGCAATATCGGCTTTGTGTTTCAGCACTATGCTTTATTTAAGCATCTCACCGTGCGGCGCAATATTGCATTCGGCATGGACATTCGCAAAATGAATGCTGAAAAGGTCAAACGCCGTGTGGACGAGCTTTTAGAACTAGTGCAGTTGACGGGATTGGGCGATCGCTATCCGTCTCAACTCTCCGGAGGACAGCGGCAGCGGGTCGCATTGGCGCGAGCATTAGCAGTAGAGCCGAAAGTTTTGTTATTAGATGAGCCATTTGGAGCTTTAGATGCGAAAGTGCGCAAAGATCTGCGGGCTTGGCTGCGGCGACTCCATGATGAGGTACATGTGACGACCGTGTTTGTGACGCACGACCAGGAAGAGGCGATGGAAGTCTCGGACGAAATCGTAGTGATGAATAAGGGCAAAGTCGAACAAATCGGTACGCCTGCCGATGTGTATGATCATCCGGCGAGCGCATTTGTGATGAGTTTTATTGGCCCAGTGAACGTGCTGCCCAGTTCGTCTAGAATTTTTCAAAATAATGGCTTTGATTCGGCGCATCCGGAGATGTTCTTGCGACCACATGATGTATTAGTCGAAACCTCTCCAAATGGTTCGACGGTTGCTGCGCGAGTGACGCGATTGATTCACTTAGGTTGGGAAATTCAGGCGGAACTGACGCTGGATGATGGACAAGTCGTGTCGGCACATCTGACCCGCGATCGCTTTGATGAGTTGAATCTTGTTCCTGATCAACGGGTGTATGTCAGACCCAAAGACGCAAAATCTTTCCCGCTCTATTATTCGATTTAATCAAGATTCGATTCAATCGATATTTAACTCCATCAATATCGATTGAATCAATCATTCAATGAGTAAAAGTCAATCAGCAAAAGTGGAGCTGACGGGAGTCGAACCCGTGTCCAAACTGGGTATTAGCTCTATCAATCATTCACAGGTTTAGCTTCTCTAATCCTCGAAGCGGGAACTGTCCTTTGTCCCGGACAATAGGATGCTTTGGTATTGTCTTAGCTAGAATGCCGACCAAAGGCGAAATTCTAGAGCAACCGTTGGGGTTGTGCTTACTATCTTTAACGGTGTCAGACGGTAAGCGCTCGAACCTGAATTAGAGGTGTTTTATGCTGCAACAGGTGCAGTTTTACGAGCGAAAGGTACGATGTTGTTTGCATCTATTTTTTTGAGCCTAGATTTACGAGAGTGGACTCCCTCTCGACCTGCATCTCGATGGAACGTTCGCCAACCTGTCGAAACCGTTACAGCCCCGTGATGTTTTCCTAGTATAGCGCGGTTTTTAGAGATGTGTTCTTGATGTGAGTCGTATTAAGACCCTTTAATTTGCTAAATAAGCGATCGCGACCAGTAAAATTGGGGGTTGTGATAACCGCAGTAGGTGCGCGTGCAGTGGATGAAATCTCAAAGTTGTTTGGTGAAGAAATTCCAGAGATTATCAAAGCTGAACTTCTGGCAAAGGCTAAAACTGTGCGGGAAGACTACATTGGAAGAGATTTCCCATCAGGCAATGTCGCCGTTGCAAAAGTCGTACTGTCCAATGGAGCTATACTTTTTCAAGAAGGAACCTCAAGAGCGAGAAGCCCCTCGCCTCTCCCTACTCCAAAATCTGCCGGGGGGATATTTGAACCGAGTATCGACTCGCATTCTCAACGACTAATGGAGACTGATGCAGAATATAAGATTCTGTCCGCACTTGCTCTAACTCTACTTGAAGAGTTAAAGCAAGTTCAAGTTGAAGGAAAACTTTACCTCTATACTGAAAGGAAACCTTGTGAGAGTTGCCAAAATATTTTGCGACAGTTTAGGGAACTCTTTCCAAGTGTAGGAATCAGCGTTGTCTGGGATCATCCTTATCCTTAGTTGGAGGAAAACTTATGGAACTTGGATTCGTAACCAGTAACCCGCGAAACTATCAATCTTCTGCAGCAAGGAAACTACCCACTTCTCTCCAACGGCTGTTATCTCAAGTGAATCAACAGCGTTATGAAGAACTTTACGAAGAGAATACAACTGGAACATCCCTAAAGGATGCACTCCAAGAAATTTTGGATGGTTTTCGTTCACTGGATCAATTGAGGTGTCATCCTCGCTGGATTTGGATGGCTGTGCTCCTAAGCTTGACTGCAAAACCTACGGTAGAAGCCTACTTACCCAATGACAACAGACCCAGGATTGCGATCGCCCTAATGCTGATGCAACTAGAGGATTGCCATGATGCAACGTTGATTCCAAAAGCAATCCAAGAGAAAATCATCTTACCGCTTCGTGAACAGATTGCAGACAGCAAAATTTCAAATGATTTAACTGGATCAGTTCACAAGCAGCTGTGTCCATCTAAACTGGTCGATGTCCTGTTTCCCAGGTTATCTGAAGGATGTCAAGCCTTAGACGAAAGTTTAGATGTTCTTAAAAATGGATTGAAGGCGCTGAATCAAAGTGATGCACAACTTGCGTTACTCAGCATTTTAGAAGATTGTTTCGAGGGATATGCAATCTTTCCTGGCACTTCTGAACGGCATAAGCTACTGACTTGGTGGCTTTATGAGATTGTCCCTGCGGTTTGGGACTTTCACCTTCCTCAATCTTTCATGACGATTAGAGGTGTTCAGACCGTTGAGACAATCTTAGAAAGCTTCATTTGGGAACCCTCAGATACACTGCTCCTGCTCGATCTGCTGCACTAAGAAAATTAGGCTCAAGAACATCCTATTGTCCGACTTCCCGCCAATTGACAGCCTGTCTTCATCAGTGAGTTGAGATCAAGGTTCCAAATCTTCAAGCCATACTGGTTGCCGACACTGGACAAGGATTGGTCATTGGCGGTGAATGTCAGTTGCTCGATCGGATCTTTAGCGCCGAGGAGGGTTTTGAGGAAAGTTCCATTCTGCATATTCCAGAGACGAATCGTACGATCGCGTCCGCCGGATGCCAAAATTTGTCCACTAGCATTAAAGCTTAAACTGGTGACTTCCTCTTCATGCCCGGTCAGCGTTTGCGTGGGAATGGCTTCGCGTTCGGTCGTTGCTGAGCCAACATTCCAAAGTCGAATTGTTTTATCAACTCCAGCGGATGCGATCGTTTTGCCGTCCGGTGTGAAAGCCAAATCGTTGATGCCTTGCCCGACTGCTGTGCGGTCGTGACTGCCGAGGAGAACCGGATTTTGACTATCGGGATACCAGAGATGGATGGTGTTCGTTGTGGTTCCAGCCGCGAGGATGCGACCATCAGGACTGAATCGAATCACACTCGCGACTGCATTATGTCCTTTAAAGGTGTCGAGGATGCGACCATTTGAGATGCCCCAGAGTTTGATCGTCTGATCGGCACTGCCCGATGCGAGAACTTCACCGTCGGAGCGGAAGCTGAGGGCTGTGACAGCTTGAGTATGGGCAGCTAAAGTTTGAATCAGAATGCCTTTTTCGACATCCCAAATTTTGATCGTCTTATCTGCACTTGATGAAGCAAGGCGTTTTCCATCTGGACTGAAGATGAGTTTGGCGATCGCAGCTTTGTGTCCACTCAATTCTGTTTCACGTTGTTGAAGTTGAGCGTCGTTTTGTCGCCAAATCTGAATCGTGTTCTTGCGCGTTGAAACGGCAAAAGTTTTTTGATCAGGACTGAGAGTGGCATTGGAAAATCCAGCACCGATTGGTGTTGAGCTACCTTCAGCCATCGAGACAGCTTGTTGAAGCGTGGCGATCGCGCTCAATTTCAAACTCTCTGGCACAAAATTCCAGGGACGATCGACGCTTTGCAACATTTGCCCCGCTTTGAGGGCGGTTGCTAAGGCTTGGCTGTCTTGATTCGACTGCATTTGCGTTGTTGCAGTGCTGGAGAGGGTTTGAACCTGATGAATCCGATCGTTGCGGTACATATAGGCTCCAATGCCTGCCATGCTAAGCGTAACGACTCCTAGCGTTTTGAGTGCCGTTGTTGCCAGTTGGCGAGTTTCAGGGGCTTGTGTACGCTCAGCCGCTTTGCTCCAGGCAGTATTCGCAGTTTGATGGAGGTTGCGGGTGGAGCGATCGAGATTTTGAACCGCATCAGTGGCGATGTGATTCGCTTCAGCCACACTTTGACGATAAAGAGTTTGACCAGAATTTGCGGCTTGGCGGGTCGCCTGGCTCAGCGAACCGATCTTTTTCGAGAGTGAGTTGCGAAGGAGGGACACTTGCTGTTTCGCCTGCGTTTGTTGGGATGTTGCAAAGTTCCCGACCGATTGGGTGGCTCCGCGAACTGTTCCATTAAACGCGATCGCTGCCGAATTCCAGCGTTTTTTTATCACGCGCTGGAAGCGCTGAACCTGCCGTTGAGTGTCAGGGCGTGTTCGAGGGGGTTTAACAGGCGCGATCGAGTCTGCAACTTCAGGCAAAGCGTGTTGAGATTCAACTGAGTGAGAGCCGAGTGCGATCGATTCTGCGAGGTCGGAAGCGGCGGCTTCGTGTTCTGGTTCGATCTCGTTTGGTGGACTTGGTTCTTGCGTCAGTGGAGCCGACTCTACCCATTCGAGGGAAACTTCCGAAACGGCAGGGGCGATTGCGATTGGCTCGACCACTTCTAACCGTGGTTCTTCGATAGGACTCGGTGCGAAGGAAATCGGAGAATCTGCAACGGGTTGTTGAATCGAGCTAAGGTCTGAGCTAGGTTCCGGTGCAGCGGAAACGTTGGCTTCTGGTTGTGTTTCCTGAAGTGAAATTGGTTCTGGGATTTCTGGTCGCGCCAGCTCGATCTCATCAATTGCTGGCTCAATGGGTGGAGTCGGTTCGACCGGAATCTCTTCGACTTCTGGAGCTTCAATTAATGGGGTTGGCAGGTTTGCGTCGAGAACAGAAGGCTCAACGAATTCGGAAACAGGCTCTTGCGCTTTTGGCAGGACAGGCTCGATCGAGATTACTTCTGGGATCGGTTCAGGAGCAGGTTGTTCAGGAACAATCTTTTGGAAGGGTGGAATCGTTGACTCGATCGTGGTTGGTTTCTCGATCGGGGGTGGAATGAGGTTTTGCGCATCAAGCGTTGGCTTGCGTCTCGAGGCAGATCGAGCAAGCGGTGGTTCAATATCAGGTGCTTTGATCTCTGGGAATAGATACTCTAATGGATCTTTGGGGCGAATGCCGATTGGGAGTTGCAGTTGGGTATTACCGAATCGAGCAGGTTTTTGCACGATGGCTTTGGAAGAACGATTTTCTCCATCTCGGTGCAGCCATTCCAACTGCTGATTGGTGCGATCGATGTATTGAATCATGCGATCGTGAACGTAATTTCCCAAAACAGAAGCCGTGACGATGCCTTGAGGATTTGCGGCTCCTCCGCGCAATCCTTCAATCAAGAAATGGCTAAAAATGCTGTGACCCAATTCGGGAAATTTCCAGGACTGTTGCTTGTGATCGCAAGACAGTAACGCTTGAAATCCGGGATTCTGAGATGCGCGTTGCCGAAACATCTCGCTCAATTGCCAGGTTGGATTATCTAAAATTTCAGGTGTATCAGTTTGCAGCGTCATTCCATTTGCATGACATGCATCGATCCAGAGGATTTGCTGTTTTGCCGCGCAGTTTCCAAGTGATCCCAAGAGACTAATCGCGCTTAATCCCGTTTGCAGCATGGCATCTTTCTGCGTGTCAGCTAAGCAGAATACGACTTGCTGCATTCGCGAGTCGAGTGCCCCATGTCCAGCAAAATAGAACAGAACCGTATCGTCTGGCTTGGCATGTTCCACAATGTCTTGCAGGCTCGATCGCACTTCGCTCAGGGTCGGGGGTAGCGCGTTATCGTGATGCAGTTTCAGGCTGGTATCAGGAAATTCCTGAATGACTTCTGTGAAGGCATCTGCCAGCCGCTGAGTATCGACTGTGGAGTATTGCAGGATCGGAAATCGCTGATCGTGGTACTGGCTAACTCCCACAAGGAGAATCCAGAGTTTCGCTTGACCAGTTTTGAGCGCGAGTTGGGCGTGACTCATGGCAAAGGAATTATTGACGCTAATTCAGAATTCGCAACAAGAAACGACGCACCCGGTAAGTTCTGCTACTTGAAATAGTCCGAATTATGTCCGATTGTGGCGTATCAGCTTCGGGTGAGTCAAATTCTAGGTTAAGAACTTCCGACGGAAAAAAGCGGCAAAAGTTCGGATCAGGCGAAAAAATTTATGGAATTGGAGGTTGCGTGAAGTGATCGTAAATTTACGGAGAGGTGGGGAGTAGGGAGAAAAAACATGCCCCACTCCCTACTCCCTACTTCGTCGGTGTAATCCGCCCCTCTTTCACCAGTGCTTGATAGATCAGCGCTGCCGCATCTGCTCGCGTTGCAGTGCGAGTTGGAGTGAGTTCTTGAGGACTGGGATATCCTGTGATGAGTCCTGAGTCGATCGCGGCTGCAACTTTCTCTTGTGACCATTTTGGCAACTGGGCTGCATCTTTAAAGTTTGTCAACGTTTGCGCTACAGGCGTTTGAGGTTGAAGTTTTAACCCTGCGGCAAGTGCGACTTGAAGCTGATATAACGGGATTTGCTGATCGGGACGGAAATCGCCTTCCGAATATCCACTCATAAATCCAGTCTGAATCGCATCATCGATCGCGGATTTTGCCCAATAATTTGCAGGCACATCTTGAAATTCAACGCTTTGCCGCTGTTTCGGTTTCCCAAATGCTTTGCCTAATAAGGAAGCAAATTGTGCGCGGGTGAGCGATTCATTTGGCTTAAAGACTCCACCGTCAAATCCGCTAATAATTCCACGACGTGACAATTCCCCAATATAAGCTCCTGCCCAAAAATCGCTGGGCACATCTGAAAATCCAGTGACTGGCTTCGCAACTCCTGGCGATGCAGGAGTATTCGGCGACGGAACCAGATTCGGCAACGCAGGATTGGGAGCCGGAACAGTTGCGATCGGCGTTTGAATACTGGGAACCATCGTTTGCACATTAGGCTGTGGTGCATCTGTCGCCTCAATTTGCGGAACAGCTAATGTCGCTTGCGGTAGAGGTGATGCGGGTGCTGTTCCGACGATCGCATTCGGTGCAGCCGTTCCACTCGGTAAAGGCGGAGAAGAAGCCGTAGGTTTTGGTGAACCTATCAGGGAGCCGAGATCAAAGCCAGAGTCTTGCTGACCCAGTGCCCAGAAGAAGATGCCCCCAATGCTAAGGAACGCCACAAACATCGCGATGAGTTCATCGGACGTGAGACGATGACGAGGATCTGGAGAAGAAGTCATTTCAGTAGGAATATTACTTTACGGAGCTTTATTCACACCCAAATCCTAAAGCAATTTTCCAACCAGCGATAGAGGGAAACGCAAAGATTGGTGAACCTTAGTTAGGATGGGCTTAAGTCGTGAGAGATTTTGCAATATTTCTGGGTCGGTCAACATCTATCCTGCGTAGGGTTGCTAAGTGGTAAGCCAACAGTTGCAAAGCCACAACTGCAAGGAATGGACTGAACAATTCGGGGACTGATTTTGCGGTTATCTCGATCACATGATTTCCATGAGCACGAATCCGATCGATTGTTTTTTGTATACGAGAATCATCTTCTGTCACGATCGCTAATGTCGGAATTTCTGCATCGAGCAATGCGATCGGACCATGAAGAAATTCCCCCGCAGCATACCCTTCTGCATGTGTGTAAGTTGCTTCTTTGAGTTTCAATGCGCCTTCTAATGCAATCGCAGTATTAATTCCCGAGCCTAAAATGATCAGATCACGCGTTTCTTTTAGAGTTTGAGCAAGTTCAACGATTGTATTCTCATTGAGCAATTTCTCCATTTGTTGTGGGATTTGCTTGAGTGATTCAAGATGTGATGCAAATTCTCGATCGCTGAGTTTTTGATTCTCATGTGCAATTTGAAATGCTAACTTGTAAAAAAGTACAATCTGTGATGTAAATGTTTTAGTTGCAGCAACGCTTTTCTCTTCACCTGCATTTGTATAAATTGTGTGATCAGCAAATCGAGTAATTGTGCTGTCAATTCCATTGGTAATGGCAACTCGCTTCGATTGAACTTGTTGAAGTGCAGCAATTGTATCGGCTGTTTCACCAGATTGTGTAATCGCGATCGTAATTGTATTTGGAGTTTCCAGCAGTGGGGCTGAAAGAGATTCAGACGACGATCGCACTTGAGTAGGAATTTGAGCAATCTGCTCAAATAGAAATTGCCCAATCAAACCTGCGTTCAGGCTAGTTCCACATGCCAGAATGTTGATGCGATCGGGAATTCCAATTGAAATTGTCCGATCGAGTTGATGACGAATCACGTCTGGCTGTTGGTGAATCTCTTTGAGCATGAAATGAGGAACATTCATCGTTCAACCCACTTTAGAAACTGCATACGGATCTTTTCCATACCCCAAGGCGAATCGAAATGAATCAGCAACGCTCTTACTCGATAACGTCATAAACACAATCAAGCCAGCAAACGCCACACAAGCCGCAACGAGATACAAACTGCGATAGCCGACAATATTAGAAACGAGACCCAGAATCGGACCTGCCAACGCAATTCCTAAATCGAAACCCCCGACAAATAATCCAAAAATTCGTCCCCGCTCAAAAGGCTGACAGCGATCGGCAACTAATGCAATCATAATCGGCAAAAATGTGCCGCCTCCAAATCCTTCGAGCGCTCCGGCTAAGAGAAATTGATTGGCATCGGTTGCTTGCCACAGAACCAGCATTGAGATGGCATAGCCCAACAGACCAGCCGTAATAAATCGACCTCGCCCATAGCGATCGCTGGCTTTGCCTGCCACAAACCGTGTCAAAAAGCTTGTGATTGCTGCTGCTGTGTAGAACAGTCCTGGATTCAGTCCAACTCCTGAATCTTTGATATAAAGCGGTACGAATGTTGCGATCGCACCAAATGCGATGCCGACGAGCAGCATGGTAATCGTTGGAACTCGAATGCGATCGCTGATCAACAACTGCCAGAACTGATCTTTTTCTTTTTGGTCTTGAGGAGCATACATGACAGGCGGAGCTTTCACAAACATCGCACAAGTCATACTAATCAAGCCAAGAATTGAACTCATCACAAACACAGGTGCATAAGTCGTCAACTCTTGCAGATATCCGCCAAGCGCTGGTCCTAATGCCATTCCAATCGGATTGACCAAGCTCATGTAACCGATCAACTCCCCGCGATTTTCTGGCGGTGCAAGATCAACGACCAGTGAACTATAAGCGGTTGTGAAAGCTGCAATACTCAGTCCATGAAATGCTCGAATCAGCATCAGTACTGGAATCGATTGGGTCAGTAAATGACAGACTGGAGCAAGGGTTGCGGCTGAAATTCCAATCAGTAGCACAATCTTTCGTCCCTGCTGATCGGCTGTCTGACCAGCTTGAGGACGAAAGAGTAATAACCCGATCGCAAATGCTCCCATCACCATACCAAGTTGATCATCGGGCGCGCCGATCGATTTGACATAGAGGGGCAAGGTGGGAAGCAGGCTTGCTAGACTTGCCCAAAATAGCAATCCTGCCGTAAATAGCACCCCTAAATTCCGCTGCGTCCGAGGGGTCAACTTGGCAAACGTACTCAAAATCCTGTCCTGTGCGATGAAGAGATCCTAGGATAGCAAACTGTTTAGCCTCCTGCGAGCAGTGCAGGCATCAACACACCCTCGATCGCATGAATCACGCCATTTTCTGCCAAGATATCGGCTTGTGCGATCGCCAGATCATTCACTTTGATGCCGCCTTGATGATCGACTGCAATCACTGAGCCTTCTAAAGTAGGTGCTTCTTCAATCTCAGTCAAATCCTCAAACCTCACATCTCCTGGCAAAACGTGATAGCTCAAGACTCTCCGTAGTTTGGGCAAGTCTTGTAGCAATTCATCTAGCATTCCCACTGGTAATTTTTCAAAGGCTGCATCGGTGGGAGCGAGCAGTGTAAAAGACCCATCGAGATTTTCTAATTCGGGTGCGATTCCGGCTTTGTCGATCGCGCTCAACAACGTCTTAAATGATCCGACTTCAGCCGCTGTTTGCAAAAGATTCGTCATTGTTTTCGTGTCCTGTACTATTGCTCTTTCTCTAAGGAAAGAACATTGCCCGCCTAACTCGCATCGAACGTAAGAGAGAACTCATTTCTTACAAGCGTCTATAAACGATCGAAAGAATCTCTGATGCGCTGGATCTTGCATGGACAATTCTGGATGCCATTGCAACGCGATCGCCCAAGGATGCTCTGAATGCTCTAACGCCTCGATTAATCCATCGTTGGAGCGAGCCGCCAACTTCCACACATCCGAATGAAACTCAACTGCCTGATGATGCCAAGACACAATATTCATCTGAGTCTTGCCTAATAGCTCCGACAATCGGCTCTCAGCTAGTACTTCAATCTCATGGGGAATCGGACGACGCGGATTATCTAACCGATGATCAATGCTATCTCCAAAGACTTCGGGCACATGCGGAATCAATCCGCCTCCCGTTGCCACAGTCAAAACCTGCATTCCCCGGCAAATCCCTAAGACTGGAATTTCCCGCATCAATGCTAACTTTGCTAGCGTAATCTCAAACGTATCGCGATCGTCATCTATCCCGTAAATCTCAGGATGATCTTCGCCATTGTAATGAATCGGATGAATATCCCCGCCTCCGGAGAGAATCAACCCATCGATCGCATCGAGCAACGATTCAAGATGACTTTGAGTGGGAGGAAGCAAAATTGGATTGCCGCCAACCGATTGCACTGCATCTACATAAGTTCCAGGTAGCACAACTTCATTGGTCGCATTGCGGCTGTGGGTCGTAATTCCGATTAAGGGCGCACGAGTCATAGTCTGAGTGAGAGAACAATGACAATAGCTTAACCAGTTCTGCTCGATTGGATCGAGTACATTCGCTACTAACTAGATGCACTGGTGTAGAATCTCAGCGCAAATCGCCAAAAACTGTGTGCAACAAATAAAAGTGCGATCGCTAAACCTCCCGCTCCAAGCATCCATTCAAACTCGACTCGTCCTAACATGGCTTCGGCTGGAATGGTCGTGAGAAAAGCAACGGGAACAATAAACGTGAAA
Source organism: Leptolyngbya sp. UWPOB_LEPTO1 (assembly GCF_017302695.1). Lineage (NCBI taxonomy): Bacteria > Bacillati > Cyanobacteriota > Cyanophyceae > Leptolyngbyales > Leptolyngbyaceae > Leptolyngbya > Leptolyngbya sp. UWPOB_LEPTO1. The sequence goes on along the minus strand of NZ_JAFLCJ010000015.1, from coordinate 38,951 downwards.
AAGAATTGATACGCGATCGGATAAGCTGCCATTGGATACCGTCCCGCTTCAATCAATCCCCGCAACACTTCTGTCACATTGTAGATTTTGACAAACCAAATGCTTGTCGCCCCCAATATGAACCACAAGCTATAGAGAATTGCTAATCCGAAAACTAATGGAATCAGACTGAGCAGATACGCATTCACACCAATCCCTAATCGAGTGCCCGCATAAAAAATGACGATCGCGCCAAAAATAATATCGGGAATTCCCCAAGGTGAGATGGTATGCCCAGACAACCAAAACTGAGAACTAATCGGTTTTAGCAACACAAAATCCAAGGTTCCTTCCTGCACATGCCGCACAATTCGGTTCAGATTGGGTGCGAGAAAGGTACTGGAAAAGCCTTCTAGTAATGTGAATACTCCCACAACGATCAATGCTTCTTCCCATCTCCATCCAGCGAAGGTGTAGCCTGTTCGATAAAAGAGAAATAATCCAAACAAACTTCCGACTAATCCGCCTAAGCTTGTCAGTGCTGCGATTAGGAAGTTAATGCGATACTCTAGTTCAGCAGCGATCGCAGTACTCCAGAACAATCGCAGCACTTGAAAATACCGTCTCATGCTCCCATCCCCGAATATTGTTTCAAGCCTTGCCGCCACAACCAACGATTGAGCGCGAGAAATCCGACAATCCAACCTGCCATCACTAAAAATCCTTGCGCTGGATTCGTTGGTAATCCAACCAGCAAGCTCGCTGGAAAATTGACTAAATAAGGGAACGGCGTAAACAAAGCGAGTGTTTTCACGACAGGCGGAAAGACTTCAAGCGGTGCAATCACCCCAGACAAAAATAGATACAGCAAAAACCAGAATTCTTGCAATGAACTTGCCCGCTCTGTCCAAAACGCACAGAGTGCCAAAGTGTACTGAATCAGAAAGTTTAGCGAGAAAGCTAATACGATCGACACCACAAACAGTAACACTGTTCCAACGCTCGGAACCCAGATTGCAGTTGGGTAAAGGAGAAAGAATAAGACAATTAGTAGTATCGCAAATGGAATCCGGGCAAACCGTTCTGAAACATGCGAAAACACATGATGCCAAGCCGGATCAAGCGGTTGTAACAATCTGAGTGAGAGCTTGCCTTCGACAACTTCCCGTTCAAACTCCCAAATCACCCACACAACCGTCAATTGACGCACTAAAAACACGGATAAAAAGTAGCGTGCAAAATCGGTAGGAGAAAGTCCAAAATTGCTTTGCTGAGCAGCTTGTATCCACACTCCCATCAAAATAATGGGCAATGATCCTGAAAGCACCCACAGAATTAACTCTGCTCGATATTCCACCATATAGGCGTAATACACCAGCAGCAAGGTTTTGAACACACGAAAGAACCGTTTCATTGGCAATTGAGTTTTTTCTGACTATCGCCCATTATCGCAGTCAGAACATCCCTCAATGGGATCGAGTCAGAATTTGCAGATGCAGAACGGGAAGGCAGACTCGTTATCCCGTCCGCGCCTGAATTAACTCGCCTCCGATTTCAACAATCGATCGAGCAATGAAGCTGGACGCTGAGCATATTGCCACGCAAACGCATGACGAAACGCTGCATCCTGACAAGCCTGCAACTCTTCAAACCCAATCACATCCTGTGTCAGAAGCGTTTCATACTCAAACGGCAGTCGTACATCATTCAAACCCGCATTATCTGTACAGATCGCAATATCAACGCCTGCGTCAAAGCATTGATCAAACACCTGTTTGAGTTGGCGAATCTCCTGAAGCGTTCCCGTTTTCAGATAAGTCGTCGGACAAACCTCCAAACATTGCTTCCGTTGCGCGACTTCTTTCAACAGATGCGGATACCGAAGCGGAATCTGAATCCCATGCCCGATGCGATTCAAAAATGGCAGCAATTCCGGATAATGTCCTTCCGTTTCATACAAATGGCAAGTCGCTTTGATATTGAGCGATCGAGCATATTCAAACAACTCGATAAACTCTTCCATTCGCTCCCCATAGTAAGCATCACCGCCTGCCAAATCGATCGCGCAAATATTCTCCGGCATCTGCGCCGCCAAATCTACGATCGCTCGATTCACCTCATACGGCAGCTTCGAGTGCATACACAGGATTTGACTGCTGACGATTGGATACTCCTTCAATCGACTTGATCGCCCCACAATCTGAGCAATCTCAGTCATTTGCTCAATCCGACGCGATTGATCCAAATTCGGATTCGTTCGCAAATAAGGCGTATAGCGAAGCTCCAAATACGCCAAATTCTCGAAAATATAAGCTCCGCGCATCAAACGATAAATGAAATAGGGCAACGCTTCCGCCGTTTGCACCCCTTCCACGATCGTATGCAATTCCAAGTACTCATCCAAGGTATTGCGAGGTCGAGTATAAAAATCCTCAAACTCCGGATAATCGGAAAACCGTTCAATTAAATCTGATTCACTTCGTTCTAAATAACGCCAGAGAATCCGAGGCACAACCGATCCACCCAAGTGACGATGCAATTCTGCGTATAAAGCCACAAGCACCTCTTCTATGATTCTGATGATTTGTTCTCTATTCTGACGTGTTCTTTTAAACTTGTCTGGGTCTTTGCAATACCAAAATCCAAACTTCATTACGACACTCGGTAAAACTCGGAACGCCCCTTCGCCTTATACAATTGAGAGACACTGTAAACTTCGATTAATCCCCGTAAGGAAACAACAATGGATTTGGTTGCACTCCAAGGCGTTTTAGATAATCTGTCATTTGCTGTGTTATTCGCCACAATGCTGATCTATTGGGTTGGTGCAGCCTTTCCCCAGGTGCCTTACGCATCGACTCTGGGGACGGCAGGAATGGCGATCGCAAATCTCTCTACGGCTGCACTCCTTGCTGCTCGCTGGATCGAAGCAGGCTATTTCCCCCTCAGCAATCTTTACGAATCGCTCTTTTTCCTGGTCTGGGGCATTACCACGATGCACTTGATCGCTGAAAATATGAGCAAAAGCAATCTCGTCGGCATTGTCACAGCGCCCGTTGCAATGGCAATCACGGCTTTTGCCGCTCTGACGCTACCCGATACGATGCAGGCTTCTGCGCCATTGGTTCCTGCCTTGAAATCCAATTGGCTGATGATGCATGTCAGCGTCATGATGCTCAGTTATGCAACTTTGATGGTGGGATCGCTTTTGGCGATCGCGTTTTTAGTCGTCACTCGTGGACAGAATATCGAACTCCGAGGCAGTTCTGTCGGAACAGGCAGCTACCGTGAAAAATCCTATCAGCTTCACCGCTCAGAAGAAGTGAGTGTCAATTCAGGTGGAACCGCAGTTTTAGAAAAGACCACCCTTTCCCCGCAACGTCTGACTCTTGCAGATACCTTGGACAATATTAGCTACCGCGTGATTGGACTCGGCTTTCCGCTGTTGACGATCGGTATTATCGCAGGCGGCGTTTGGGCGAATGAAGCCTGGGGTTCTTATTGGAGTTGGGATCCCAAAGAAACGTGGGCATTGATCACGTGGCTAGTTTTTGCGGCTTATCTGCATGCGCGCATCACCAAAGGCTGGCAAGGTCGTCGTCCTGCTATCCTTGCCGCAGTAGGATTTGTCGTGGTTTGGGTCTGTTATTTAGGGGTGAATCTTTTGGGTAAAGGACTCCATAGCTACGGATGGTTCTTATAATGCACAAGAGAACGCGATCGACGAGGATTGAGAATGGATAACGGATTTACCCCAATGAATGATGATGAAGTCTTGTTCGTCGATCGCGGTCGCGTGTTGATGACCAATCCGACGTTCAAGGTGAGTGAATTCCTTGACCAGTTGGCACAAGCGGTCAGCGATCGAGAAGGGGAATGGACAGAAGATAACGAAGCCTGGTTTGAGGATGGTTTAGAGTGTGAAGCACTGCGCTTCAATTCAGGCACAGGCTGGCAACGTGGCAGAGTCAGAATTCGCCTAGAATTTGCGCCGTTGAAACCGCAAGAACGATTACCAGAGCGCTCCTCGGCACGCCAACCGGATGTGCTCCAGCCAGAACCGCTCACCGATCGTTTGCGTCCGCGCAACATCGATGACATTTACTCTAACGACGACTATTAATGTCATATGGTTTGGGTTTTACGCGCTCACGATCGTAGCCTGCCCTTTCATTGCGGTCGGCAAAATTGCTAACACTGCCGGAGCTAAAGGCTTCAAATCTGCCAAACGGTTAGAAGATGCTTGCAAAACGATGACTGCAATATCGAATGCTGGCAGGTTTTGTTGGAACGCTAGGTTACGATCGACCGTAAGGAAAACATCGAACTCTAATGCTGCAAGTTCAAGCAGTTGCCCGTCTTTGATTCCTGCCCATCCCATTTGCGGAACAGGTTTCACGTCATAGTCAGAGAACTCTCTTGCCAGCCTACGATCGATACACTCGTCTAACAAGAGGTTCATGCTAAGCGACCATCCTGACAATTTGTTTCTCTGCCTCTTCTAGTAAGGCAATGACCTGTTCTCTACTGACCGTTGGAAATCCGTCTAGAAAATCATCGATCGATTCTCCTGCTTTTAGGTAATCCAAAAGAGTCTGCACAGGAACTCTAGTGCCTACAAAAACTGGCGTTCCGCCCATAATTTCAGGAGATGAACTAATTACTGAAGAGTGTTTTGACATGAGTTTCAAAGTTTGAATAAATTTCGCTTTTATCGCTTATCGATTCTAGTAGAGTCATATCGGCTGAGTTTTGATCTCTCCCGATATTGTGCATTTCATCACTTCATCACTTCTCGTCCTATCATAATTGGACTACGGTTCACTTGAATTGACTTCTTGCTACCATGGCGAGTTCTTGGACACCTCTCCACGCCAAAATTCATCGCACTCTTCGTAGCCGATCGCTACTTCCAAAACACGAATCGATTCTAATTGCGCTCTCCGGGGGTCAGGATTCTCTCTGTCTCGCTCAACTTCTCATCGATTTACGCGATCGTTGGAATTGGCATCTCGCGATTGCTCATTGTGATCATCGCTGGCGCGCCGACTCCCAAGCCAACGCTGATCACATTGCGACTCTCGCTCAATCCTGGAATCTCCCCTTCTATCTCAAAACTGCCGATTCTCCTCCCCCCAACGAAGCGTCCGCAAGAGAATGGCGATACGCTCAACTGCAATCGATTGAAGGATTTCACACCATCGTTACTGGGCACACTGCCAGCGATCGCGCTGAAACTCTTTTATTTAATCTAATCCGAGGCAGCGGAGCAGATGGGTTAAGCTCGCTCAATTGGACACGTCAACTGACTCCAACAGTCAAACTGGTACGACCCTTGCTCGAAATCATGCGATCGCAGACTGCTGAATTTTGCCGCGATCGCAACCTTCCCATCTGGCAAGACAGCACAAACAATGATCTAGCCTATGCGCGCAATCGCATTCGCCAAGAGTTGCTTCCTTCCCTCAAGCATAATTTCAATGCTCAAGTCGAATCCCATCTCGCCCAAACGATGGAACTCTTATCCGCTGAAGTGGAATATTTAGAAACAGTCGCTTCAGAATTCTATGAAACCGCGATCGACATAACTTCTCAAAGTCTCGATCGCACCATTCTTCGTAAAATTCCTCTCGCGATTCAGCGCAGAGTCATTCGTCAATTTCTGATGCGATCGCTCAATTTCAACCCAAACTTCGAGCAAGTCGAAAAATGCGTTGGATTGATTACGGCTCCAAATCGATCGCGCACTGATCCGTTCATCGGAAAAACGATCGCAGAAGTCAACGCAGATCAGATTCAACTCAAGTCCCTCGACTAACCTCACTCAAAGAATTCCAAGCTCAGAGTGACGAAATTCTCACCACTCTTTAAAGTCCTCTAAGTTTTGGAATCGAGGGAGATTTAACTCCCTCCAATCGAAGCAAGAAACATCGATTAAGCCATCGCAAATTCCGGCTTTCGAGTCAATTCTGTAATCGCCCGCTTCATGTCTTCGATCGCAGAGTGCTGTCCACCTGACTGTGCAATCACTTCCAGATGTTGACGCATTGTTGTAATCGAATCCTGAATCGGTTGCAGCATTTCTTGATACAGGGCAACTCGTCCTGCCAGTTCTGCTGCTGAAACTCGCTGAGATTGCAATGCTTCCTCAAGTTGCTTCAACTCATTCCGCTTTGCTTCTTGCTCACCCGATTGTGAATTCACGTAATCCTGAGCCTGTTGAATCGCAGATTCAATCTCTCGAATTCTTGCCTCAACTTGTTGCAACTCTTCCGACTGCTTTTGACGTTGAGTTTCAATCTGAGCAAATACGACTGACAAATCCAATTCGCTGTCTTGATCCGACTCCGCCCCACCTCGACGAATCAGAACGGATTTATGCTGACGAAGTTGCAATTCTTTCTCTCTCAAACTCCGGCGCTGACCAACCAAGGTCTGATTGAGAAATTCGTAAGCATCCTGCTCATCCGTCAATTCGTTTTCGAGACTCATGCGATCGAACTCACTCGCCTGAGCAATTCTATTTTTAAGTTCTTGAATCTCTTTCTCTTTCAAGCGAAGTTCTTCTTCTTGCCCATGTACAAATTGAGAAGACTGGTCAAACTCGCCCTGTAAGCTCTGGACAATTGATTTAAGTTCCTCGATCGGCAAATTCTCCAGTTCTTGAATATCAACCTGTACCTCTCCACCTCCACCTGCGATCGCGGTTTGCAGATGTTGATGTAACTCAGAATGATATTGAATCTGTGCAGTCAGCGATTGTGCAATTTCTTGCTGGCTCTTTAAGACCGACTGCTGCGACTTGATCTCAATTTTGGCATTTTCGAGCGACTCTTGTGCTTGGTTCCAAATATGCCACTGCTCAGCAACGTAATCTGCTTTCTGACCGACTTCTTGGCGCATTTGCTCGGTTAACTGCCGTTGTTCTTCTAGTATTTGCCAATGATGGCTGAGCAGATTTTGCTGATAGTCTACGAGTTCATTGCACTGCCGAACCGTTTCGGGAAGAGTTGCTGATTCAGTGAAGCGATCAAGCATGTGACACAGTTCTTGCGCCTTCGCCTCATCTAACACACAAGCACCGAGTAATTCCTCTTTGCGTTCTTCTAGCTGTTGTCTTTGCCCTTGCAACTGCTCCCAAGCGCCAGCCATTTCTTGACGATTGCGTTCTAGCTCTTCTTGCTGACGCATCACCTCTTCGCGAACAGCTTGAAACTCTTGGCGTTGTTGCTCCATTTGTTGGCATTCAATTTCCAACTGCTGCAACTCTTCTTGCCGAGCTTCCATTTCCATTTCGCGGCGAGTTAACTCCTGACTTTGATAAGTCAGCGACTCATTCCATTGCTCAATTTCCTCTTCTTTCGTGCGAATTTTTTCTTGCAGTCGCGAAAAAGTCTGCAAAATGTTCGCAATCGGGCGACCTGCTTCCTGAACGCGCTGTACCTGCTTGTTGCCCGTTAAATCAACCAGTAAAAGTGACCCAGGACTAAATTTATTCGCTTCTTCTGAGGGAATCACTTCTTCTGCGGTAATCGTGCTCCAATTCTGTTCACCTCGCTGACAAGCCAGTAACTTCAGTTCAGACTTGCCACCGCCCATGATTCCGCCTTTCTTCTGAATCACTTCTGCTAGATACAGCACAACTAAAAGCTCTCCTATTCGATGCCCAATGCTTCGCTTAATGTGCCCGAATTGTTTGCGTTCTACCCAACTCACTGAAAAAAACTATCATGCTACGAAATCTCACCTTGCGAAAAATCCGGTTCACCTGAGCATTAATAGATACAATGTGTGGACAATTCACGTAGCTCTCATTCTGGGGTCTCCGTGAATGCCGAATTGTCTCTATAGCACAACTCTATGCAAGGTCAACTCAGCGAAATTGACATTAGGAGTATCCTGCAACTGATCGAACTGGGTCAGCGCACAGGAGAATTGTTCGTTGAAGCGTACTCACCTTCTGGTGTCGTGCATCGTCGATCGCGCAATCACCCCTCTTGGTTTGTCTTTTTCCTGAATGGTCAAATTGTCTATGCAGGGGAAACCGAATCAGATCTGTCTCGCTTAAGAGATTACTTGCATCGGTATCGGGCTGAAACTACGATCGACCAAATTCCTGCTTCGTCGATCGCGACTTTCAATACGCCAGAATACGGCTGCTTGTGGGCGTTACTCGAAAATCATCTCGTGACACCCGCTCAAGGACGCAGCATTATTCAAGGCATGGTGCGTGAGACATTATTTGATCTGCTGAGTTTACATCAAGGCTCTTTTATTTTTGAGCTAGGAAACGCCCTGACTCCGCAGCTATTGACGATGGAAATTGCACCCTTGGCGAGAAATGCGTTGAAGCAAGTCCAAGAGTGGAAACAGCTTCATCCGTATTTACATACTCCCGACCAATGTCCCATCATTGTTGATCGAGAGCAGTTATCCGCAGCTTTACCGAAAGCCACTTATCAACTGCTCGATCGCTATACCGATGGACAAACCTCAATTCGGCAGATCGCGCGTTATTTAAACCGTGATATTTCTGCTGTCGCGAGGGCAATCTATCCGTATGTTCAGCGCGGTTGGCTACAACTCAACGCCGTTCATCCTTCGGTGCATTCTACTTCTCGCACTCCTTTAGAATTGGGACTCAATGCTAAGGCTCCAAAAGTCCTTTGTATTGATGACAGTTCAACTGTGTGCAAGGCAGTAGAATTAATGCTGGATCGCAATGGGTACGATGTCAGTACGATCGAGAATCCACTGACTGCACTGAGTCTTGTCTTTCAAATTAAACCGGATTTGATCCTCTGCGATATTGCGATGCCAGAACTCGATGGCTACGAACTTTGTGCCATGTTGCGACAATCCACAGCATTTCGGCAGACTCCAATTTTGATGCTGACTGGGAAAGATGGATTCATCGATCGTGTCCGAGCACGCATGGTTGGAGCTACAGACTATTTAACGAAACCTTTTGGAGAGCATGAGATTTTGATGTTATTAGAAAAATATGTTGGGGTTGGACATCCTGAAATCCTGACAACCACACAGCAAGTTTTAGATGCGTTAGAGGCGGAATTAAATTTAAATGCCTCGTAAAAATACTTGATTTTTGAATGGTATCAGATTAATTCAGTATTTGCGGGTACTTTGTTAGTAATGATTCAAGGTCAACAGGGGCGAGTTTCTCCCGTCATCGGTTTAGCCAAGCTCACAGGTAGGGGGTTATGAGTACAGTTTTAGTCGTGGAAGATAGTGTCACCCAAAGAGAGATGATCACTGATCTGCTCAAGGGAAGTGGCATTGAGGTGACGATCGCGACCGATGGCGTTGAAGCCTTGGAACACATTCAAGGGCATTGTCCTGATCTTGTGGTTTTGGATATTGTCATGCCTCGAATGAATGGCTATGAGGTTTGCCGTCGGCTCAAAGCCGATCCCAAAACTCAGAAAGTGCCAGTCGTGATGTGTTCGTCCAAAGGAGAAGAGTTCGATCGCTATTGGGGCATGAAGCAGGGGGCAGATGCCTATATTGCTAAGCCCTTTCAGCCCACTGAACTCGTCGGTACAGTCAAACAATTGTTGCGCGGTTAGGAACAGTCGTAATGGTGGGAAGTCCAGATTTCTTAACAGGAAGAGGGCAGGATCAAGCGCCCGAATTTCAGGAGTTAGAAAGCCCCGAAGGTGAGTTGCATTTGCGATTTTACACACCCTCTGGAGCTGAGTTTGCGTTACCTGCCACTGGAATTCGAGAAGTCCTTTCTCCATCCCCAGACCGGATTACGCCTGTTCCGAACGTTTCGCCGCTTCTGCTTGGCACACTCAATGTTCGAGGGCGTGTCGTTTGGGTGGCAGATTTGGGTCAATTCTTGGGCGATGCGGCTTCCCTCAACACCGATCGCCCAGAGATTTCGGTGATTGCGATTGAAGATCAAGACATTATGTTAGGGCTAGCGGTTGATCGGATTCTAGGAATGGAATGGCTCGATATCGAGAATGTCCAAGCGACGACGGCGGCTCCCGATAGTGTTGCACCCTTCTTGCGCGGAGAGTGGGTACTCGGTCAAGATGGGAGCCAATGTTTGCGCCTGCTCGATCAGGTGGCGATTTTGCGATCAGCGAGGTGGGCAGCATGAAACAATGCCTAATTGATTCTTCACATTATTCAGATCAATTTGTAGATTCTGTAAAGGAACAGGGGAACTATTTTGCAAAGGAAAGTTCCCTGAACGGTAAAGATTTATTTGCTGAGGGGGGAGGCGAAAACTTGAAATTTTTTTCGGTACATTTCGCCATACTAGGTCGCAACATGTATTATTCTCACTTTACCCTAACTGCTCCTATTTTCAAATCCCGTTTTCAGAGCAGCACGTACTTGCAGGAGGAGGCATATGGCACGAGGAAATGAATTCGCTCAAGAATATCAGCAGGCAGAGCGCGCCTATATGCAGGGCAAGTATGAAGAAGCGGCTGGCATCGTCGATCGCTTAGTTGATAATTATCCTCAAGATCCTAGTGCTCGACTCTTACGGGGTCACATCTACTGCTATGGCTTACAAAAGTATGATGTGGCGCAAGAGCAATACCAGTCTGTTCTCGATCTCACCTCTGATCCAGAATTTGTTGATTACGCGAATAGTGGTCTGGCTTATGCGGGTCAATTTTCAGATAGCTCTGCCGATAGCTTTGCAGATACCAGTCTAGAAACAGATTATTCAGGATTTGACGAATCTGCTTATCTATCACAAGAATCTGCAAATTCACTGGATGACTTCGCATTCGATGACGATTTCAAAGCAACTACAGAAGAATCGTCGTCTTTTGGAAATCCCTTTGGCGCACAGCACAACGGTGATGGTTCAAAAGTTGGAGCTTCGATCGGGTTAGATGATCCGTTTGCAGTTTCAGCTTCATCGGATGCGCCGTTCTCAATGCAGGACGAATCCGTAGTGGGCCAAGACTTCTCGAATGCACTGGATGATTTTGATCAAGTCTTTGCCTCAGATGATGAGCCTTCGCACGGCAGCATGTCTACAGTTTCAACTGATCCAGGCATGTCCCAGGGAGACATGGCTGTTCCAATCAGTCGCGTTACAAGTCGGGATACCAGTGAAGAAACTTTGTTTATGGCGGCTCCGGGCTTCTATGATGAGCAAGCTGCAGCTGCATTCGAGATGCCAACTGAGCAGAACAAATTTGCGCCGATCTACGATGAGCCGCAAAACGGCAGTCGAAATCATCCGGTCTCAACGCCAGGCAATCAAAGCAATGTTGATTTCCTAGACGATTTTGAAGACTTTGATGATCTGGGAAATCTTTCAGATTTTGATCTATCTGAGGATTCAGCCGGATTTACCAGTCCTTCGATTGGAAGTGCGTTTGGATTCAATTCAAATATGTCCGCTGCTTCGGACAGCGCTGAAGTTGATTTTGGGCAAGGTTCGGATTTTGCACCTTCTAATAGAGATGGTTCAGCCTTCCAGGATGATGAACTTTTCAGCATGTCCAGCACAACTGAACAGGTCCCAAGTTTTACGACTCAATTAGATGTTCCAAGTTCAGAACCGACTCCGACTGTTGAACAAGGTTGGTTAGCTCCACTTGAGAATGCTTCATTCGCAACTAAGCAGTTGATTGCTGCTGGAGCTGCTGGGATTGTCTCAGCAGTAGCGGTTGCAGTGGTTAGCTTTGTCGCTTCCAATCAGGCGGCTCAAAACAATAATGGAGCTGTTGTTTCTCAGCTGCGCACAACTGGGATTGTGATGGCTCTGGCGAGTGGTGTTTGCGGTGGTGGTGCAGCATTTGCGGTCGGTCAAATGACTGCTCGGCATATGAAGCGATCGACCGATGACCTCAAAGCCCAATTTGATTCGGTCTGTCAGGGCAATCTTCAAGCACGGGCTACTGTTTTTGCAGAAGATGAGCTTGGTCAACTCTCGACCAACTTTAACCAAATGACTCGTGTGATTCTGACTACGACCAGCGAGGCGCAACGTAAGGCAGAAGAACAAGAGCAAGCGAAAGAAGATTTACAGCGCCAGGTGATTCGCTTACTCGATGATGTAGAAGGTGCGGCTCGCGGTGATTTGACGGTACAAGCAGAGGTTACTGCTGACGTCCTTGGAGCGGTTGCTGACTCATTCAACTTAACCATTCAGAACCTGCGTGAAATCGTTCAACAGGTAAAACAAGCTGCACGTCAGGTCAGTAAGGGTTCCACGGAAAATGAGATGTTCGCTCGCAGTTTGTCTTCTGACGCATTGCGTCAAGCTGAAGAACTCGCGGTAACCCTGAACTCTGTACAGGTGATGACCAACTCAATTCAGCGTGTAGCAGAGAGCGCTCGTGAAGCCGAAGAAGTCGCAAGAACTGCGTCTTCGACTGCCTTGAAGGGCGGTGAAGCGGTAGAACGTACTGTGGCTGGTATTCTCGAAATTCGAGAAACAGTGGCAGAAACGACGCGTAAAGTTAAACGACTCGCGGAATCTTCGCAAGAGATTTCTAAGATTGTTGCCTTAATTTCGCAGATTGCGTCTCGAACCAATCTTCTTGCATTGAACGCCAGTATTGAGGCAGCAAGAGCAGGAGAAGCAGGACGAGGATTTGCAATCGTTGCAGATGAAGTTCGACAGTTAGCAGACCGAGCCGCAAAAGCGTCGAAAGAGATTGAACAAATCGTATTACAGATTCAAGGTGAAACTGGATCAGTAATGACCGCGATGGAAGAAGGAACTCAACAAGTTATCGAGGGAACCCGGCTCGCTGAACAAGCGAAGCGCTCACTCGAAGACATTATTCAAGTATCGAGCGTCATTGACACACTTGTGAGATCAATTACCGCCGATACGGTTGAGCAGACCGAAACTTCACGGAACGTCGCTCAAGTGATGCAATCCGTGGAATTGACTGCACAAGAGACTTCGCAAGAAGCTCAACGCGTGTCAGGGTCACTGCAAAACCTAGTAGGGGTTGCGCGTGACTTGCTAACGTCGGTAGAACGATTCCGGGTAGAAACTGTTGATCGGAAGTAAAAACGATTCTGCTCAATCATTTTTGTGCCAGATCGAATAACTTCCAGTACAGTAAAGCCAATTGTACGGAGTGTTCTCACCTTGGTGGAACGCCACCCCAACTGAGATGACTTTTTCATTCTCATTGGTCATTTTCATCCCAGAGGCTCAACCAGTCTCAACGGAGATTACTCATCTACAGAAAGGACAGTGTGATGCAGCCGGAACAACAGCAGCGAATCATGGGCTACTTTATTGAGGAGGCAAAAGACCATCTCAATACGATCGAGCAGGGTTTGCTGAATCTGCAAGACACCATGACAGACCCAGAAATGGTAAATGAGGTCTTCCGAGCGGCACACTCGGTGAAAGGTGGTGCGGCGATGTTGGGCTTGAACAGCATTCAGAAGACCGCCCATCGGTTGGAGGATTACTTCAAAACCTTAAAGGAAACGCCCACAATTCAGTCTGATCAAAAGCTAGAGACGCTCTTGTTAAAGGTGTTTGATACGCTAAAAGAGCATTTAGAACAACTGCAAATGCCGACTGGGTTGGATGAGGATGAGGCACAAGCAGCGCTGGTCACGTTGGAACCTGTCTTTTCGGAAGTTGAATCACATCTAGCGCAATTAGAACGCAAGGCATCGGCAGGTTCGAGTAAGGGAACGGTGATTCAAGCTGAGAGTGTTTTGCAAGATAATGCTCTACTGTTGATTTTCCAAAACGATGTTCCAGCGCAATTGCGGGAAATGCTGCAAATCTTCCGGCAAGCAGAGACAAATCTGGATGCACGAGTTCGCTTACAGGAAATTTGTGCGGGCTTGAAAGGACTTGGAGAAGCATTTGGATTGGCGAGCTGGAGTCAGCTGATTGAAACAGCCAGTCAAGCGATCGGTAATTCTCAGAATGCATACCGAGACCTGGCACCACTTGTGATTACTGAGATCAAGTTGGCACAGGGGCTGGTGTTAGCAGGACGAGAAAAAGAGATTGCACCGAGCCATGCTTTACAGGCAATGGCTCCGGCTCCGGCTGAAACGGCTGAAACAGATCTAGAATTGGCAGACTTCTTTGCGATCGCCAACACAGAGAGTTCAGAAGAGCTAGACTTCTCTGGCTTAGATTTTGCAACAACCTCTACGGATGCTGCGGATGATCTGAGCTTGGATGATATGTTTGCTGCATCAGATGCGGAAACAGATGACTTGAGCGCATCGAATCTGGATGAAATGTTCGATCTAGCAGTATCTGATAGTGTAAGTGCCTCGGATGATCTGAAGTTAGATGGCATATTGGATTTATCAGCGTTAGATGATCTCCCATCTGAAGAAGTTCTTTCTTTCGATGGCAATGGCGCTGATATGGGAATGGACGAACTCAATAGTCTTGCTGACCTATTTGAAGGTGAAACGCCGGATCTGGGAGCAACTTGGCAGCAGGAAGAAGTCATTGATCTAGAAGTAACTTCTTTTGAGGCGAATCATTCGGAAAGTCATAGTTTTGGCAGTATGTTCTCTGAAGCATCTGAAGAGTTCGGTTCAGATGATTTAGCAGAACTGTTGAGTGGAGAAGCGTCAGATTTAGGAAGTGCTCTATCATCTGAGGCGGCTGATGAGTTCGAATTGCCTGATTTTTCTGACGATATTACTGAATTTGGAGTGCCTCCTACGCCGATCGAAGATCAAGCCATCGATAATCTAGGTTTGGATGAGCTAGACGGCTTGGATTTAGTAGCAGAGAGTAATTTACCTGTGAGTGGGTTTGAAGAAGCTGAAGGCTCTTTAGACAACCTAGGTGAGCTATTTGCAGGACTAGACGATAATGATTTAGGATTGGCTGCTTCAGGCGAATCTGCTGTAGAAGAAGCGCTTACATTCGATTCTGCTGATTTAGAAAATATCTTTGAAGAAAATCCGTCTGATGGACTGAATCTTAACGAATTTGAGATTGAACCTGCTGAAGAAGATGTCTCAACGAATACACCTGCTGAATCTCTGGAAGTAGGTTCAGCAGCAGTGCTATCACCTAATACGTGGGATAGTTTGGATCTAGAGATAAATTCCGACGATTTTCTGGTTGAAACAGAAATTCTCAATGGTCAAGCTGATGCAGAGCAGCTTTTCGATGAGAACGAGTTGGAACTAGGTGGGCTTGAAGATTTAGAACTTGAAGATCTGAATTTGGGACTAGATGACTCAGAAACTCTCAATGGTCAAGCCGCTGCTTCACAGCTTCTTGATGACTCAGATTTCGGGCTTGATGGCTTTGAAGACGCGGGATTAGAAGATTTAGAATTGGGACTAGATGCTTCGGAAGACGCTGTTCTTAATTCTCTCTTTTCTGAAGGATCAGCAGAGGGAGACTCGATCAAGGATTTGGCACTCGAATCACAGTCATCTCTGTCTGAAGATTTACAGTTGGGTGAATTGCTCAGTGAATCAGACTTCAACCAAAACGGTTCAGCTGCTTCTAAATTGGATGAGTTAGGTTTTGAGCATGAGGGCGATCTGAATCTTGATGGATTGGATCAGCTTGGCATTGAAGAAGATAGTCTCTTTGAAGCAACGAACAACTTTTCTGCACCCAACGATGTACTTGCAGATCTCTTGGATTTCTCTTCAGATGAGGCTGAGCTAGAAGCGGAACTTAATCTTGAGAGTTCATCGTTGATCGATGCAGAGGATGCTCTTGCCGATTTGTTAAATTTCTCAAGCACAGAGCCAGATTTTGATGAAGAATTAGGACTTGCCGATGAAGCCCCAGGAACATCAGCAGATCCTCTTTCTGCTCTGCTTGACTTCGATGCTGAGCTAGAAAATCTCAACGGCGTAGCGGCAAGAGATGAGGTGGAACTGCTTGACTTTGCAACAGATGATCTATCTCGAGAGTCTGAATCAGAAGAGTATGAATCAGAGTTACACAACGGTTCCATTTCAGATGCAGACGATGCAGTTGCAGATTTACTTGACTTTTCATTTGAAACTGGTGCTGAAGAACCTTCTGCATCTGCTGATGAAAATCTGTTTGATTTGGATACACTGATTGGTTCTGACTTCTCTGAATTAGCTGACGAATCTTCAGCAGTCGAATTAGAAAGCACTTCAGATTTTGACTTGGGATTTAGTGAAGATTTAGAGGCATTCGCTGATGAATCTCCGGCAGTCGAGTTAGAAAATATCTCAGACTTTGACTTGGGATTTAGTGAAGCTTTAGTGACTGAGCCTCAAGATGATTTTGCCGACCTCAGTTTAGATTTATTCGGGGCAGAGGTACAGGGTCAAGCAGCAGAGGAAATTCAGCCAAGTCTGACAGATAATCTGGAGTTGGGCGATTTTGAGTCTGGAGATGGAATTGAGCCTGATGATCTAGATGCATTGCTGAACGAAACAGAGAGCGATGCAGATGCTGACTTAAATTCGCTGTTGGGAGTTGGAATTGGAACCGCCGCGATCGCAACGGGGTTAGGGGTTGGCATGGCTGCGATGAACTCTCAGCCCGAAACGCCAGCATCACAAGACGAATTAGATGAACTTGATAGTCTGTTAGACTCAGATGATGAGCTGGATGCGTTGTTAGGTGAAACATCGAATGAGCTTGATGATCTTGACTCGCTCTTAGATGAGCCTTTATCGAACGAAGCTGCAGCAGGAGAGAATTTTGATGATCTCGAATCTCTACTCGCAGATGCACCAGAAGTGACCTCTCCGCAAACTAGCGTTGTTGCAAGTCATGCAGATGATGCAGAATTCGGCGACTTGGAGAAAATGCTTGAAGAAGCTGACCAAACGATGGGCGGTTCTCCAGCGAATCGGGCAGCAGTAACTCCAGGGCGGCGTTCTCCTCGTGCTGCAAAAGGCTTTAGTGAGCAAACGATGCGGGTTCCAATCAAGCATCTTGATAACCTGAGCAATTTGGTTGGGGAACTCGTTGTTAATCGAAACAGCTTGGAGCAAGACCAAGAACGTTTGCGGCAATCGCTGGATAATTTGTTGTACCAGGTGCAGCAATTAAGTGATGTTGGTCAACGGATGCAGGACTTGTATGAGCGATCGCTGCTTGAGAGTTCACTGCTTGCAAGTCGTCAAAATCATCGCGTTCCCTTTGGTGGTTCAGAACGCAATGGCGGCAATGGACATTCGACAGGGGTTGAGTATGACCCATTAGAAATGGATCGCTTCACCGGATTTCACTCGCTCTCGCAAGAGATGATTGAGTTAATCGTGAGAGTTCGAGAGTCTTCTTCTGACATCGAGTTTATTGTCGATGAAGCAGATCAAGTGACTCGAATGTTCCGGCAGGTGACGACCCAGTTACAAGAAGGATTAACACGATCGCGAATGGTTCCGTTTGCTCAAACGGCGGATCGGTTGCCTCGTGCGGTTCGAGATATCGCGATGAAGTGTGGAAAGCAAGCTGAGCTTGTAATTGAAGGGCGCGATACCTTGATTGACAAAATGATTCTGGAGCATTTATATGACCCAATGACTCATTTGGTGAACAACGCAATCACCCACGGTATCGAAGATCCTGAAGTTCGTCGTGCAGCAGGAAAGTCGCCGACAGGCCGGATTACGATTCGGGCATTCCACCAAGGAAATCAGACGGTGATTTCTGTGTCTGATGACGGAGCAGGGGTAGATGTGGAACGGGTCAGATCGAAAGCGATCGAGAAAGGTTTGATCACGCCCGCAGAAGCGAAGAATGCGTCTCGTTTGGACATTTATGATCTGCTCTTCCATCCAGGATTTAGTACGAAAGATCAAGCGGATGACTTCTCAGGTCGCGGTGTTGGGATGGACGTGGTGCGCACCAGTCTCAGTGAGATTCGGGGTGCGATTAGTACAGATTCGGGGCAAGGCAAAGGCACGACCTTTACGATTCGCTTACCGCTAACGTTGAGTATTTCTAAAGCGCTTTGTTGTATTAGCGATCGCGCTCGGATTGCATTCCCAATGGATGGGGTCGAAGATATGCTCGATCTCCCGAAAGAGCGGCTTCAAACGGACGCAGAAGGGAATCCCTGTATCAGCTGGCGTGATACATTGCTGCCGGTAAGACCCTTGAAAGATTTGCTGGGATATAACCGTCATCTTAGCCGTGGTAATGTATACGGCGGAAATCAGGAAGACGATATGGTTTCGATCGTCATTTTGAGAAGTGCCGGAAATTATTTGGCACTGCAAGTCGATCAGGTGTTGGGTGAGCAAGAAATTGTAATCAAGCAGCTTGAAGGTCCTGTCCCCAAACCAATTGGAGTTGCGGGTGCGACTGTGCTTGGGGATGGGCGGATTATGCCGATTGCGGATGTCTTGGAACTGATTGACTTATCTGTAGGTCGAATTCGTCGCGATGCTGGCTCCATGTGGGAGCAGGGAGCGGGTCAGCCTGTTGTTGAGACAGTTGCGAAGACTGAGCCGATGGTGCTGATTGTCGACGACTCGATTACGGTACGTGAGTTATTGTCGATGACATTTAATAAAGTCGGATATCGGGTGGAACAAGCCCGCGACGGTCAGGAAGCGTGGGAAAAACTCAGATCAGGGTTGCCGTGCGATATTGTATTCTGCGATATCGAAATGCCGCGAATGGACGGATTAGAGTTGCTGTCTCGGATTCAAAAAGATCCGAACTTGGCGAATTTGCCAATCGCAATGCTCACCTCGCGTGGTGCAGACCGACATCGCCAAATGGCAGCATCTCTGGGCGCAAGTGGCTATTTTACAAAGCCTTACCTGGAAGAAGCACTGCTGGATGCGGCGCAGCGGATGTTAAAAGGAGAAGTTTTAATTTCTGCTAATCATTCTGGGAACAGTTAGGACAAATTTGCTTCTAAATCTTCAAGGCGGAACCGCAAGTTCCGCTATTTTTATGAAGTTTTAGAATTTTCTTAAAAAAAGCGGAAATCTATCGATCGGTAGAGCCTTTTTTGCGATAACCTACAAATCTGAGCCTAAATCTATAGATTTCATGTAGATTTCCTCGCGTAGATACTTCCCTACAAAACTTTACATATTTTAACTTTTGGTAGGAAAAGTGACATACATGCTCATTTTCAACGAGCGTGAATTGCATGGATAAAGTGCAAGATTTCGTAATGTCCGAACACCGAAGTAACAAGCGATCGTGGAAGTGACTACAAGCCTTCTGTAGCGTCATATAGAGATAGATCAAGAATAGGCTAGGAATTAGACGGAACTGGCAATTCCAGAACTGCAAAAATGCCAGTTTCAGTAAGTACAAATGCTGAGGGCATCTCGTAGTATTCACGTAGTGTTTTCGTGAGTGAGGTGGTATTTCTCACGCTGTCAAGTCGAAATGCCCGTCTTGGCAAATTGCGAAATTTACATTAAATCTGACTTAGCTCTCCTAGGAAGCAAGAAAAGAGAGTCTCTGCTAAAGGTGTGAGGCGACTAAATTGTTTGACCTTGTAGGAGGTTTTGTATGCGGATTGCTCAAGTTACCCCGTTGTGGGAGCGTGTTCCTCCCCCAGCGTACGGTGGCATTGAATTAGTCGTGAGCCTGTTGACGGATGAGTTAGTACGTCGAGGTCACGAAGTCACATTATTCGCCACAGGGGACTCGATCACCTTGGCGCAGTTAGAATCGGTGCATCCTCGTGCGATTCGGAATGATCCGACGGTGAAGGAATACCAAATCTACGAAACAATGCAACTGGGGAACGTTTATCAACGTGCACATGAGTTTGATATTATTCATTCTCACATGGGTTGCCCAGCTTTACCCTACGCACAATTAGTGAAAACGCCAACGGTTCATACGCTACATGGCACATTTACTTCGGATACGTCAAAGGCTTATGCGTATGCTCGATCGCAGCCTTATGTGAGTATCTCAGATGCTCAGCGCGAACCTAGCCTGAATATGAACTGTGTTGCAACGGTTTATAACGGAATTGATGTCGATAGTTACAAGTTTTATGCTGAACCGAATGATCCGCCTTATTTAGCGTTTCTGGGTCGCTTGTCGCCCGAAAAGGGGCCGCATCATGCGATCGAGATTGCGAAGCGCACCGGAATGCGATTAAAAATGGCTGGAAAGGTTGATATCGTCGATCAAGAGTTTTACGAAGAGGTGCTTTTACCGCAGATTGATGGTGAGCAGATTCAATATCTGGGTGAGGCGAATCACGTTCAGAAGAATATTCTCATGGGTGAGGCCGTGGCGACGCTCTTCCCAATCACTTGGAGAGAGCCGTTTGGGTTAGTGATGGTCGAGTCGATGGCGGCTGGAACTCCAGTGATCGCAATGCGATTGGGTTCGGCTCCAGAAGTGATTCGAGATGGAAAGACGGGATTTTTGTGTGAGACAGTGGATGAGTGTGTTGCGGCTTTGGATCGGGTAGCAGAGATCGATCGAGCGGTGTGTCGTCGGCATGTGATTGAGAATTTCAGCGTCCAGCGGATGACGGATGGATACGAAGCGGTGTACCGCCAGTTGCTAGGAGAGCGGCTGTTTCAGGTTAATGGCAAAGTGTTGAGCAAGTTCAAGTAGCAAAATTGCGAATCTGAAAGGGAAGGGGTTTTAAGGTAGGGACGAGGAAGTAGGGGGCTAGAGAAAAGTGTTTCTTCCCATCTCCTCACTTCTTACCTTCTCACTCCCCTCGCTTGTGCTGTTTAAATTTGTTGAGGTGGAATTTATGGTTATCAGTCCTGAGAAAAATGTAAAGTCTTCGATCCAGAAGGCTCCAAGACAATCGATCGCTTTAATTTCAGAACATGGTGATCCGGCGGCTGAGATTGGTCGGGAAGAAGCGGGTGGTCAGAACGTCTATGTTCGCCAGGTGGGAGAGGCCCTGTCTCGCTTGGGGTGGCAGGTGGATATGTTTACTCGCAAGGCAAATCCGGATGATGCGACCATCGTGCAGCATAATCCGCATTGTCGAACCATTCGCTTGAAAGCGGGTGCAGAAGAGTTTGTGCCGCGGGATCAATTGTTTGAGTTCATGCCGGAATTTGTCGAGTCGTTTCTCAAGTACCAGGCAAAGCAGAATTATCCGTTGATTCATACGAATTATTGGATGTCGGCTTGGGTGGGGTTAGAAGTTCAAAAAACACATAATGTTGAGCTTATTCACACCTATCATTCGTTAGGTGCAGTGAAATATCAGTCGGTTCCGAATCGCCCGACGATCGCGGAAACCCGCTTAGCAGTTGAGAAACAAATTTTAGAACAGGCTCGGTGTATCGTTGCGACGAGTCCGCAAGAAGAAATGATGCTGCGATCGCTCGTGTCTGATGCAGGGCGGATTGAAGTCATTCCTTGTGGGACGGACTTAAAGCGATTTCATGTGATTCCGAAGTTGGATGCTCGCAAGGAATTGGGATTAAAGCCGACTGATGAAGTGGTGCTGTATGTCGGACGATTTGATCCGAGGAAGGGAATTGAAACCTTAGTTAGAGCGTTTGCCTTGATTCATCATAGTTCGGCTGATCCGTCGAATTTAAAGCTGGTTATTGTTGGAGGAAGCGCAGCAGATAAGCTGGATGGAGACGAACGCCAACGAATTGAACAACTCGTGGCTGACTTAGGAATTGCTGAAAATGTGATTTTTGCGGGACGTGTGGGTCACGATCGCTTGCCGCTTTATTACACGGCGGCGGATGTGTGTGCGATTCCGAGCCATTATGAGCCGTTTGGATTGGTCGCGATCGAGGCGATGGCGTGCGGGACTCCTGTCGTGGCTTCGGATGTCGGTGGGTTGAAGTTTACGGTGGTTCCGGGTGAGACGGGCTTGCTCGTTCCGCCTCAAGATACGGCGGCATTTGCGGAAGCGATCGGTCGGATTTTGGATGATGAACTGTGGGCGAGAAAATTACGCAAACGGGCTTCGGAACGGGTGCAGCAGAATTTTAGCTGGACTGGGGTTTCGGCACAGTTGAGTGATTTATATCGTCGGTCGTTGGCAGAGTCGATTATGGGAGATGGAGTGATTTTAGCTCCTCGCAAAGTCGCTTATTCCAGAGTCAATACGATTCCAGCGAAGAGTTTGACGAATTTGACGAAGGTGTCGTAGAGGTATTTAGCTCGATTAAAGTGAGCATCTGGCAATCTTCAGTTCTACCGAGTAAAACATTGAGGATGAGATCGAATTCGGCGGAATGAAGATTGTCTGATAGTTCAAATCAGGTAATAGCAACTTGGTATATAGCAACTTGGTATGTCGCGACAGTCATCAGCCCTGCTATTCCAGTCGATCGATAATTGTCGTGACAACTACAATCGAAACTCATCTGCGATCGCTTGTCGCAGAGCAGGGCTGATGACTGTTCTACCGCCAATGTGACTATCGTTGAATAGATCTGATTTCAACTCACCGAAACATTCAAGTTGAACATCGCGGTGATACATCACTGAACTTCAGTTCAATTGATAGGCTTAATTCAAAGCAAAAGCAGCGACTTGATCAGGTGGCAGAATCGCGTCTTGAACTTTGACTGGTTTCGGAATCAGCTTGAGTTGGTAGTAGGTATCTGCAACTCTCTGTTGCTCAGCAATGATATCGTTGGTTACTGCAGTGAGTCCAAACACTCTGCGCTGTGTTGCTTTCTTGACAGCTTCTGCATCTAGCTTCAGTGCATCAGTGAGCACAGTTGCAACTTCATCACGATTCTTGTCAGACCAATTTTCTAGATTCCGAACTTCCTCTAAAATTGCTTTCAAGATTTTAGGTTGCTCGGCGGCAAACTTACGTGATGCAATATAGTAGCCGCCTAACTTATTGACATCTGTCCCATCTGCGAGCACGCGAGAATTTGTTCCTACTTCAGCTGCTGCGAAAAAAGGATCCCAAATTACCCAGGCATCTGCATCTCCTTTGACGAATGCTGCGCGAGCATCTGCTGGGGTTAAGTAGATAGGCTCGATATCGCTAAATTTTAATCCTGCCTTTTCTAGTAGTTGCACAATCAAGAAATTTGCACTTGATCCTTTAGCAAACACTACTTTTTTACCTTTGAGATCGGCAACACTCTGAATTGGTGAATCTTTAAGGACAAGTACACCATTACCTTTTGGATTCGGAGCAATCGCGGCTGCGTAAGTTAATGCGGCTCCTGCGGCTTGAGCAAAAATAGGGGGTGATTCTCCGACTGGACCAATATCGATCGCACCTGCATTAAGTGCTTCAAGCATAGGCGGGCCTGCGGGAAATTCTGTCCATTCTACTTTCACGCCTTCTGAAGCTAAGCGCTTATCAATATCGCCTTTTGTTTTGAGCAAGATCGTTGCCTTCTGAATTCCAAAGCGCACTACATTACTTGTCGGTGCTTTTGCTGCAACGGGAGAGGCGTTTGGACTGTTCGAGGCAGTCGGCGTTGTGGGAGAGCAAGCTGCGATCGCAATACTCAAACCAAACCCCAGTAAAGCAAAGCGCAGCCAAACCGGGATAGCTAACGTGCTATCCCTAAGACTAAAGGATCGACCCACAACAGATCGTAAAACAATGAAAATTCGATTGAGCATAGCTGGTTACAATGCAAAAACTAACGGTAAACTTTGGTGTGGTCAGACTGTTGTTTGACAAATGATGAAAATCCGTCAAGTTAAATCTACGTAAAATTGGTAGAGATACTGTAGATTTAACTTGACCGATAATGTCACATCCGCCTTGCAAAATCAAGATCTCTGTTGAGCGATTGCAGCCAATTGAATCGAGCTCTCAGCCATATTTTGTATCGATCTGACTTGACATTTTTGGTCAATCTGCCTGTGTGCAGTATGACGAGAATCTAGAATTTCTTTACGACTTATTCTTGACTAAGTCGGTAGATATAACGGAGAATTGCTCAGTTAGTTCGTCTAACAATTCGCTCAACTCGATGCAAAGCGAAGTACAAGACTCTGGAGACTTTTAAGCAATGACAACAACGACAAGTCTAAAAGTTCAACCGATCGCTGGACGGATTGGGGCTGAAATCGGCGAAATTGATTTGCGTGACGCTCTTACGAATGAAACGATTGGTGAGATTCGCAAAGCACTCGTACACTATAAAGTCATTTTCTTTCGAACCAGAACTTAGATGCTGATGGACAGGTTGCATTTGCGCGTCGGTTTGGTGAGGTCACAACGGCTCATCCCACAGTGCCATCGCTTGAAGGACAGCCAGAAGTTTTAGATTTGGACTACGATCGCACGGTGGCTCGCGCAAATCATTGGCATACTGATGTGACGTTTGTCGATCGCCCACCGCTCGGATCAGTTCTCAGAGCAGTAACCATTCCTCCAGTTGGTGGTGATACTGTTTGGGCAAATTCGGTCACTGCTTATCAAGATCTGCCTGAATCTCTTAGAAATCTAGCCGATCAACTTTGGGCGGTTCATAGTAATGCTTATGACTATGCGGCTCCTGCTCTAGATTTATCGGAAGAATTTAGAGCTTACCGGGAAGTGTTTACTTCAACGGTCTACGAAACAGTTCACCCGGTTGTCAGAGTGCATCCTGAGTCAGGAGAGCGGGGACTTTTTATTGGTGGATTTGTGCGGCGTTTGCAAGGGCTATCTCAAACAGAGTCCAATGATCTGATTCGATTGCTACAGTCTTATGTCACTCGCTTAGAGAATACAGTCCGCTGGCGCTGGCAAGCAGGAGATGTCGCATTTTGGGACAACCGAGCGACTCAGCACTATGCGATCGCAGACTATGGCAATCAGTCTCGCCGGATGCAGCGAGTTACTATCTCAGGAGATCTTCCGCTCAGTGTTGATGGTAAGCATAGTCAAGCCCTGAAGGGAGATTCATCTTCTTATACACCGCAAGAACCTGTCATAGCTTAATGTCAATTTGTCTCAAAGATGGGAATCGATCGTTGAATGAGGTTGAGTCACAAGCATTCACCCGCCCCAAGATGGAATTCGGGACGAAAAGATAACGTGAGCGCAGTAAAACATCCGCTTAGGATTGCTTCGCTCATCGAATTATTTTGGATGTAAAAAGACGAGAAGTACTGTCATCAAGAATAGAAACTGCATGATAATTTTTGTCTAAAAAGCTAAGGCGTTTCGGCGAAAATATGAGTGGTTTTTTGTTTTTAATGACTTTCCTACTTTTGGGCTTTATAATTCAACAAATTAAGTACAGTTGTAAAAATAGAAGCAAACTTCAACAGGTAGTTTGCTTCTATTTTCTTGCGTTATTAAGTAAATTGTTTTTAGCAATGCTTCTATCAATTTTAATAAGCGAAACTCAATTATTAATAATTTGAATTGATGAACTAATCGAAAAATCTAGAGGATTCTGAGAGCAAATCTTTAAGTTTTGAAAAGTAATTTTTTGGGGTAAAACGCCGACTTGGCGAGCAATTTACTGAATTAATCTTGTGATTTGTATATGTAATAACTTAATTGCTTTTTATCATTAATGATTGAGGAGGGATTTAATCAGTTCTAAAAATACTCCTCTTTTTTATGATGTTTAACTGACTTATTTGCTCAATATTTTTTAACAAAAATAGGCATAACACTGTTGTAAAAACTAATTTGTAGGGGATAAATGCAGTTTGAAATTCTTCCGAACTGTTCTCGTTATTTCTAATAGAAGAATTAGAAATAACAGGCTAATTTCCACTTGATGTTTTTCAGGATTTTAGGAAATATAGTATTCCCTTCTATGACTTGAGTTTTAGATTCAAATTTTCGTCAACGTTACAATTAGGAGAAGGCAATAATGGTACAAGATGCGTTTACAAAAGTGATTTCTCAGGCAGATGCTCGCGGTGACTATCTGAATCCGGGTCAGCTCGATGCTTTGCTTGGTTTGGTGCGGGATGGCAATAAGCGCATTGATGTCGTTAACCGAATTTCCGGTAGCGCATCTGCGATCGTTGCAAATGCTGCTCGCAGTCTGTTTGAAGAACAACCTCAACTGATTGCTCCAGGTGGAAATGCTTACACGAACCGTCGGGCGGCTGCTTGCTTGCGCGACTTGGAAATCATCTTGCGCTATGTCACTTATTCAATTTTCACGGGTGATGTCAGCATTTTGGAAGACCGAGCATTGAACGGCTTGCGAGAAACTTATTTGGCTTTAGGCGTTCCGGGTGCATCGGTTGCGGCTGGAATTCAAAAGCTGAAAGAAGCATCGCTGGCGATCGCAGGTGATCCCAATGGTGTTACGCAAGGAGATTGCAGCAGTCTTCTAGCGGAAGTTGCCACCTACTTCGATCGAGCAGCGGCAGCAGTTGGCTAATCAATTGCACATTTCTCTGTTTTATCTATTCATGTACACATTTAGGAGAATCTTGATCAATGTCCAAAACTCCATTAACTGAAGCGGTGAGCGCTGCTGATTCCCAAGGACGCTTTTTGAGCAGCACTGAATTTCAAGTTGCTTTTGGTCGGTTCCGCCAAGCCGCAAGCTCATTGGAAGCAGCGAAACAACTGTCGAGCAAAGCTCCGAGTTTAGCTGAAGCTGCTGCAAACGCGGTTTACCAAAAGTTCCCCTACACCACACAGTTGCAAGGTCCAAACTATGCTTCTGATGCACGCGGCAAGTCGAAGTGCGTCCGCGACATTGGCTACTACTTGCGGATTATCAGCTATGCTTTGGTTGCTGGAGGGACGGGTCCTATCGATGATTATCTGATTGGGGGTTTGTCTGAAATCAACCGTACATTCGAGCTTTCTCCAAGCTGGTACATCGAAGCTCTCAAACACATCAAATCCAATCACGGTTTGACAGGTGATCCTGCTGTGGAATTGAACTCCTACATTGATTATGTTGTCAATGCTCTGAGTTAGCAGTCTATCTCCGATACAAGTTAAAAGCGTCTAGCCCTTCATGTAGCTTAGTTGAGTTAGCTACATGAAGGTTTTCTTTTTAAGATGAGAAATGAATGTTCTGCAGCAATTTACAGAATGCTGGCTTTCAAGAGACAGATTTGCCTCAAGCTTTTGTGAATATCACGCTTCACGCAATTAGAAAGCTTAAACTCTATTTCAACCTGTTGCCTATAGCGAGTGATGCTCTGATTGCGGCTTGGAAAGATTTACCTCAATGCAAAATTATTTATTTAGAATATCTAACAGTTTGTTTTTCGTATAGTAAGATAACAGAAGATCGATCCCTGAAACTTATTCTAGGTATCAATCTTGTTGGTTTTATCAGTGGAAGCAAATTGTTAGGTTATGGCAAATTTGTATCAGCGATTCAGCAAGCAAGTGCGGTTCAAACTTCACCTGCCTGCATTTCGATCTCGTAACTTTCGACTTTATTTTTTAGGGCAAACTTTTTCTCTATCGGGAACCTTTATGACTCAAGTCGCGGTTCCTTGGTTGATTTATGATTTGACTCATTCGCCTTGGTTACTGGGTCTAGCAGGCTTTCTAGGATTTCTACCTACACTCATTCTCTTGCCTTTAGCAGGCGTATTGTCTGATCGCTGGAGTCGGCATTATATCCTAACGATCGTGCAACTCCTGGGTATGGTTGTTTCGGGTACTTTGACTGCGCTTGTCTTTACTGGGATGGCGAACTTCCAGTCTCTGCTGTTGCTGAGTGTTTTATTGGGGATGGTGAAAGGGTTAGATATGCCAATTCGTCATGCTTTTGTCAGCGAGATGGTCACAGAGCGTGAGGATCTGGCAAACGCGATCGCGCTCAATTCGATTATGCTCAGTAGTTCTCGATTGTTTGGACCTGCACTCGGTGGTATCTTGCTTGCAACGGTTGGAGCAGGCTTTTGCTTTCTATTTGATACGCTGAGCTATCTTGCAGCAATCTGGGCGCTAGCATCAATGCGGTTGAATCGCCCAGCCATCTCAAAATCGAAGGTCAGTGCTTGGAAATCGTTGAAAGAAGGATTTAACTATGTTCGGAATTTTCTGCCTGTTCGTATGATTATCTTGCTCTTGGCAATTCAAGGCGTATTTGGTATTTCTTATACGGCTTTATTGCCTGTGTTTGCAGCAGATATTCTTCGAGGCGGAGCGAGTTCGCTCGGATTTCTGAGCGCATCAGGAGCCGTGGGATCGGTGCTGGCTTGTGTTTATCTTAGTCAGCGTCGAGGCATTGCTGGATTAGAGCGAACGATTGGATTGTGTCCTGCGGTTATTGGGATCGGGTTGATTGCCTTCTCAGTATCACGATCATTTTTACTTTCTCTTGTGATTTTAGTATTTGTAGGGGCTGCGGGAACACTGCAAGTTGCATGTAGTAATACTGTGGTTCAATCGATCGTGGAGGATAGTAAACGCGGCAGAGTGATGAGCATTTATGCCATGTCTCTGGTGGGAATGATGCCGTTTAGTAACTTGATAGGAGGAACGCTTGCTCATTATCTAGGAGCACCTCAAGCGTTAATGGTCTGCGCGATCGTTTGTTTTCTCGGATCGATTTGGTATGGTCAAAAGTTGCCTGATCTGACGCGCTCAATTCAAATGGTGACTGCATCGCGTCAGAGTGTCAACCTTTAGCAACTCACTTTAGAAACTAAAGTTTGTGCGAACTGTTCCCACCAAAATCGAATCATTATTACGATTTTGCTCAGGATTAGTAATTAGAAAAACACCAGGAGTAATGCTGACGTTGTTGTTCACTTTGAACGTGTAGAACGCTTCTAGATGTAGTGAAGTATCTGAGTCAACGCGGCGAGCGGCTGTGGGAGTAGGGCGGAAATCATTACTCGTTGCTTTGGGAGGAATCCCAACAATGATCCCGCCGAGATTTCCTTTCTTAAACAGATCGGGAAATGCAACTGATATCGCTCCGTTCAGGATGGTTGCTTCGTTTTCTGCTCCTTTAACTTGGAAAGCGCGAGTATAGCCAAACCATCCTCCAATTTGGAGCGTAGGGCTTGTTTTCCAGAGAAATTGCAGCCCGAAATTATCGGAAACAGTTGCATTTTGCTGGAATGGGTTTCTCGCAAAAGCGCTTCCTGTTCCTCCTGTTAGGTTGAACCCAGTGTTGGAACCAAAGTACTTGCGTCCATAGCTCAACGCAATATCAAAGTTGCGACTCGGCGTAAAAGTGAGTTGGCTATAAAGCAGATTATTGCCGCTAAAAATTCCTCGTCCTGCATTAGGATTTGGAGCTTGAGTATCATCGGTTAAGTAGCCTAAGCCGAATCTAAGCTGCGGACTAAACTGATGAGACACCCCAACACCTGCACCGTCAAAACCAGGTCGATAGATGGTTGGATTGTGAGTTGCGAATCGAGAAATAGCACCATTTGCACCTCCGATCAATGGATTGAGATTCGGTGCAAATACAACAGGCTGAAGCTGACGAGTTCCAACCCAAACCGTGGTCTGATTTCCGAGTGGAAATCGGTAGTGGAGAGAGTCGAGATATAAGGAACTCTCTGGAAAACTGCTTCTGTCGATCGTTAAACGAGTTTCAGCTGTTCCCGTTGACGTTTGTAGATTGGGAACGTTATTGGCAGCAAGACGAGTAAAGAGCAAATCTTTACCCGTGAAGCTCGTCAAGAGAGACAGCCTCACCCGATAGGCAAAGAAAGCTTGAGTGTCATCTTTGGTATCGTTTGCAGCAGTATTGTTTGCGCGATTTCCAAAGGTATCAGCCGCAATGAAAATTGCATCCCCTTGCAGTTTCGTTGTGGTCGAAAATTGTTGTTTCTCTAGTGTCGTAGTTCGTGCTTCTAGCTTATCGACCCGCCCCCGCAAGGTTGCTAATTCTGTCGCAAACTGTTCTTGTAATTTTTGTAGGGTTGCTAAATCTTCTTTCTTAACTAAATCTGCTGTCGCTGCTGCAATCAGTTCATTGACTCGATCGAGGCAAGCATTCAGTCCGGCTGCAAACTCATAGCGAGTCAGTGCACGATTGCCGCGATAAGTGCGATCGGGATATCCGGCAATGCACCCATAGCGTTCGACCAAAGACTGTAGTGCTTGAAAAGCCCAATCGGTTGGTCGAACATCCGAAAGCTGAGAAACCGAGGTGACTTGATTCGACAGTCGATTGATGGGCTGCACAGTTGAGTCAAGAGATTGCTCGATTTGAGAAACGCTTGGAGTAGGTAGATTTGAGCGAGTCTGCTCAATCGGTAACGGAGTGACCTCTGAAGCCGCTGCTTTCGTGGCATGACTGGTTGATGCCAGCAAAATACCAGTACTTAGAAACAGTGACCAAGAGAATCGAGAATTCCATGAAATTTTCAACATTCAATAACCTCACATCCAAATTTGCAAACATCGCTAAGGACAAGGGCAAGTACGATTCAAAGCAAGAATGATTTGATCTCACTGCTGAAATTCGGCAGCAAGAGATCCGCTTTGTGGTAGGACAGTACTTTGGTCGAAGGCGCACTTCAAGCGGCGTAGAAGCACCCCTTCAATTGATGCGATCGACACGAGTAATACGATTAACCGAGTCTTAAAACCACTGTAAATCTATAGGTATTAAGTAGTTTTATTCGTTCAGAGTATCGTTTCACAAGCTTTTCTATAAATCAAGCTAAATTGAATACATTTTCCCGGAGAGACTCGTTTCAGGCTCAAACAACTGTAATGATTCTGCAGATAAATTGTGACAGCGATCGCAATTATTCATAAAGGAAAGGTTGATTTATTCATGGAAATAGGCTCATAATACTACTTAATCTCTATCGATTCACCGTAGTACAAGAGCAAGGAAAAATTCTTAAACCTCTTATCCTAGACGGAGTGTGTGGACTAGTCGCCAATTAGCTTCATGTGCATCCCGTGATTCGGAGATTAGAATTCTTGTTTCATGAAAAATCCCTCTTGCTTCGCGACATCGTTGGGGGATGTTCCAGAGCGAGAGGGAACCGTTGATTGAGTTTTGCTTGAAGGGACTTCAAGAGTGATGTGACGATCGCGCACTATCTTATGAGTGTGACCGAACTGCTATCGACAGTTCGGTGATCTCAGCGATAGTCGCGCGATTTTATCTCCTCTCTTGAAGAATCGAAAGCTAGTCGCTGATCCGAGGTTCAGCCAGGTTGAGTTCGATCGCTCGAATGTATGCTGGGTTGTTCAGCGCATCAGATGAAACTTGTTTCGCTTGAATGCCAGCTTTGACGATATCGTGAGCCGTAATGCGTCCTGTTGCAAGCTCCCAAGAGAGTTGGCTACCGCTAGGAATGCCCTCAAGGTAGCCACTGCGGGCGAGATTGGACAGGTTAAAGGCACTTGCGCCTGCGACGTTGCTAGGAATATTGGGAGTCACGATCGCAACTGATTTTTCAGATGCACCTACTTTTGTAATTGGAGCCAGCGCAAAACAGAGCGACAGCACAGTCATGCCGCCAGCAAGTTTCTTGTATCTCATGGAAAAATCTCCTAACTAATAGATGGACTAGTCGCCAACTCGAACTATCGTTACATTTCTATTCTTCTCTAGATTTCTAGAGAAGAAATGTTTTTGGCGCGATGTTTTGCAGCGAATCGGGTCTTGAGTATTAGTTGTGTGCATTTATCTGTGAGCTTTGATATTGAGATAAATGTTGTCTCAATATCAGACTTTCCAAGGGTTTCAGCTTCTTTGCGATCGATATCAGACTGATATGAAGCTGTAAATTCATCGAGAGAAAGTAATGCCAGAAAGTAAATCTACTAATAATTCTTATAGTTAATTGTGCTGCTATGGACAGCTTTTAACTATCCCGCTTTACTGTAGTTTCTTTGTGATTCAGGAGTTTTTTTATGGTGCTTACTCCTTCAATAATGCTGACTTTAGGAGCATTGGCAGCCGATTTTCAACTTCCCGATGTTGTGACGGGTCAGACGATTACTCTTGCTGATTTTGCTGACAAGAAAGCCTTGCTCGTTTTGTTTATCAGTCGTCACTGCCCGTATGTGCAACATATCAAATACGAGCTTGCCCAATTGGGACAAGATACGCGCGATCGAGGTCTTGGAATTGTTGCGATTAGTTCCAATGATGTGATGACTCATCCTGATGATGCACCCGATTCTTTAAAGGAGTTTGCTGAGGAACTCACCTTATCTTTTCCGCTTTTGTTCGATGAAAGTCAGCAGACAGCGAAAGACTATTTTGCAGCTTGCACTCCCGACATTTTTCTATTTGATCAAGGTCGTCGCTTAGTTTACCGTGGGCAATTAGATGATAGTCGTCCAAGAAATGATATTCCGGTAACGGGCAAAGATTTAAGAGCCGCGATCGCAGCAGTGCTCTCTGACCGACCTGTTGCTTATGACCAGAAGCCGAGCATCGGATGCAACATCAAATGGAAGCTAGGAAATGAGCCAGTTTATTTCAAAGTGGCGGTCAGCACTCCTGTTTCTTAGGCGCTCTGAAAATCGATGAACGAATGACGAGTGAACTCAGTTAACCTCTTTCTGTAAAGTAAGGATCAACGCGAAACTATGGCAATTGAATTGAACTTGGCTGGAAAATCTGCGATCGTCACTGGAGGAAGTGCAGGAATTGGGTTGGCGATCGCAAAAGCTCTCTATCATGAAGGCGTGAATGTGGCGATCGTGGCTCGTGATGCTCAGCGGCTCGAAAGCGCTATCTCAGAGATTCTTGAACTCCCAGAGCAAGGCAATCGAGTGATTTCAATTCGCGCAGATTTGACCCAAGCAGAAAGTATTGAGAAAGTTGTTTCTCAAGCGATCGCAGAATTTGGGCAAATTGACATTTTGATCAACAATGCGGGATCAGCACGAGCGGGATCATTGCTCGATCTTGAAGATGAGGCATTTATTGATGCCTGGAACTTAAAATTGCTCGGTTATATTCGCCTAGTCAAAGCAGTCATTCCTGATTTCATTAGTCGTCGCGATGGACGCATCGTGAATATTATTGGTGGTGCTGGCAGAACGCCCCGCGCTAATTTCCTGCCGGGTGGAACAACAAACGCTGCGTTACTCAACTTCACGAGAGGCATTGCGAAAGAACTCGCTGCATATAATGTGAGAATCAATGCAATCTCACCAGGATTTACTGCAACTGAACGAGCCGATCGATTAGCTGCGCAAAATGCTCGCGATCGCGGTATCACGGTCGAAGAAGCCAAAGCAGAAACGATCAAGGCAATTCCTCTCGGAAGAATTGTGCAGCCTGAAGAGATTGCTGCATTAGCGCTGTTTTTAGTTTCCGATCGCGCTGCTTCAATTACAGGCAGCGAAATTTTGGTGGATGGCGGTCAAACGCCTGGGGTCTAGAACGAAATGGTTTCAACTCCTCTAACGCCTTTGACCGGATTGCTGCTTTTCGGTACTGCCTTTATCGCAGGAGGACTGAATTCAGTCGCAGGTGGCGGAAGCTTTATCACCTTTCCCACCTTGATGTTTACAGGAATCAATCCAGTTGTTGCAAACGCGACGAACAATACTGCAATTTGGGTTGCAGCGCTAGCCAGTGCAGGAGCTTACCGAAAAGATCTAGGTGTTCCTAGAAAACAACTCATCTTACTGTGTGGTGTGAGCCTAATGGGAGGAGTGATTGGCTCGATCGCATTGCTCTTTACGTCACCGGATGTCTTCAAGAAATTGATCCCTTACTTGTTGTTGGTCGCAACGCTCGTGTTTACTTTTGGAGAACCTGTTAAGAAGTGGTTGCAGCGTCAAGATCAGAATCCTTCAACTGCGCCGCCACTGTTGAATGTGATCCTGGCGCAGCTTGCGATCGCTATCTATGGCGGCTTTTTTGGGGCAGGCTTAGGCATTTTGATGCTGGCAACACTGTCATTTTTGGGAATTAAAAGCATTCACAGTATGAACGCTTTCAAGACGTTTTTGGGAAGCTGCATCAATGGAATTGCGATCATCCCTTTCATATTTGCAGGGGTGATTGCTTGGCAGCAAGCGACTGTGATGGCGATTGGAGGCTCGCTAGGTGCCTACTTGTGCGTTCACTATGTCCGAAAACTGAAGCCTCAAGTGATTCGGAACTTTGTGATTTTGGTTGCGGTGAGTATGACCATCTATTTTTTCGTGCAAAACTGAATGCAGATGATATGCAGCCAGAAAGTCTAGATTACGATCTCATTAAGAAATAACACGGTCATAGTAAACAGGTGGAAACTGGCATGAAGCATCTATGCATTATTTTCAATCTGGATGGTACGTTAGTTGATGTTGAGAAACTTTATGTTACCCAAACGCGATCGTTAGCCAGTTTGTATCATGATTTTAGAGGTTGCAATCTTAGAAGTTAAACCCGGACTCGCACAGCAGTTTGAAGCAGCGTTCCAAACTGCTGTGCCCATTATTGCTTCAATGTCTGGATATATTTCTCACGAACTGCAAAGCTGTGTCGAAACTCCAAATCGTTATATTTTGCTAGTACGTTGGCAAACTTTAGAAGATCATACAATCGGTTTTAGGCAATCCAAAGAGTATCAGCAATGGCGATCTCTTCTACATCACTTCTATGATCCTTTTCCTACTGTGGAACACTATCAAATCGTGGAATCGAAGTAGTATCTTTTTTGCGATCGCCAATCCTAAAACTAATTTGCGGCATAGGGACGTGTCAACTGGCTCAGCTTATGGGCTGTATCCTGGTCACTATTGTTTTGTCTGCCATATCCCCAACCTAATGTGCGGCGATATTCGCCCATAATTCCGCGATCGATTAACTCATCCTCATCGACTTCAACTTTCGTATGCGATTCAGGTGCAACATACAGCGCATCCGCAGGACAATACGCCTCACACATGAAACAGGTTTGACAATCTTCTTGACGTGCAATGACAGGCGGTTGATCAAGAACCGCATCAAAGACATTCGTAGGGCACACTTGCACACAGATATTGCAAGTGATGCAACGTTTGGTACTAATTAGTTCGATCATGATCTTGCTCCAGCAAATACAGTTTGAGGAGTAGCAACTGCTTCCGAAATCCAATCGCGTCTTACCCAAAGTTGATCCAAGCCACCTGTTGCTAGATAGTAACGCTGATGGGGATCGGTTTCTGGATAATCCACGCGAATATGACCGCTCCGGGTTTCCTGACGATGCAATGCGCTAAAGTATGCCCATCGTGCTACAGCCGTGAGGGCTGCGGCTCGGCGTGAAAATTCGATATCTCGGACGGTTTCTTGTTTAGCAGTGCCTTGCACTTGTTGCCAGAGTGTTTCTAGTTGATTGAGAGAAGTCTGGAGCCCCTGTTCAGAGCGGAAGTAGTTCTTCTCTAGTGGGAAGACCTCATCCTGAACACCTCGCACGATCGCATCACTATCAAAAGGCTCGGCTGTGGAGGAATGCGATCGTAATCCTGCTTGACCAGCAGGACGCGCAACTCGCTCATGCGCATGAGTTCCGAGACTCTTCGCGAAAGCGGCTGCACCTTCTCCAGCCCATTGCCCGGTTGAGATTGCCCATGCTGCATTCGGGCCACCGCCACCTGAGCCTAACCCTGCAAGAAATTCGCGTGATGCAGCATCACCTGCCGCATAAAGCCCTGGAACCGTCGTTGCACAACTCTCATCTACAATCCGAATTCCACCTGTTCCCCGTACCGTTCCTTCTAAGAGCAATGTAACGGGCACTCGTTCTGTGTAGGGATCAATCTCTGCTTTCTTATAGGGTAGAAATGCGATGAAATGGGACTTTTCAATCACAGCTTTCACTTCAGGTGTCGCACGATCGAGTTGTGCATAGACCTGACCTTTGAGTAAAGCATTTGGCAAAAAGGAAGGATCACGCCGACCATTGACATAGCCTCCGAGATTATGACCTGCTTCATCTGTGTAGGTTGCCCAACCAAAAGGAACGCCCCGCGTGACGGTAGCATTGAACGCTGTTGAGATCGCATAGTGGCTCGATGCTTCCATACTCGATAGTTCGCCACCTACTTCTGCCGCCATGAGCATTCCATCGCCTGTATTGGTATTGCATCCTAGGACTTTACTCAAGAAAGCACAGCCCCCGTTTGCGAGCACGACTGCACCTGCACGAACAGTATAAGCTCGATGCTGTTGACGTTGAACTCCTCTTGCACCTGCTACTGAACCATCATTCGCAAGTAAAAGCTCTAGGGCAGGACTTTGATCGAGAATCTGCACACCTGCGCGCAGCAGAGTTTTGCGAAGAATCCGCATGTATTCAGGCCCATAGTAGCTCTGACGCACAGATTGACCATTCTCTTGTGGAAAGCGATAGCCCCAATCTTCGACTAAGGGTAAACTCAGCCAAGTTTTTTCGATGACTCGCTCAATCCATCTCAAATTTGCGAGGGTTTGTCCTGCTTGATAGCGTTCCCATAAAACAGTATTCCAATTTTCTGGCGAAGGAGCCATAATGCCATTCCCACTCGCGGCAGCAGCTCCGCTCGTGCCTAAAAAGCCTTTATCAGCGACAATGACACTCGCACTTTGAGAAGCTGCTGCCCACGCTGCCCATGCAGCAGCAGGCCCACCACCGATCACAAGAACATCGGCAGTTAAATAAAGCTCATTTTCACGGTTAATACTCACGATTCTGATGTTCCCTGAAAGGCTAGAGTGAGTGCTCGTTCTACGATCGCACTATTGATTAATTCTGCGGTTAGCACACAGATTTCCTGACTATTACATGAGTCGCTTGCAGAAACAAGTCTAACCGGATACAAATTATACGTTAACCATAATATTAGAGTTTCTAACTATTTTTGAATTATTGTGGAGTATAGCTGAATCATCTCAATTGATTCCAACTCAGAGAAATAGAGAAAGACTGAATTCTATACCCTGAACTATGGCAAATCGGAAACTGGTGATTTTTGATTGTGATGGAGTATTGGTAGATAGTGAGCAGATTCTGCATCGCGTGTTTGCGGAAATGTTGACTGAAGTTGGCTTGCCAATTACGTACGAAGAAACGACTCGGCAGTTTATGGGACAATCACTTGCAACTTGCATAGCGCTGATCGAACAATCCTATCAAAAAACATTGCCCAAAGATTTTATTGAACGGTGCAAAGCACGAGAATTTGCTGTATTGCGTCAAGAGTTACAACCTGTTTCTGGTATTGCTGGCGCTTTAGAGAGAATTACTTTGCCAAAATGCGTGGCATCGAACAGTAGTCATCGTCATATTCAGCTAGTTTTGACCCTAACTCAGCTGTTGGCTCACTTTGATGGAAAACTCTATAGTTCTCATGATGTCGATCGTCCTAAACCGTTTCCAGATGTGTATCTTCATGCAGCACAGCAAATGGGGTTTCAGCCTGAAGAGTGTGTTGTGATTGAAGATTCTATTCCAGGGGTGCAGGCAGCATATGCGGCTGGAATGACCGTTTTCGGCTATATCTCACATCAGCCAATTGAAACACATCGAGATGCGCTAGTCGCAGCAGGAGCGAATGTTGTTTTTGAACAGATGCAACAATTGCCAAATTTGATTGATGCTATCAAATCACCTCACTAATTCTTTGATCGCTTGATCACATTTTCTATTCTTTTTTTGCTTTACTTGAGCGGTTTCCAGCAACATAAAATGATTGTCAATTCATAAAAAAAGTAGTAAGGTTTTTTCAGCAACGATTCGTTTTTTGGAATGTAATTGGATTGAGTGGAAACATTCCGAATTTGCAGATTTTGAAGGTTCTAGTTGCTGAAAGATTGCGAGCTTCCGAGTCACGAACTGATAAAGTTTGAGAGCTAAATGTGTATCTATATGGGGTAGATAGGCAGATTTCTTTAAACGATCAATCTTACAACTACAACTTTTGCTGCAGACCAAACTTTGAAGACTCTAAAGGAGACTCTAGACATGGGTTATAAGCATATTGAAGTCAAGCCTGTCAGTACTTACATTGGTGCTGAAATTGGCGGTGTGAATCTTGCTCAACCTCTTTCTGAAGATGAAGTGAAAGAGATTCGTAAGGCATTGTTGAAGTGGAAGGTGGTCTTTTTTCGGGGTCAGAATGTTGATCATGCAGGACAAGTTGAGTTTACTTCTCGTTTCGGTGAAGTAACATTTGCACATCCTTTGGGAGAGCCAGAACCAGTACCAGGCTTTCCGCAGCTTAAGCCTGTCGATCGCAAAATCTATGAAAGACAATATGGTTTTCGCACAGGTGGCCCTTGGCACACTGATGTCACGGCTGCTATCAATCCGCCTGCTGCATCAATCTTAAGAGCCGTCAATGTTCCTGATGTTGGCGGAGATACGCAGTGGACAAATCTTGTGGCTGCTTATGAAGGGCTTTCTGCACCATTGAAAGCATTAGCCGATACTTTGAAAGCGGAACATCGCTTCAATGGTGGAGGCTATCAGCCCAGTAACTCAAAGTTTACTGAACGTATTGCCGTGAATCCTTTGGCTTCGATTCATCCCGTTGTGCGAGTGCATCCTGAAACGGGTGAACGTGCTTTATTTGTGAATCCTGGCTTTGTTTCGCGCATTGTGGATGTCTCACCTGATGAGAGCAAGCTGCTGCTAGAGTTGTTCTTTAAGCAAATTACGAAACCTGCTTATACAACTCGGTTCCGCTGGCAGAATGGAGACATCGCGTTCTGGGATAACCGTGCAACCGCGCATCTGGCTCCTCAAGACTTGGATCATGTCGAAGTCGATCGACTGCTCTACCGTACAACCATTACGGGAGATGTGCCAGTTGGAGTGGATGGCTCTCGCTCAGAAGTCTTGCATGGAGAAGTGTTTGATGCAGAAGTACCGTCTGTTTTCAAACAGAAAGCTGAGCAACATGCTGGAGCATCTGCATGAACGATCGTGCTCTGATGAATTGTGGTGTGATTAAGCGATGACCTTTTACTCTGGGCTGTCTTTCGGCAGTCCAGTTCTTTAGTAATTTGAGGAATATAATGATGAGTCAAACTCAATGGACGGCAGTTGATAACTATATTACTGATTTGCTTGTGCCTTCTGATCCGGCTTTATACCAAATCTCCAAAATATGACTACAGATGATATAACTCAGATGTAGCATTCCGTCAGCGACGATGGCAGGCGTTTACAAGCTAGAGATTCAAGAAAGCGCTGAAGAACTGAAACAACTACTCAGGGCACAAACCACGGCGACAGGTAAAGAACGGCTCCAGGTGCTGTATCTGTTGCA